>NZ_JADGMM010000003.1:0-412925 GCF_020662275.1 Clostridioides sp. ES-S-0006-03
CAAGTGCAAGGCTAGTACCAAAAATAAATCTGAAAAAAGAGGTGTTATAGATGTTACAAATTAAAAATCTTTCAAAGAGTTTCCCAAATCCATACGGTCAACCTAATACTATATTTGAAAATTTATCAATTGACATAGAAGACGGTGAATTTGTAAGTATCATAGGTAGCAATGGAACTGGTAAATCCACTTTATTAAATATAATATCGGGTCTTATAAAAGAATCTTCTGGCCAAGTATTGTTAAATAAACACAATTTATCTAATTTGGCTGAACATAGAAGAACTCAAATAGTAAGTAGAGTTTTTCAAGACCCAAGTTTAGGAACTTGTCCCTCTATGACAGTTAGAGAAAATTTATCTTTGGCTCTTAATAAAGGTAAGTTATTAAATCTAAAAAAATGTCTTCGTTATAAAAGAGATTTTCTAGAAAATTTATTAGAAGGAGTTTCTCTAGATTTAAAAAAATACCTAGACGTACAAGTACAATTTTTATCAGGAGGTCAAAGACAATCACTTTCACTAATTATGTCATGCTTAACAAGTCCTTCAGTTTTGTTACTTGATGAGCATACAGCAGCTCTTGACCCAAAGACATCAAATGAGGTAATTGAATTAACCGATAAAATTGTAAGAGAAAAAAATATAACTACACTTATGGTAACTCACAACTTAAAGCATGCTCTTCAATATGGAGATAGATTAATTATGCTCCATAAAGGTGAAGTTGTCTTAGATGTAAAGGGAAAAGAAAAAGAAGAATTAACAGTTGAAGAAATCTTAGAAAAATTTGAATATGCTGTTTAAAAGTATATATTATGATAATTTAATTTTAGCTTAGTTACAAATTAGTTTATTTATAAAATAATTTTAAAGTCATAATATTTTTAGCAATACTACAACCATTCATATGAATATATGAACATATATAATAATAAAATTTTCGAGGGGGATATAAAAATGATTAATAAAAAAAGATTGGTAAGTTTAATTTTAGCTGGTGCTCTTGGAATATCTATGCTTACAGGATGTTCACAAGGTGGAGACTCTAGCAATTCTAAACAAGAAAATAACTCTAAAGACAAAGAAGTTAAAAAAATTGGTATAACTCAATTGGTTGAACATCCAGCATTAGATGCTACTAAAACAGGATTTGTAAAAGCCTTAGAAAAAAATGGATTTAAAGATGGAGAAAATATTGATATAGATTTCCAAAATGCTCAAAATGATATGCCTACTACACAAAGTATTGCAAGTAAATTTGCATCTGATAAAAAGGACTTAATATTTGCAATATCTACTCCATCTGCTCAAGCAGCTTATAATGCAACTAAGGATATACCTATACTTATAACTGCTGTCAGTGACCCTGTCGCTGCTGGCTTAGTTAAATCAATTGAAAAACCAGGTGGAAATGTATCTGGAACATCAGACTTTGTTTCTGTAGAAAAAGGATTAGAACTACTTAAAATATTTGCTCCTAAAGCAAAGACTATAGGAGTTATGTACAATACTAGTGAAGTTAATTCAAAAGTTCAAGTTGATGCTTTAAAAGAATATGCTTCTAAAAATGGTTTTAAAGTTGTTGAAAAAGGAATAACTACTTCAAATGAAGTCAATCAGGGAATTTCTAGCTTAGTTGGTAAGATAGATGTTTTATATGTTCCTACTGACAACTTAGTAGCTTCTTCTATGCCAATAGTTTCTAAAATAGCTACTGAAAATAAGATTCCAGTTATAGCAGCTGAATCTGGTCCAGTTGAAAAAGGTGCTCTTGCTTGTCAAGGTATAAACTATGAAAAACTTGGTTACAAAACAGGTGAAATGGCTGTTAAAATTTTAAATGGTGAATCAGTTTCTGATATGCCTGTAGCTACATCAGATGATACAGATATCATTGTTAATGAAGATATACTAAAAGCTTTAGGTATGGAAAAACCTTCTAATGAAAATATTTCTTATGTAAAAACTAAACAAGAATAAATATAATAGATTTTTATGAGGGAGTGGTCAAAATGAAGTCCAGTAAGTTGATAAATTTAATTTTAATTGGTGTTCTTAGTGTATCTACCATTACAGGTTGTTCTAAAAATAATGAAGGTGAGTCAAATAAATCATCTGATAAAAATAATGAAATTAAAAAAATTGGTATTACTCAGTTAGTTGAGCATCAAGCTTTAGATGCATCCAGAGAAGGATTCATTAAAGCTCTAGAAGATAATGGATTTAAAGATGGTAAAAATATAGAAATAGATTATCAAAATGCTCAAAATGATATGCCTACTACACAAACTATAGCTAGTAAATTTGTTTCTGATAAAAAAGATTTGATATTTGCTATATCTACTCCATCTGCTCAGGCATCATACAATGCTACTAAAGATATACCTATACTTATAACTGCTGTAACTGACCCTGTTTCAGCTGGATTTGCAGATTCTTTAGATAAACCAGGTAAAAATGTTTCTGGAACTTCTAATTTTACACCTATTGATAAGAGTTTAAAGGCTCTTGATATACTAATCCCACAAGCAAAGACTATAGGTGTTATATATAATACTAGTGAGGTAAATTCTAAAGTTCAAGTTGATAACTTGAAGAAATATGCAAATGATAAAGGTCTTAAAGTTGTTGAAAAAGGAATTAGTTCTTCTAGTGAAATAAATCAAGCTGCTTCTAGTTTAATGGGTAGCGTAGATGTTATTTATGCTCCTACAGATAATTTACTTGCATCTTCTATGCCTATCGTTTCTCAACTTGCTACTAAAAATAAAATACCTATAATAGCTGCAGAGGAAGGTATGGTAAAAGGTGGAGCATTAGCTTGCCAAGGTATAGATTATGAAAAATTAGGTTATAAGACTGGTGAGATGGCTGTTAAGGTCCTAAAAGGAGAATCTAAAGTTTCAGATATGCCTATAACAAGTTTAGAAGAAACTAATTTAATTATTAATGAAGATACTCTAAAGGCACTTTCTCTAGATAAACCTTCTGACAAGAACATAGTTTATATTAAAACTGAAAATAAATAATTTGACCACTCTAATTAATATAAAATATGAAAATAAAGTAAAATTTAATGATATTTTTATATACAATCAATATGCCTGTTTCTATGAATCTTTCCAAACATAAAAACAGGCATATTTTTTTATTTTAATATATTGTCTATTCAATTTTACATTGATATATTTCTTATCCAAAGATAATATATTAATAATCTTAACTTATTTATATAAATAAAATTATTCTTCTATATGTTTTATTACTCTACATGGATTTCCAACGGCTACAGTATTTGATGGTATATCTTTTGTCACTACACTTCCTGCACCTATTACCACATTATCACCTATAGTAACTCCTGGAGTTATAATCACGCCTCCACCTATCCATGCATTATCTCCTATCTTTACAGGTGAACCATACTCTATTCCTGAAATTCTAAGCTGTGCCTCAATTGGATGATAAGCTGTATAAATTTGAACATTTGGAGCTAACATTACATTATCACCAATTTCAATTTTACATACATCTAAAAAAATACAGTCATAGTTTGCAAAGAAATTTTCACCTACATGTATATTATATCCATAGTCACACCTTATATTTTGTTCAACATTTATTTGATTCCCAACTGAACCAAATAGTTTTTTTAAAATATCCACTCTTTTTTCATATTCATCTTCCAAAGAGTTATTAAACAACCTAGTTAATTTTTTACAATACTCTCTTTCTTTTACTAGCAATTCATCATTTGCATAGTAACCTTTCCCTGACAACATTTTTTCTTTTTCAGTCATATAAATTACTCCTTTTCTTTGCAATTGTACTTAAAGCAAAATAAATATTCCTGTGGAAAATCTAAATAAATGCTGTCTCCCTTATCAAATTTCATTTTGTTTTTTTCTAATTCTATCTGAATAGGCATACTTTTGCTAGATAAATTATTGTTTATAGCATATATAGTGTATGTAAATGGATTTTCTATAATGTTAATTAGTCTAAAACATAACTTGCCATCTAAATTTTCACTAGAATCTAAAACCTTAATATGATGCTCTCTGATTCCCACATATTCTATATTATCACCTATGTTTCCAGTTAATGTCAACTTACATCCCCAATCTGTAGCATAAATAGTATTGTTATCTATTCTATTTAATCGAGATATATTTTTACATCCTGTTATTTTTGCTTCTATAAGATATTTTGGAGACTCAAATAGTTCTTTTTTAGGTCTTTTTGGAAGACCTTCTCCTTTATTATAAACCATAATATCATCACAAACTCGGTAAGCTTCTTCAATATCATGAGTAACAAACAATATATCTCCCTTATAATCTTTTAACATATTCATAAGTTCTTTTTCCATATTACTTCTCAAATGATGGTCTAATGCAGAAAAAGGTTCATCTAAAAGTAGTATATCTGGAGATGTAGCTAAGGCTCTAGCTAGTGCTACTCTTTGTTGCTGACCACCAGATAATTGCCAAGGGTATCGACCCTCAAATCCATTTAATTTAAGTATTTCTAAATATTTCATTATTATTTCCTTTTTTTCATCTTTACTTAACTTTGAAAGACCAAGTTCGATATTTTGGCTTACAGTCATGTGAGGAAATAATGCATAGTTTTGAAATAAAAAACCAATGTTTCTTTCTTGTGTTGATAAATTTATCTTTTTTTCAGAATCAAACAATACTCTTTCATTTAATATAATCTTACCTCTTGTAGGTTTTTCAAGTCCTGCTATACATTTTAACGTCATACTTTTTCCAGAACCAGATTCACCTAAAAATCCTAAAATTCCTTTTTCCTGTTCAATTTTTACTTTTAATTTAAAAGAGGATAAATCTTTTTCAATATCTACATATAAACTCAACTATCTACACCTCTTTCCTATTATTTTCTGCTGGAATTCTGACCAATAATTTAATAATAAAATCATTGCTATAGATATCGCTACAATAATCATAACCCACATCATAGCTTTATTCATATCTCCACCTTCAACTGCAAAAAATATAGCGATTGGCATAGTTTGAGTTTTTCCAGGTATATTTCCAGCTATCATAAGTGTAGCACCAAATTCTCCAAGTGCTCTAGCAAACGACAACACAAGTCCACCTATTATCCCAGGCCAAGCTAATGGTACTGCAATCTTTAAAAAAACTTTCCATTCATTAAGACCTAAGGTTCTAGCAGCAGACAACATGTTGCTATCAATTTGTTCAAAAGCTGACCTTGAAGTTCTATACATCATAGGAAAAGATACTACTACTGCTGAGATTACAGTTGCTGTCCAGCTAAATATTAAGGTTTTATCAAAATTCAGTAAAAATTTACCTACAAAGCCATTTTTCCCACATAACAACAATAAAAAGAATCCAACAACTGTGGGTGGCAAAATTAATGGAAGTGTAAAGATACCATCTATAATACCTTTCCACTTACCTCTATAGTTAGCCATAATATATGACACAAATATTCCTATTATAAAAGTTATTATCGTTGACAAAAAAGCTGTCTTAAGTGATATCCATAAAGGTGACCAATCTGTCCCCATTTTTTCCCTCCTTAATTTAAATGGAAATAGTGAAATTAATAAATATATTAATTTCACTATTTCCATTTTATTATAATATACAATTATTTTCAATTTTCATTTATTTATATACAACTTCTTTTTAATTACATATAAATTATTTGTAAGCTTATTCTACTTTTTTATATCCAAATTCCTCAAAAATCTTTTGTCCTGCATCACTCAACAGGAATTCTTCAAATTTCTTAGCAGCATCTGCATTTTTACTAGCTTCAATTACTGCAACTGGATATGTAATAGGTGAATGAGTTTTTTCATCTGTTTTCTCAACTACTTTTATTTTATCATTATTCACAGTGTCACTAAAATAAACGAATCCAACATCTGCATTACCTGATTGCACCCATGCTAAAACCTCTTTTACATCTTTCGCAAACACCAATTTATCTTTTAATGTATCTTTTAAATTTAAATTAGTTAATACTTCATCTGCATATTTACCTGCTGGAACACTTTCAGCTTCTCCAACTGCAATTTTCTTTACTTTATCTGTAGTTAAGTCTTTCATACTAGATACATCACTATCAGCTGAAGAAATAAGAACTAAATCATTTTTAACTAAATCTTTCATAGTATCAGAAACCAATAACTTTTCTTCATCTAAAGCTTTCATTTGTTTCTGACCTGCTGAAATAAATAAATCACATGGTGCACCTTGTTCTATTTGCTGTTGAAGTGAACCTGATGCTCCATAGTTAACTGTAAGCTTTACATTGGAATCAACTTTTTTATATTCTTCTTCAATTTTTGCCATTGCTTCTTTTAAACTTGCAGCAGCAGATATGTTTAGTTCTACTGTCTCACTGCTTTTATTTGTTTTTTCTTCTTTACTATCATCTTTTGGACTTTCTTTACTACTACATCCAACTGTCCCCAAAGTTAAACATGCAACTAATCCTAATATTCCCAATATTTTTTTCATAATACTCTCCCTTTTTGTAAATTTGATACATATTTTAATTCGTTTTATCATGTTTTATCATGTTTTGTTATGTATAACTTAATTATATATACCTGCTAATAAATTTTCAAGTAAATTATTTATATTACTTTTAAATATTTTTCTACATTTTTCTT
Organism: Clostridioides sp. ES-S-0006-03; assembly: GCF_020662275.1. Taxonomy (NCBI): domain Bacteria; kingdom Bacillati; phylum Bacillota; class Clostridia; order Peptostreptococcales; family Peptostreptococcaceae; genus Clostridioides; species Clostridioides sp. ES-S-0006-03. The sequence goes on from NZ_JADGMM010000003.1 coordinate 6,685, forward strand.
TTTTTAATGTTAAAATAACCTTATATGGAGGTGGATTATGGACTCATTATCATCTTTGACACCTGTTGAAGTAGCTGAATTATTAAAGATAACAAAAAATACTGTATATGAATTAATCAAAAGAGGTGAACTTCCTTCTTACAAAGTAGGTAAAAAAATAAGAGTTGATATTAAAGATGTCGAAGAATATATCAACAATCAAAAAACTGGTAAAATTAAAGATACACATTTTAACAATAAAAATATAGATATTGATAATAATCGTAAAATTATTATTTCTGGTCAAGATGTAATATTAGACATTTTAGCTAGGTCTGTTGAAAAAAGATTAGATAGAGTAAATACATTTCGCTCTTATATAGGAAGTTATAATGCTTTATATGAATTATATAATGGCAGGGTTTCTATAGCATCATCCCATCTATGGGATTTTGAAACAGACGAATATAATAGTACTTTTGTTAAAAAACTATTGCCAGGAATCCCATGTGTACTTATAAATCTAGCATATAGAATGCAAGGTTTTTATGTTGCTAAAGGAAATCCTAAGGAAATAAAAGGTTGGAATGATTTAACCAGACCAAATATAACACTTGTAAATCGAGAAAAAGGGGCTGGAACTAGAGTTTTGCTTGATGGCAAACTTAGACTTTTAAATTTTAATGGCACTGATATAAATGGTTATTATAATGAAGAATTATCGCATTTAGGTGTAGCAAGCAAGGTTTCTCGTGGTATAGCTGATGTTGGATTAGGCAATGAAAAAGCTGCTCTACAAGTAAACAATATTGACTTTATTCCTCTTCACAAGGAACGTTATGATTTGGTTATTAAAAAAGAAGACTTGAAAAACCCTGTCTACCAAACTATAATTAGTATAATTAATTCAGCTGAATTTAAGGCCGAACTTCAAGGTCTTGGTGGATATGATTTGATTGACACAGGCAAAATCATAGCAGAAGTTTAAAAATAAAAATCGCAATCTATTTTTACATGATTTATAAATTAATTGTAAAGTAAATTGCGATTTTTATGTATGCCAAAAACGTACATCAAAAAATTCAGTCTATCATAAAAACCTATATTGTTCATTTTGGTAGCCACATATAAAATTCAATATACTAAATAGTTAAATATATTAATATATATTTACATAATAGTAATTTTCCTTAATGTAGATTAACGTATTATGTGTTTTTGATATGAATAATTTTCCTATCTTGTATACATGCGGTAAAATAAATGAGTTTAATAGGTTATATACAAAGTTGCTTTCTTCTTGTATCTTCTCAACTAATAAATTATTAATAAAATTATCTTTTTCATTTTCAATAACTTCACTCCAATTTATTTTAACTTTTAATATGTATCTTCCAACTAAGTATACACATTCTGTAACAAATAACAATAATACTATATAATCAGCTCCTCCTGATTGATATAAACTTCCTGATACTAAGGGTTTAGCAAAAAAGTTATAAAAATTTAAAGTATCTCCTGTATAGTCAAAAAATATTAATAGTAATCCCAAAACTCTTAATACTCTCATATTCAACATGCCTTTTTCTTTATTATTTTTGTTTTTCATATATACTACCTCTCTTTTCGTTAGATTTTATTGTATATAATACTAACTCTTTTATTTGAGGTACAGGTGAATTTAATTGGTAGTTATTTTCATTTTCATAATCAATTAATTCATATTAAATATTTATATTTAATATGAAAAATAGCTTATTTATTTTGTAATAAAATAAATAAGCTATTAAAATATACAACTAATTTCTATTAATTGATAATACTACTATCTATAAACCTAAAAATTCTATTGAAATATGCTCTACTATCAGAGTCATATCCAGCAACATGTTCAATACCTTCTATGAGCCATAGCTCTTTTTTATTATGCTTGACTAAGTCATACATGGTTTGGCTATTTTGATAATTACAAACAGTGTCTTTTGTTCCATGTATAAATAGTATAGGAACATTACTCTTTTCGATTGCCTTATATGGTTCTACATCACTATACCAAAATCCAGATTTAAATTTATTATACACATCCCCACATGCTACGACATAATTTACTAATACATTTGGTATATGTTTTTCTATTACTCCCATTCTAATGGCATCCTTCATTTCAGAATATGGAGAATCCAATATATAAAAATCGACCTCTTGACTTTCTGAGTTTATAGCTGTATGCATAGCAGCTGTTCCTGCACCCATAGAAAATCCATGGATTCCCAATTTACCATCTGGGAATTTATTTTTTACAAACTTAACTATACTATCTAAATCATATCTCTCATAAAGACCAAATGTATAATTGTCGCCTCCACTATTACCAGTATTTCTTTGATTGTAAATCAATACATTATAACCTTTATCTAAGTATTCATATGCTATTTTTAGCATTTCATAGTGATTACTTCCCATTCCATGAACAATTATAATAGTATTTTTTGTTTTTATATTTGAATTCATAAAAAGACTTTCAAGTTTGTAATTATTAGAGCTTTGTATCATCAGCTCATCTGTCTTGTAGTTTTTCAATTTATCTAAGGGCTTATCTTTCCTCTTAGAAAATACTTTTAATACATCTTCTTTTTTTATTAACTGTTCTGAGCCAACTGAGCTATCGTACACCAATTTGCCAAATATATACGATATGATTAACGGTATTAACAGAAATACAACTGATACAATTATTACCTTATTTCTTAAACTAATATAATTCTTAAAACTATTTTTCATATTTATTTACCATTTAATTTTCCTATATTTTGTTTTTTAAAAGTAATACAATCGCTACTTATACTACTCTTATGATTTCTATTATACCTATTAATCTACTAAAATTACAAATTATATTTTATCAATCATTAATATTTATAAGCTATTGCCTTATCTAATAAATATTACTAGATACTTTATTGGCAAGTGCTATCTAAATATTCTTCTATATTTTTCTTCTTCCTCTTCTGTGAATACATTAAATACAACTTTTAAATTTTTCTCAGGATTTTCTTTTAGCCATAATCTCACTCTATTTACAGCAAGATTAGCTGCTTCTTTTTTTGGATATCCAAATACCCCTGTAGAAATACCACAAAAAACGATATTCTTTATTTCATCAATTTCTCTTATAGTATTTAGAGATGATTTGTAGCAATGTAGTAATTGTTTTTCCTGTTCTTTGCTTGGCTGACCACCAGATACAATAGGTCCAACAGTGTGTACTACAAATTTTGCAGGTAGACAATAACCTCTAGTTATTTTAGCATCTCCTGTATATTCTAAATGTCCTTGTTTTTTTATTATTTTGTCACAATCTTCTCTAAGTCTAGGACCTGCGCATGAATGTATCTCATTATCTACACATAAATGTAATGGTTGTAAACATCCTAATAGCTTATTGTTTGCAGCATTTACTATTGCATCTGCTTTTAAATTAGTTATATTGCCTCTCCATATAGCAATGCCTTCCTCAACTTCTTCTATATCATTTACATCTACTAACTCTCTTTCTTCACATTCAATTAACAATAAGTTATGTAACATACTAAGTATCTCTGGAGCAATTTCTTTTGGTGGATATACATTAAGAAGTCCTCTAAGTATATCTCTAGGCTTGATTTCATCATTTGATAAATTGTATATTTTAGAAGGAACTTCTTTTGAAAAATATGCAATTAAAGTGTTTATATTTTTCTTTCTTTGTTCGTCAGTTAGAGGTTTGATACTTCTATCAAAATCCTCAAATAAGTTTACATCATCAGCATAATCTCTCCACTTCATAGCTATCTCTCCATTCTTTTATTTTAGAATTATAAAAAATAATTATGTATTATGTACATACTTATTTATTTCTATAAACACTTACATAAATCCTGTTAAAAGTGTAAATTTTTTAATATTAATATATTTAAAGACAAAATATAGAACAATTTTAAGTATTTTATATAAACCTTTATAAAATAATATGCTACTTGCTAACACTTTAATCATAAAATTTTTAAAGATAATAATTAAAGGGAACGTTCTAAAGCTTACACTTTTACACATAAATTTACATACATAAAAACCACTCTAAATAAGCAACTCTTACCTAGAATGGTTTTTACACTAAACAACTTTTAAATTTTGTTGGTATTTATTTATATCTGATTTAGAAGCATATACAAAATGACCATCTGAAACCTCAATCCAACTTGATAACTCATCACTTGAACAATTATACATACTATAATTATATTCCACTCTATTTCTTACCTTAGCATATCTTGGGTCAGGAATAGGAATTGCAGAAAGTAAAGACTTTGTATATGGATGTATAGGATTATTATACAACTCTTCTGAATTCGCTAATTCTACTAATTTTCCATTATGCATAACTCCTATACGGTCACTAATATGTCTCACCATAGATAAATCATGCGCTATAAACAAACAAGTTAAATTCTTTTCTTTCTGTAATTTTTTAAATAAATTTACTATTTGTGCTTGTATAGACACATCTAAAGAGGCTATCGGTTCATCAGCTATTATAAACTCTGGGTCTACTGAAAGAGCTCGAGCTATACCAATACGTTGTCTTTGCCCACCTGAAAAGTCAGAAGGATATTTATTTGCATAGCTTCTATCAAGTCCCACTAAATTTAACATCTCATAGACTTTATCCAGTCTTTCTGCTTTATTTTTACAGACACCCTGAATTTTAAGTGGCTCTGAAATTATATCTCCAATTGTCATACGAGGATTTAATGATGAGGTAGAATCTTGAAAAATAATCTGCATACTTTTATTTACATCTTTTTTTACAAATTTATATGATTTTTTATCTGAGATACAATTTCCCTTATAAATTACGTCTCCACCAGTAGGCTCATGTAACTTTATTATAGTTTTACCAGTTGTAGATTTTCCTGAACCAGATTCTCCTACTAAACCAAATATTTCTCCTTTATATATATCAAAACTTATATCATCAACTGCTTTTACAATAGTACTTTTATCCAAATGAAAATATTGTTTTAAATTTTTTATTTCTAGTATTTTTTCTTTATTCATTAGAAATCACCCTTCCACCATTTACCCTAACTGGTATATTTATTTTAGGTGCATCTGGATGCAATAACCAAGTTGCTGCACTGTGTGTATCATTAATTTTAAACATTGGTGGCTCCTTTTCATAATCTATCCTAAGAGCATTTTTATTTCTTACTGCAAATGCATCCCCCTTTGGAGGATTTAATAAATTTGGAGGCATTCCAGGTATATTATACAAATAATCTTCTTGTGAATCTAAAGTAGGTAATGAACCTAATAATCCCCAAGTATATGGATGTCTAGGGTCATAAAATATATCTTCTACTGTTCCTATTTCTACAATCTTACCTGCATACATAACTGCTATCCTATCAGCCATAGTTGCAACTACACCTAAATCATGAGTTATAAATATTATTGATAAGCCTATTTTATTTTGTAGTTCTTTTATTAAGTCAATTATTTGAGCTTGTATAGTCACATCCAAGGCTGTTGTAGGCTCATCAGCAATTAATACTTCTGGATTACAAGCTAGTGCTATAGCAATTACTATACGTTGCCTCATTCCTCCTGAAAAATGATGCGGAAATTGTTTAAATCTTTTTTCAGGATTATCTATCCCAACTAATTCAATAAGCTCTATAGCTCTTTTCTTAGCTTCACTTTTACTTATGCCTTGATGGATTACTATAGCTTCAGTTATTTGCTTTCCTATTGATATGGTTGGATTCAAAGATGTCATAGGGTCTTGAAATATCATTGATATATCTCTTCCTCTAATATCTTCCATTTCTTTCTCAGATTTTTTAACTAAGTCCTTTGATTTAAATAGAACCTCTCCACTTTTGATATATCCATTATATGGAAGTATCTTTATCAAACTTTTGCATAATACAGATTTTCCACAACCAGATTCTCCAACTATAGCTAGTGTTTCACCCCTCTTTAGGGTAAAGGACACATCTCTCACAGCCTGTACTTCGCCTTCTTCTATTTTAAAGCTTACAGATAGATTATTAACCTCCAATAAATGTTCCAAAAACCATCAACCCCTATGCTATTCAAACCTTAGGGATATATTTCATCCATAAGGTTTCTAATTAATCTAACTATTATTCTATTGTCCAATCAGCTATGTTCCAGAATATCCCTACACCATGATGACCTAAAACTGTATCAGGTGTTAAACCTTTTATATTTGGTTTTCCAACATATATAGCATCTATATAAGCAATAAATGTATATGGCATATCTTTAGTCATCTCTACTTGGAATTGTTTATATAACTTTAATTTTTCATCTTTATTTTCTGTTTCTCTTGCTTGTTGAAGTATTTTGTCTATAGTAGGATTAGAATAAGCACTGTAGTTTGCACCTTTATCTGTTCCAAATACTTTATATGTATGGTCATCTGGGTCAAATGGACTTCCCCAACCGATTAAGTGCGCATCTTGATTAGCCCAATCTGTTTCAGTTACAACTACAGCTTTAGCATCAACACCTATTTCTTTTAGCTGTTGTGCACATATTTTAGCCATATCAACTCTAACTTGGTCACTTTCGCCAGCTGTTATTTCAAAAGCTAATTTAGTACCTTCTTTTTCATATATTCCATCAGAACCTAACTTCCAACCTAATTTTTCAATTTCTTGCTTAGCCTTTTCTGGATTATATTCAAATTTCTCTATATCAGGATTATTATATGGTCCCATTTGTAAAGGTGAATATGCGGCTACACCATGCCCCAATAATACACTATCAACTATTGCTTTTCTATCTATTGCATAACTTAAAGCATTTGGTAATCCTTTAGTCTTTTCATCTTTAAAGAATTTAGAATTGAAGTTATATAGTATACCTCTATAATCTGCAGTTTTCATTATATTTACTTTAAAATTCTTTTCGTCTTTCTCAAAATTAGACATATCTTTAGGAGTTACTTGTGCTAAATCTAATTCACCTGATTTTAATTGCATTGCTTTAGCTTTGTCATCTGGTACAATCTTAAATACTACTTTATCCAGTCCTGGCTCTTTTACAAAATAATCACTATTTTTAACAAGTGTTATACTTTGCCCTTTATCCCATTTTTCAAGTTTGAATGGTCCAGTACCTATTGGTTTTTGATTAAATCCATCAGTAGTTATATCTTTACCTTCTAATGCATGTTTTGGTAATATTCCAACTGTTAAATAATCAAGCATTGCTGTATTTGGTGCTTTTAAAGCAATTTTTATAGTAGTATCATTAATTACATCAATTTTTGTTATATCTTCATAATTTGATGCTATTTCAGAAGCATTGTCTGGATTCATTATAGTTTCCATTGTGAATTTAACATCATTTGCTGTAAATTTCTCTCCATCATGCCACTTAACATCATCTCTTAAATTAAAAGTATATGTATTTGTTGCTTCATCAAATTTCCAATCTTTTGCTAGACAAGGAACTACTTTATTATTTTCATCATGAGCTGTTAATCCATTAAATATCAATGAATTTATTTCGCCATGTTCATATAGTGCTGGATTTATACTTGTATAGTCATTACTTCCATAAACAAGTACTTTACCATCTTTAGGTTTATCTGTTTTTTTGTCCCCATTTCCTGCACTCGAACAGCCTGCCATTAGACTAAGTATCATTACTAGACTTAAAACTTTTAATTTTTTTAATTTCATGATGCTCCCCCTTTTGCTTTTAATAATAAATATTTTTTAAAGCTTTGACCCCATTTATTTAAATAGATATTTCAAATACCTTAGTATTTGCTTATTTAACACTTAAAACGCTGATTTATAAATTACTTGATTTTTTATTATTGCTCTTTCTTATATAATTACCAATATTAGTTATACAGACCAATGTAGTAACTAAAAATATACCTGGAATTAGGATAATCCACCATCTATTTGAAAGCAGTGCTTCTTCTGATAAAGATAGCATACTTCCCCAAGAAACAATTTCTATTGGCAAACCAATTCCTAAAAAACTCAGTGTTGACTCAGTTCCAATAGCTGCACCTATATTTGTTACTACCATAAACATTATTGATGCAACAAAGTTTGGAAGTAAGTGCTGTTTTAATATATATAAAAATCCTCCACCCATACTTTTAGCTGCTAGTATGTACTCACTATTTCTTATTTGTCTAACTTCAGTCCTTACAATCTTAGATATATTCATCCAACTTGTTATCCCTATTACTATGGACATAGATATTGGATTTGAATTCCCAAGTATCGCTTGTACAAATATTATAATTAATATTGATGGTATACTAAGTATGATTTCTGTAAATCTCATCATTGCATCATCTACAAGCTCAGATGCTGAACCGCTTATGCTACCATAAACAATTCCTATAATAGTTGATATTATTGTCGAAAATATTCCTATAAATAAAGATATTTTTCCTCCATACCATATCATAGAATATATATCTCTTCCCATTGAATCTGTTCCAAAGAAAAAATCTTTACTTGGAGCTAAATTAGAACTTACTAAATCCATATATGTTGGCTCATGTGTCATTATCAAAGATGAAAATACACTTCCAATAACTATAATAGATAAAATTATGATTGATATATATGGTAACTGTTTAAATTTTTCAAACAGAGTTTTTTTTATTTCTATTTGTTCATCTTTTACTACTGAAATATAATTTTCTCCTACAATCTCAAAATCACTACATTGCGGCTTCATTGTTATCACCTCTATCGTACTTCATTCTAGGGTCTATTTTATTGTTTATAATTTGAGCTAGCATATTTCCAAATACCACTAAAGCTCCTGTTATTAGACATAAAACTAATAACATATTATAATCGTGATACTTTGCACTCTCAAAACAAAGAGTTCCTAACCCTGGATAAGAAAAAACCTTTTCAACTACATAAGTTCCTCCTAATATATGAGGTATTGAAATAGCCATGATACTTATATATGATGGCATTATATTTCTCAGGCAATGCTTAAAAACAATGGTTCTATTGTTTAAACCTTTTGCTTTACATAGCAATACATAATCTTCTCTTATTTCTTCTAGCAATTTATTTCTTATCATATATGTGTAATACCATAAATGGCTCAATATAAGTACTGTAAGAGGTAATATTAAATGAGATATCCTACTTGATATACTATATTCCTCTCCCATTGAATAAGCTCCACTACTTGGAAGTATACTTAGATTTATACTGAATATAAGTATAAGTACTAAAGCAACCCAGAATGATGGAATACAATTGGTTATCGTACCTAGTTTACATATAACCCTATCTATAAGCTTATCTTCATGCAATGTACAAAAAATTCCTAAAAGTAATGCTAGAACAAAGGTAAGTATGTATCCTGAACCACCTAATATGATAGTATTTATATAAACATCATTTATAACAGAAGTAACATTTTGCTTATATTTAAATGAAATCCCAAATTCTCCTTTTGATGCATCTGAAATCCATTTTATATATTGACTGTATATTGGTTCGTTTAGACCAAGTTTTTTCATAGCATTTTCTTTTTCTTGAGTACTCATTCTTTCTACACCATCTCCATAGTAAGAAATTAATGGGTCTCCTGGAGCAAGTCTTGCCATATAAAAAACCACAAAAGATAATAAAAACATTACTAAAATAAACTGCAACAACTTTTTAACTATATCCTTTAACAAACCCCTATTCCCCCTTTGTTGCAATAAAAAAAACCACCAAAAGCAAGCGTCAATCGACGTTTAAACCTTCGTGGTTTTATTATCATTAAATAAAAATTAAATTTTAAATATTTATCTATAAACCAATTTTAGCATCATTTATGTTGTGTGTAAACAAACTTTTGAAAAATTGTTAAAATTTCATCAAATTGTTTTATTTTTACCTAAAATTAAATTTTTATGATATTACTAATCTCTTATTTATTACATAATTATTAAATTTTATATTGACTATTTACTGAAACTATATTATATTAGTTTCTATGCAAACTATCTAAGAGGTGATTTTATTGAAAACTAATTATGATTGTTTTAGAATAGCTATGCTTCTAAAAGAACTCTATTCTAAAACAATGTACACAGTAGAGGAAAATTTTAAGGAAAATGGATTAACACATCAACAGATTATAGTTATAAAGCTAATAGCTCATAATCAAGAACTAACAATTTCACAACTATGCGATGAGATGTCTTTAGCTAAAGGAACGGTATCAGGTATAATCAGTAGATTAGAGCAATTTGGATATGTAGAAAAGTTCAAAAAATATGATGATAAGAGAAATACATATGTTAAATTTACAGAGGATGGACTTGAATTCGCCACAAATTTTAAAAGTAAAATGCAAGAAAGCTTTGATGGTATTTTTAAAAATTGTGATGAAAAAGAATTAAATGAATTAGTAAAAAATCTTAGAAATATATTAGCAAAAATAAAGGAGAGATAATTATGAGTTCTAAATTAATACTTGCAATAGTGTTTATAACATCAGCTTTAATTTTTTACACTATAGGTGTATTTGGAGAAAGAAAAGCTAAAATTTTAAAAAAGAAACATGTAATTATATTTTGGCTTGGTTTAATATTTGATACTTTAGGAACATTTACAATGAGTAATATAGCTAATAGCCACGCTTTTGAAGTGAAGTCTGTATTGTCCCAAAATCTTCATAGTATAACTGGTCTCCTAGCAATTGTGCTTATGCTTTTTCATGCAGGCTGGGCTACTTTTGTTTTGTATAAGGACGATGAAGATAAGAAAAAATTCTTCCATAAGTTTAGTATAGTTGTATGGACTATCTGGTTAATTCCATACTTTATAGGTATGTTTATTGGTATGGCTGGATAATAAATAAAAAAAAGTGTGTAAGAAAATGAATATACACTTACACACTTTTTCATATATATCTATAATGTTTTACTTACTCTTTTACACAGCTTAATAAATCCTTATGTATAATTTAAATTTATTAAACACCTAACACTTGAGTTACTCCTGGAACTTCGCTTACCAAAACATTTTCAATAACAGCTTTTATTGTCATAGTTGCTCCTGGACATCCACTACAAGCACCTTGTAATCTAACTAAAACTACACCATTCTCATTTACATCTATAAGCTCTACATCTCCACCATCTCTTTGTAATACAGGTTTTATCTTTTGTTCAAGTACTTTTTCAACTTGTTCTCTCATAGTTATTCCCCCCATAAATATTTTTATTACCAAGATTATACCAATGGTTTAAATTTTTGTCCATCTAATGATTTTTCAAACTCTATATTTGCCTCATCAATAATCTTAGTATTCATAAATACATCATAAGCACTACAAGCCAATACCTTAGCTGAATTTATCATAGCTGAAAATCCTATACTTGAACCAGCTGATGCACATGACTGCCATGTGTGGCTTGCCACACCAACAGGCCATGCTGCCATTGCAAATTGAGCTACTGGTATCACATAACTTACATCTCCAACATCAGTAGAACCAGCTAATCCCTTATCTTCTGCTCCATCAGCTATACCATGATGTATATAACTGTCCACAATAGATTTATCGTCTTGGAATGCTGTAGCTACACCTAGTCTCTCATCCTTAGTAAGAGTAGCACATAATTTTTTTGCAAATTCTTCTTCTTCAGGAGTAGTTTTAGGAGTTCCAACAAGAATCATATTATCGTATACTAAATCAGTTAAACACTGATTTGGTATATAATCATAAATCCCATCAGTAATTACATACTCCATTTCAGTCTCTGTCATCATAGCTGCTCCTTGTGCCACTTTTATTAGCCTATCAAGAACATTCTCTGCATCCTTTGCTTTTTTACCTCTTATAAAATACCAACTTTCCGCAAAACCAGGAACTACATTAGGTCTTCCTCCACCATTAGTTATAACATAATGCATTCTTATAGAGTCAATTACATGTTCTCTTAAATAATTTGCTCCTACATTCATAAGTTCAACAGCATCTAATGCGCTTCTACCATTATGAGGGGCTTGAGCTGCATGTGCTGTTATTCCCTTAAACTTAAATCTAGCAGATAAATTTGCCAGACTTCCACCTCTCCATGTTCCATTTATATCAAAAGGATGCCATGTAAATGCGCAATCTACATTATCAAAACATCCATTTACACACATTACAGTCTTTCCTCCACCTTCTTCTTCAGCAGGACAACCAAAATATTTTATTGTTCCATTAAATTTATTTTTTTCCATAAGTTCTTTGATAGAAACGACTGCTCCTACACCTGCTACACCCAATAAATTATGACCACATCCATGTCCAGATTCTCCCTCTACCAATGGATTTTTTTCTGTACTCACAGATTGTGATAGTTCTGGCAAAGCATCATATTCGCCAAGTATTCCAATTACGGGCTTACCTTCTCCAAAACTCGCTATAAATCCAGTTGGTAAATTGTCTACTTCTTCAATTTCAAATCCTTTTGACTTTAGATATTCCTTTTGAATACTGCTTGCATACTTTTCTTCAAAAGCTAATTCTGGATTTTCCCATATTTTTTTAGATAAATCAATTAATTCTTCTCTTATCTCCTCAATATTATTTATAATATATTCTTTCATAGTCTCCTCCACAGATATGTATTTTTGATATGCTTTACAAATTATATTATATACTAACATTCTATTTATTCACAATTTTTTGTTAATTAATTTGATTTATATATTCTTCTATACAATGTATTTTTTCCTTATTTTTTTTCTTCATAAATTCAATGTACTCTCTTTTCCATAGTGTAGTTTTATTATTTTTGTTTAGTAATAGTTCTAATAAATTAATTTCTTCCATTCTCATATCTTCATAAAATACTACACTTCCTAGTATTGCCAATTCAAATTCACTTAATGAAGCAAATAGCATTAGATAATCATCCCCAAATAAGCACTCAGATTCAAGAATATCAATAAAGTCTTTTTTTGCATTGATATTTTCCTTTATTATTTTTATTTTTTCAATTATAGAAGTACTCTCTAGTACAGCATTGAATATCGCTCTAAATGACTTATCATCTAATTTATTTTCATCATCAACAATATACTTTTCTAAAGGTTCACTTTCATTCTTACTTACAGTTATCATACTTTTAAAAGTGCCACTTTTTATTGAACTTAGTACAGACTCAATAAATATCTTCTCATATGCTTTTATGTATTTTATCATGGCTTCATCTTCTATATTTAATCTTTCTATCAAAACATCAATTGCTTCTTCAAGCAATAAAACTATTTTTTCATTTATTATACTTTCTTTATTGAGCTCTTCAGAATTATTAAAATCAAAACTATTACTTTCTTCAATAAATTCAACTACATTATTTTCCTCATATTGCTTAATTTCATCTTCAAAAGTATGATTGTATATGTTTTTAAATTGTTTTTCTAAAAATTCATATTCATATTCTGAAATCTTCAAATTAGTTGATTCATTACCTAAAATTGTAGAGAAAATAGAGTTATTTATAATAAGTTCAAATAAATTTATAAGTATAACATCACAATCTATTTTATAAGTTATTCCATAATCATAAAATAATTTTTCTCTATCTTTCTTTCTAAATAAATTACAAAATCTATTTTCTATATCCATACTCTCAATATAATTTTTCACATAATAAATTCCTTGAATATCCATATCATCTAATGCCAATGGATAATCTATACTCACTGGAATATCATATGCTTCAAATTTTATACTATAGTTTTTAAAGAAACCAGACAGTTCCATTAAAGTATCATTATACGCCATTAAATTAGTGTCTAATTTTCTAATTTTCATTACTTCATAAAATTTTTCTAACTCAAGTAAATCATATTCAAGAATTTTAATGCCTTCTAAGTATACATACTTAATATTTTTAGACGTCAATTCTGCAACTCTTTTTTCTATATTTTCAAGTTTACTTACATATGCATCAATAGAATACCAAATTGAAAGCAATAATTTTTCAGCAACTTCAGTCTTTACTGATGTACTTTGACCATTTGTATATTTTTTAATTAAATCTATAAGAATTAAGGATATTTCCTGTTGTATGTTATATACTTCTCTCTCATTTATTACTTTACAATCCATACATTCTTTAAGTAGAGATATTGCATATTGATTTTTTATTAGATTATTTTCATTTATATTGATGTTGGTTAGATTATTATTTGACATAGTAAGTTTCCCCTCTCATTAGATTAAACTTCTCCAAATTTAAACTTTTTTGCAAATTCCTCTGCTTCTCCCCTTACATTATCCATATTCCCTGTAAATTTTTCATAAAGTTCATCAAGTATTTCTATAATTTCATCATCACAAATTTTATCATCTGTTTCATTTTTTAAGTAATAAAAGATTTCTTGCATATCATTAATAATTTCTAAATAATCATCCATATTCGTAAACTGTGATGTATATATGTTTTCTATTAATTGTTTTGTAACTTTTATATCTAATTCTATTCTTCCATATCCCTTTAAAGTATCATTTCTTGAAGTTATTATATCTTTTACATCCGCTTCGGAAAGTACTAGACCATAACACTTAGATTCTTTATTAGTTTCAAGCAATTCATTTCTTTCTATTTCCTTTAAATTTTGATGCATAGAACTCAAAATAATAGGTGATATCATTTTAAAATTCTCCTTTTTTATTTTTTCTATTGACTTTTAATTCATTTTATGTTATATTTAAATTAGTATATTTATTAACTTATAGAACTACTTATAATAATATTATTATAAGTAGTTTTTGTCAACTCAAAATTACTATTTTAATTAAATTTTTCAATAAAAAAAATATATCATTACTCAGATATATTTTTTATAACTATTCATCAATTTAATAGTTATTTATAATTAAAATCTAAAGAATGATATATTAATCTACTTATCTTTTTTAGCTCTACTTCTGCTTTTCTTTACATTTGAGCAATTTCTACAGGAAGGTGAACAGTATTGAGATTTAGAATTTGTAGGTATATAAATCTTTCCACAATACTTACATTTATTTAAAGATGCAGGTTC
Source organism: Clostridioides sp. ES-S-0006-03 (assembly GCF_020662275.1). Lineage (NCBI taxonomy): Bacteria > Bacillati > Bacillota > Clostridia > Peptostreptococcales > Peptostreptococcaceae > Clostridioides > Clostridioides sp. ES-S-0006-03. Next base: position 21,780 of record NZ_JADGMM010000003.1, read on the forward strand.
ACTTGTAATTGCAAATGCATATATAGTTTCAATAGCTGTTTTTAAAGAATTAAATTCCCATGCAATTGTGGGTTTATCTAATTGACTTATAGAAAATCCAATCTTTTGAGGGTTAAACCCTCCAGACATAATAGTCACACTTTCAGTTAGTAGGTTAGACATGTTTTTATAGACACAAATTTGATTAAAATGTCTACACATATCCTTAGCAAAATTTACAATCCAATCCAATTGTTCTGTATAAAACCTTGAAAATACTAAATCTAAAATCAATGGTCTTTTTCCAAAAAACTTGGGTGATTCCTCTCGTTTTGATACATCTATACCTCGTTTATATTTTTTAAAGTATACATCTTCATCACTTGCAAATGGGATGAACATATTTACATACTCATCAGTATTCAATATATTCTCTTTTGTAATATAATTCTTTTCAATCATCAGTACTCTTTCTTCACCAACAATATCTCTATTATATACACTTGAATAAATTAATCCTAACAACCCATATTTCTTTACAAATTCAAGTACTTCTTTTTTTAATCTCATTTCTTTAGTTTCTTTTGATATCTCTTGTAATGCTTCTTGTCCTATGCGAATTATATCTACTATAATTTCATCTGCAACATCAAATGGATTGTACATAGTAAATACAGCATCTTCTGTTGGTACTATATACAGTTCATCTTCTTCAGTAATTTTATATTCATAATCACTATAGCGAATCCAATCACTTGCAAAGTTTCCAATTAATTCTATATTTTTATTCATAATAACAGCCTCCTTTGAATGTAATAGTTAAGATTTATTAACTATTACATTTTTAGTTTATTCTATAATTTTCATCATGTCAACTCTTCTTTTAATTTTATATAATATTAAGTCATATAATAACTCTAATTAGCCTAGATATTGATACTAAGTAATAGTAAACTTATAATTAATTTTATCAAAATCTATTTACATTTGAAATTAATCTCTTTATAATAATATGTAATATATAAATAATTTTACATATTACATATTACATATTAATTATAAAGAGAGGTACTAAGAAAATGGATAGAAAACGTGAATTAAAACAACTATATAAGGAAATGAAATTTGACATTGGTGTATTTATGATAAAAAATGATACTACTAAAAAGATTTATCTTGGAAAGAGCAATGACATAAAAAGCAAGTTTAACTCCCTCAAATTTCAACTTGGTGCTGGGTCATGTATGGTAAGAGATTTAAACAATGATTGGAAAAAATATGGAGAAAAAACATTTACATTTGAAATTTTAGAACTTATAAAACATGATGATAACAAAACTAAAAAAGACTACTTAGAAGAATTAGATATTTTAGAAATGGTTTGGTTAGAAAAGCTAAAAGAAGATAACTCTTATGAGATTTATTCTTTATAAAAAATAGGCATCATATCTTCTTTTTTGATGTAAACGTGATAGGATGGAATTGTCATACAATTTTGTGTATGACTCCATTCGCCTTTTCACTTATGAGGATAATTGATTCGTATATATGAATAGCTCACGTACTCTTTTTTAACATATACAATTCAATTTAGTATATAATTTTGATACATAATTTTAATAAAAAAAACCTTCTAATTGATTTTTATCATAAAATCAACTAGAAGATTCATATAGTTTAACATTTATATACTATATATCACTAAAATATAAGCATTATACTGACTTTTACTATATATTATGTATTCATTTTACTAACAACATTTTATTATTTTGTAGCTTCTAAACATTGCTCTATAACCTTATTATCATTTATACCTATTGCAGTAACTTTATTAGCATTATTTAATATACTCTTATCGCTTTTGTCTGAAACTAAAACAACAGGAGCGTTTTTAGCCATTGGTGAAGCAACTAAAGCATAAACTAAATCATCTCCACTTGCCACATAGAACTCTTTTGTTTCATTATAAAACTTCTTAATTACATTCTTATTAGTTTCATATCTATCACTACCATCAATTCTAGTTGCTCTATATCTACTTACTATATAATCACTTAGTGTAGATTTTCCTCCAATAGCATATACTGGAACAGGTGAAACACCAAACCATGGGTCTAAATCTGTATCTTCTTCTGCTGAAGCTATATCCTTTGTCAATAAAATAGGAGCACCATCTCTGTATGCAACAGACGCAACACTCACTGCATCAGCCTCGTCTTTAAATCCATTTACTAAAAACGTCTTATCACTACTCTTTATCTTTTCTATTTCAGCTGCAATTTTATAACTTGTATCTACTCTATCTACTCCATCAATTCTTATAACCTGCATTCTTCTCATAAGTAGCATTTTTTCTACATCTTTACTTATAGTATTTTCGCCACCTATTATATATATCTTAGTAACTCTATTAAGCCTTTGTAAAGTGGCTTCTGGTATATCATTCTTATTAGTTAATAAAATTGCTGCATTATTTACCCCTGCAAGACCACTAGCAGAAATACCATCGACCATCGTAGAATCCGAGTTGATAAGTACAGCTGTTGTATAATCTTGCTTATCAGAAATAATACCAGCTGTTTCATATTTATCCGTTCCCTTGATATTTTCGATTTTATCTAGTGCATTTGCTGATGTTGGAAAACTAACACTTAATAATAATGCTGAAATACCTAATGCTAATATTCTTTTACTAAACTTCATAAATTACCTCCCTCAAAATAAATATATTTAGTATTAGTATAATATAAATTCGCTTAAAAGTAGTGTAGAAATAGTTACACTTTTTTTATAATTTAAATCACTCTAAATTACACACATCTCATCCATTAAAATAACTTCATTCATCCTATAAGCTAAAGCGTCCCATGTTTTTTTTGACATATCTGCAAATGACCTTTTCTCTAAATTGGATAATAGATACTGTATTTTAGAGTCTATTGCATTATATAAATTCTTCTCAAATATAGATAACTCTTCTTCATTTGGAATACCTTCTCCATGCATAGAAGGTAGAGTTACATATTCTATCTTGCCAGAATCATTAATTTGGCTACCAATCCACTCTCTAACACCAGGAATATCAGTGGTAATTACATCTAACCCACATGATAAAGCCTCTAAAACTACAACTGGTAACCCTTCATAAAACGATGGTAATACAAATATATGTGACTTATTAAATAACTCCGCTAAGTCACTTTGGTCTAATTTTCCTAGGAAATTCATTTTAAATGGAGATTGATTTGCAAGCTTAACAATCTCATTATAAGATTCAATATCACTTCCTGTACCTGCAAAATTGACTTCTATTAAATCTTTACGATATATTAGTCCAGATATAGCTTTTATAAATGGAATCAACCCTTTTGACTTACATATCTTCCCTGCAAACACTATCCTTATCTTATCACCTTGCATTTTATAATTTTTATCATAAAATACACTATCATTGTATCCACTGCCAATCACAACTACTTTACTTTCACTTACTCCAAAAGTCTTTACAATATCATCTTTTTGATTTTTATGAAGAGCAAATATTAAATCCAATTTTTTTATATTTGATATTATATATTCTTTTTCTAAATCTATAGTATTTAACTGTCTTAAACAAGTCCCATGACAAACAGACATAACTTTAATATCTTTCACAATCTCTCTGACAAATGCTGTTAAAAGATATAAATGATGACATATTATAATATCTGGCTTAAAATCTTCCATAGCTCTGTCTATATTTATTTTAAATTGATGTTTTAATATATCTATCATTTCTACATTTAAATCTCTATATCTAGTACTTTCATATGGCATAGAATCACTCATTCCTACAACAGGAAAATTTAGTTCTCCACAATTATACTTTACTGGATAAAAACTTATATCACTTGAAAAACAGTTTACATTGTCATTAACATCTATACCTGCAATTACAGCTTGCTCATAACCTATTTTTTCAAACCCTTTTATCATACCGCACATGTATATTCCACTACCCGTACTATTTGGTTTTTGTGTTATTATATGAAGAATTTTCACTTTTTTACTTACCGCCCCTCTAAAATTAAACAATTTCATATAATCTAATCATTATATATATCTAGATACAAACAGGATGAATCATCTTTTACTTTAAATCTTGGAACCTTAATTGCTTTATAGTCGTTATCCTCAAAGTCTCTAACTTTATTATGTATATATCCTATACCAAATTTTTCTGCTATACGTATCAATTCTTCTTCTTTTATGAGGTTATACCTATCACATGCACTTGTAAAGCCATCACTTGTTAACATCAATTGAAAATCTTTTTTTATTTCTAAGTATCCATATATTGAATTTTCCACAGCATCCTCATCAAAATCCAATATCCAGTATCCATCTTTGGTATTCTTTTTCAATCTATTGCTTACTATTGTATCCATGACACTTGACTTTATCTCATCAAAAGTCATTTCTTTTAAATTAGAAAACTTACTCATTTCATCAAACACAGCATTATCAAATTTACAGATAGTTCTATCTTTTATGACTTTAGAATCTCCATTTTTAATAAACAAAGCACAATCTCCTAATAAAAAATACTCTACTTTATTTTCATGAAACTTAACAATGACTATAGAACTTGATGGCAAATCTAATTTTTCGACCTTTATTCCATTTAATTTCATCTCATACTCTTTTTTAACTTCTTTTATCCCACTACTGATAATACTCTTTAATGATTCTTCTCTATTCATATTTTTATATAAATACTTATTCCACCACTGAACATACCATCTTGCATCGCTTTCATTTGATACTAAGTTTTTTCCATTGAGCCCTGTCGCACCATCCAAAATCCACGCACCAAATGGGCTTATACCAACTACATCTTCATTAAATTTAGCTGTACCCTGACTACACAATAGGCTATAGTCTCTTATATTTAAAGCCATATCATCCTCCAAATTGAATATCTAAAAATAAAGTTCTATTTAAAATTATACAGCAAATAAAAAAATCTACAACAAAACTTGTTGTAGATTTTTAATTTAATCAGTATTTAATTTATATTCTTTACACTTTAATGATGGAACAATCTATTTTTAGTAAATGCCATAACTATATTGTACTTATTGCAAGTTAATATAACATTATCATCACGAATAGAGCCACCTGGTTGTGCTATAAAACTTACTCCACTTCTTTTAGCACGTTCTATATTATCTCCAAATGGGAAAAATGCATCAGAACCAAGAGCTACTCCTGTTAGAGTTTTAAGCCATGCTCTTTTACCTTCTCCAGTAAGAGGTTCTGGTTTTTCTTCAAAGAAATTTTGCCATATACCATCAGCAAGTACATCCATATAATCATCAGAAAGATATACATCAATAGTATTATCTCTATCTGGACGACCTATATCTTTTTTAAATTTTAAATTTAATACTTTAGGATGTTGGCGAAGATACCAAATATCAGCTTTATTACCTGCAAGTCTAGTACAGTGAATACGTGATTGTTGTCCTGCACCTACTCCTATTACTTGTCCATCTTTAACATAACAAACTGAGTTTGATTGTGTATATTTTAATGTGATAAGAGCTATAATTAAATCACGCTTTGCGTTATCTGTAAAGATTTTATTATCAGTTGGGATATCTTTTAACAGGTCTTCATTTATTAATATTTCATTTCTGCCTTGTTCAAAAGTAATTCCATAAACATCCTTTGTTTCAATAGGTTCAGGAGTATAATTTTCATCAATTTTTACAATATTGTAATTACCTTTACGCTTTCCTTTTAATATTTCAAGAGCCTCATCTGTATATCCTGGGGCTATTACACCATCAGAAACCTCTCTCGCTATAATAGTTGCAGTTTCTTTATCACACACATCTGAAAGTGCTATAAAATCTCCATAAGAAGACATTCTATCTGCCCCTCTTGCCATTGCATAAGCACAAGCTAATGGAGAAAGCTCTAAATCATCAACAAAGTATATTTGCTTTAAAGTATCTGATAAAGGTATACCTACTGCTGCACCTGCTGGACTTACATGTTTAAATGAAGTTGCTGCTGGAAGACCAGTAGCCTCTTTTAATTCTTTTACAAGTTGCCAACTATTAAATGCATCCAAAAAATTTATGTATCCAGGCTTTCCATTTAATACTTCTATAGGAAGTTCTCCATTTTTCATATAAATCTTTGATGGTTTTTGGTTTGGATTACAGCCATACTTTAGTTCTAGTTCTTTTGCCATATACTCATCCCTCTCTATAGTAAATTAATCTTAAATTTGACTAATCCCATATTAATTAAATTATTCGTACTAATAAAATTATATGGCATATTTATCCATTAATCAACTATATTTTTTAAAACTCCTATTCCTTCGACTTTACATTCAACCACATCACCATGTTTTAAATATACTTGAGGATTCATTCCCATAGCAACACCTGCTGGAGTTCCAGTTGAAATTATATCTCCTGGTTTTAGAGTCATTCCTCTTGATAAATCACTTATTACAGTAGGTATATCAAATATAAAATATTTTGTATTAGAATCTTGTCTTACTTCTCCATTTACCACACTACTTATATCCAGTTTTAAAGGATGCTCAAATTCTTCTTTATGTACTATGCAAGGCCCCATAGAGGTATGTGTATCTAAACTTTTTCCTCTATACCACTGCACATGTTTGTCTTGAAGTGCTCTTTCACTTATATCATTCATTATTGTATATCCAAATATATATTCATAGGCATCTTCTTTTGATATATTTATACCTTCTTTTCCTATAATTACTGCTAGCTCTGATTCATAATCCAGCTTTTCTACTAAATCTCCATGCAAACTTATCTTATCATCTACTCCAATTGCCTTATCTGCTCTTTTAGAGAAATAAATTGGATAGTCTGGCATAACTACATTTTTTATAACACCATCTGGAATTTCATTGACATGGTCTTTATAGTTTAGACCTAAACATATAATATCTTTTTTAGGTCTTACAATTGGGGAACATAATTTCACTTCTTCTAACTTATAACACTTTGCATTTTCAAATGAATTGTTTTTTATTTTTTCTAAATCACCTGTAGATACATTTTCAATAAAATCATTCATATCTGTATATAATTTACTTAATCCCAAACTATTAATTTCATATATACTATTTGCTTCTGAGTTAAATACACCTATATTTTCTTCATTGCCAGTACAGAAAGTTACAAATTTCATTTCTATTCCTCCATTCAATAATTTGATTAATAATATTTTATTTTTATTAGTTTATATCAATTGTAATAGATAATATATATATGTCAATATATATTTAAAAATAGAGTTCTAAAAAGTATAACAATTCATAAATATCAGAAATTATTATAAGTAATATAATTAGTAAAAGTAAAATAATTATAAGAATAGAGTTTTAAAAACTTTATTTATGCAGATAAATTTTCTATAAAACACAATAAAAAAAAGGTATCCTTAATAAAATAAGCATACCTACACTCTTTCAATATTATTATATACAGCCATTTTATAGTTATAATATTTTTTATTTAGACAAAACCTCTTGGTAAAACCTATTTACTTATAAACTTTCATTAAATCTTCTCCAATACATATATCTCCAGTTCTTAAAATTTCAACTCTATCTATGTCATAAGAATTGGTTATAACTATAGGAGTTATAACAGATTTAACGCTTTTTTTAATTTTTTCTAAATTAAATCTTATAAGTTTTTGCCCACAGTAAACTTTATCTCCTGCATTTACTAATACTTCAAATCCATCTCCATTCATCTTTACAGTATCTAATCCGATATGTATTAGTATCTCCAAACCATCTTCACTCTTTATGCATATAGCATGTTTAGATGGCAAAAACACTTGAATCACCTCACCATCAACAGGAGAAGATACGACTCCTTCTTGTGGCTCTATAGCAATCCCATCACCTAGCATTTTACTAGAAAAAGCATCATCAGGAACATCAGTTATACTTAATACTTTCCCTGTAAGTGGCGATTGTAATATTCCTTTTATATAATTACTTTTTACTTCTTCATTTTTATTTTTTGAGAATAACTTTTTGAACATATTAAATCTCCTCATTCCAATAATTTAAATTAACTTCTCGTATTATCTACATTATACACTTTAATTCATAAAATATATTACCTGAAATATACTATATATATTTATTCCAGTAATAATTATAGTCATATACGAGAACATATATTTAACTCTTTTGTCATCCATATTTTTACTAATAGAGGAACCTATAATTCCTCCCAACACTGCTCCTATTATCATAAAAGGTAATCCAGATAAATCATATATACCAAACCCTGTATTTATGAAAACTGTAACTAACTTTGAAATATTAGAAAATAAAATAGTTATAATGGAATTAAACGCAGCTTCTTTAACTGATAATCCAAATAATATTGTAAACACGGCCACATTTATAGGACCTCCACCTATTCCTAAAAATGAAGATGTAACCCCTAAAAAAATGCCAACAATAAAATATGTAATGTTAGTATTAAACTTAACATTTAAACTTTTATCTCTATATAAATAAACCATTACTAACAAAATAATCATCATAATATTTTGAGTTATTTTTATTATAGAAGGATTATTTACATATGAAATAGATAAATCTAATAACCTTTGACCTATAGTACCTCCTAATACTGATGCTACACCAATTAAAATAAGTCTAAAGTTTATTTTAAAAAGTTTTGATTTAATTTGTTTATATACAGAAACAATTGCCATCGATAACACAGTAAAAGATGATAACACACTTATAGTTGAAACATCAAATATTCCAATCAAATCTAGTACTGGCTTTATTATTACACCTCCACCAATGCCTGTTATAGCTCCTATAGTTGTTGAAAGTACAGCTATTGCAAATAAAATTACATTCATTTAAAACCATCCTAACTAAATTTACTCTGCTCAAAACCCTTTAATTATACATAATTTTTAATCACTTTAACTTAGAATGCTAAATACTAAAATTATTTTGGTATTTGATTTTTATATACTAATACTGATATTTTTTCTAAATCACCAAAAGTAGACATTAAAAATTCTTTATATCCACAGTAATTATTACTAGAATCAATATACATAGAATTTTTCATTCTTTTGCATCCACCACCACATATTTTGTGAAAATTACACTTTAAACAAATACTTTCTTTGTTTATATCTTTATGCAAAAATTCTTGCATTTTAGATTTTCTTAAAATATCCAATAAAGTGTTATCTTTTATATTACCTAAATTAAAGTTATCTAGTACATAAAAATCACATGGATATACACTTCCATCAGCCTCTATTACAAATTGCGGTTGGCATTTCCCAATTATCCCACAGGTACTAGGAATTCCTGTAATTAAAACAGATATAAGATTATCGAACAAATTAATACTTATATAATTTCCTTTATCAAACTCATTTTTCCAAAGCTTAAATATTATTTTATAAAAGTATGCAAAATATTTAGGTTCTAAAGAGTACTCTGACTTAGTTTTACAGTCTAAATCATCTAAACAAGGTATAAATTGTATATACTTCACATTGTTTAATTTTATAAAATTAAAAACCTCTTTTGGATTAAGTGCAATCTGTTTTGTCAAAACACACAGTATGTTAAAGTTTATCTTGTGTGTTTCCAGTAGTTTTTTTGTATTTATTACATCTATATAACTTCCCTTATTATCTGAATATACACGATTTTTATCATGCAAGTCTTCTAGTAAATCTAATGATAATCCTACTAAAAAATTATTTTTCTTTAAGAACTCACACCATTGATTATCAATAAGAGTTCCATTCGTTTGAATAGAGTAGTTTACTGTTATATTTTTTTTTATTTTACTAACATACTCAATAAAATATTGGAAAAATCTTAATCCAGCTAAAGTAGGCTCTCCACCTTGAAAAGCAAATGTAACTATATCTCCATTATCCAAAATTTCAAATGTATTATTTACTATGTTTTTTATAGTGTCTTCCTGCATAATACCATAGGATTTTACTTCTCTTAAATCACTCACATTTCCATAAAAACAATATCTACATCTCAAATTACATAACGATGAAACAGGTTTAATTAAAACTGATATACTTTTCATTATAAAAGACCTTCTTTATTAAATATTTTTTACTTGTTTAATATTTTCTACTTATCAGATAATAGTCTATAATATTCGTCTCTTCCTGGATAAGCTCTACCCTCTTCTATTTCTGTTTTCCATCTACTTGAGCCTGTTCCTTTTACAGGTCCTTTTAAAAGTGGGTCATTCGTTTCTAACATCCAATTATCAACTTTCTTTCTCAATTCCTCTGCTATGTCTTGATAATCTGAATCATTTATCAGATTATTTTCTTCTAGTGGGTCTTTTCTTAAATCATAAAGTTCTTCTTTATCATTAGGAACATAAAATTTATCTCTAACAGCTTTACCTGATAAACTCAAATGTGAATCAACTGTAATATATATTTTAGGCCCATCTTCAAAATTTTTAACATAGCTATATTCATTAGTCCTTATGCCTCTCATTGGTCTATATTGGTCATGCCATGTCATTTCTGTAAAGAATGAGTCTCTACCTATATCTTCATTAGTTTTTAATAAATTGGCAAAACTTTCTCCATCTATATTTTTAGGAATTTCAGCTTCTATTAAATCTAGTATCGTTGGCAATAAATCAACATTACATAATAATGCTTCTTTTTTTACATTTTTTTGAGAGGAATTAGGTAATAAAATTATAAGTGCTGTCTCTAATCCTGCTTCTTTTAACATTCCTTTAGCTCCTGGAAAAGCAACTCCATGGTCTGTTGTCAGTATAACAATTGTATTTTTATCTAATCCTGTTTCTTGTAATTTATTATATATTTTGCCTATTGCCTTATCCAATACTTTTGCTGAACCATTATATAAAGCTATATCTTTTCTTACATCTTCTGTATCGGGTAAAAACTTAAATACCTCTACTTCATCCAATTTATCTGCATAAGGTTTATATTCATCAAAATCTCTATGTGTTTCAAAAAATCCTATATTTAAATAAAATGGCTTTTCCTGATTTTCTTTATATTCCTCTAAAAATTTAACTGCCTCTTTAGCAACCTTAGGAGCTCTATCCCCTGGAACCGCTATAAAATTATCATATCCTAAGTCATAGGTTGAAGAAAATACTCTATCTTTTATTGGTGGTGCTTCATTTATTGTTTCATGGCTTAGTCCTATTAATGTTGTTTCATATCCGTTTTTTTGTAACTCCATAGGAAGTGTTGTATGTTTAGAATCTATACAAAATCCTAGATGTGCAAGTCCCATTAACCCATTATTGTGAGGGTATAATCCAGTTAGTATACTTCCTCTACTTGGACTGCATTGAGGTGCTGCACAAAAATAATTATCAAATTGAATTCCTTCTTGAGCTAATTTATTTATACATGGAGTTTCCACATTATATCCATAGTTACTGAATTTTCTACCACTGTCATGAGAAATCATAAGTAAAATATTTGGTTTCATTAATACTACCTCTTTCCATTATTTTTTTATATCCTTACTATAAAATGCTACTGTTTCATAAGGTCTTAACTCTAACTTAGGTTCTAAATCTCGCTTTTCATAGTTCCCTATCAAATATGTAAATGATTTTCCTAAAAATTCCTCACTAATCTCAACTTCAACTTCACAATCATAGAAGTTGTTAAATACTATTAATCTTTCATCTTCTAAGCCTCTAACATAAGCATAAACCTTATCATTATCTAGTAAAATTCCCTTATAGGAACCTTCAGATATAATATTTAATTGCTTTCTTAAAGATATTAACTTTTGATAGAAGTTAAAAATTGACCCTTCTTTAAGTTCCTTTTCAACATTTATCTCTTTATAATTTTCAGCTATTTTAATCCATGGCTTCCCATTTGTAAAACCTGCATTTAATTTATCTGACCACTGCATAGGTGTACGACTATTATCTCTGGATTTGGACTTTATAATATTCATTATTGTTTCTTTTTCAATTTTATTTTTTAAAAATTCACTATACGCATTATGAGTTTCAACATCTAAATAATCATCTATTCTTTCAAAATTTGGATTTGTCATACCTATTTCTTCACCTTGATATATATATGGTGTTCCTCTTAATAGATGTATTGTAGCAGCTAACATTTTTGATGCTTCAACTCTGTATTCTTCATTACAAAATCTACTAATAGCTCTTGGTTGGTCATGATTATTCCAAAATAGTGCATTCCAGCCACCGCCACTTTCAATCTTTTCTTGCCATTCATTTAAGAGTTTTTTCAACATCATAAAGTCAAAAGATATATCGCTCCACTTTTCTCCATTTTCATAATCTACTTTTAGATGATGAAAATTAAATGTCATTGAAAGCTCTTTTTCTTTTGGAGAAGAATATAAGATACAATTTTCAATAGTTGTTGAAGACATTTCTCCAACAGTTGTTATGCCCTCAACTCTTCCAAAAGTTTCTTTATTCATTTCTTTAATAAATTCATGGACAATAGGTTTATCTGTATACATTTCTTTTCCTATATTATTTGTAGAGTCTTTCAATTCTTCATCTTTGCCAATTACATTTATTACATCAAACCTAAACCCCTTAACTCCTCTATCTATCCAAAAATTTACAACTTTATATAATTCTTCCCTAACCTCAGGATTACGCCAGTTGAGGTCGGCTTGTGTAACATCATATAAGTGTAAGTAGTACTTATCTGTATCCCCAAATTTTCCCCAAGCATCTCCACCAAATTTAGATTTCCAATTTGTTGGTAGTTGATTATTTTCTTTGCCATCTCTAATGAAGTAGAAATCTTGATACTTTTTATCTCCTGCCAAAGCTTTTTTAAACCATTTATGTTCTGTTGATGTGTGATTTAACACCATATCCAGCATCAACTCTATATTATATTTTTTACTTTCATCCACTAACTTTTCAAAATCCTCCATAGTTCCAAACATAGAATCTATTGATGTATAGTCAGCAATATCATATCCATTATCCCTTTGTGGAGAAACAAAAAATGGGTTAATCCAAATTATATCTACACCTAATTTATATAAATAAGGTAATTTCTCTATAATTCCTTTTAAATCTCCTATCCCATCATTATTAGAATCATTAAATGATTTTGGATATATTTGATAAATAACTTTCTTCTTGAAATCCATACGCAAATTTTTCCTTTCATTTTTGTCTAGACAATTTTTATATTTTTATAATAAACCTTTTTTTTGTTAAAATCAATATTTACTCTAAATAAAAAAATATATTCCCTATACTCCTTCCAAATTTTCTCTTACTTTTCTGATTTTCCAATAATATACAATTTATATTTTAGTAATTAAATTTCAGAAAAATTTAGGATAACGTTGACATAAAAATTTCTCTATGGTATATTATTTTCAAGATTTGTCTATACAACATCACATTCTAAGGGGGAGGTAATTTTATGAGTACATTAAAAGAAAATACATATCATAAAGAGCAGGTTGAACAAATCCTTGAAGCAATTGGGGGAGTAGAGAATATAATATCTGCAACACACTGTATTACTAGATTAAGATTTGCTCTAAATTCAGAAAGTAAAGTTAATGTAAAGCAATTAGAACAAATAGATATAGTGAAAGGAAGCTTTACCTCAAATGGTCAATTTCAAGTTATTATAGGTCCAGGTCTTGTGAATAAAGTTTATGCTACATTAATAGAAATTACGGGGCTTAAGGAAGCAACAAAATCTGAGGTTAAAGAGATTTCTAATAAAAAATTAAATCCACTTCAAAAAGCTATAAAGGTGTTGGCAGATATATTCATTCCTATATTACCTGCTATAGTTGCCTCTGGTTTATTGATGGGTATAAATAATCTACTTGCTAACCCAGGAATTTTCTATGAACAACCCTTTTTAGAAGTTCATAGCAATTGGGCTGGTATATCTAATATGATTAATCTTATAGCAAATACTTCTTTTTCATTTTTACCTGCACTAATAGGTTGGTCAGCTGTTAAAAAGTTTGGAGGAAATCCTGTACTTGGTATTGTATTAGGTCTTATTTTAATTAATCCAGATTTAATGCCTGGTGCACAATACTCTAAAACACCTGAAGCTGTTACTTACTGGAATATATTAGGTTTTAATATTGCTAAAATAGGCTATCAAGGACAAGTAATCCCTGTTTTATGTTCTTCTTATCTTCTAGCAACAATTGAAAAGTTCTTAACTAAAAAAATTCCTGAGATGGTTCAACTTATTTTTGTTGCTCCTCTTACATTATTAATAACTGGTTTCTTAACATTCTCTATCATAGGTCCTATAACAATGTCATTTGCAAACTTAATTACAAGTGGAATTCTTGGATTATTTGAAATTAATGCAGTCCTTGCAGGAGCACTTTTTGGATTCATATTATCTCCATTGGTTATAACAGGAATGCATCACTTATTCTTAGGTATAAATTTACAAATGATAGGTACTTTAGGATTTGCTACATTATGGCCAATACAAGTTATGGCTAGCCTTGGTCAAGGTGCAGCAGCTTTGACAATGTTCTTTATATTAAAAAATAAAAAAATCAAGGGTGTTGCATTAACAGCTTCAATTTCAGCTTGGTTAGGTATTACTGAACCTGCAATATTTGGTATAAACTTACGTTATCGTTTCCCATTCATAGCATCTATGATAGGTGCAGGTATAGCTGGAGGGGTTGTATCTTACTTTAATGTTAAAGCAAGTTCTATAGGTATATCAGGGTTACCAGCGTTTTTATCTATATTTACAGACCAATGGGGTGTTTACTTCTTGGCAATGGGACTTTCTATAGCCATTACTTGTATCCTTACATACATATTCTCAAAGAGCAAATACTTTAATAAAGAATTTATAGAAAATTAAATAATATATGGTCTAATAAAAAAAGAGTGTCTAAATATACTGAAACCCAATCATTAGAATTTTGATTTAACAATTGAGGGTACAGTACAAAAAAGACACTCTTTTTATATAATTAAAGATTTCTTCTTCTTGCAAAATCTACAAATCTAAATGTATCAACTCTATGTCTAGATTCATGATACTGAAATAATCTTGTATCTTCTAAATAAACTTCACTTCGTATCACTACAACATGTGTGTCTGTTCCAACATCTAGCAATATTTTATCTTCTTCTGTAACAGGAGCTACTGTTACTTCTTTATTTGCATAACCTATTTTTAGTTCTAAATTTTTCTCTATATAATTAAATATTGAACTTTGAACCGCTGTTAATGGTATTTCTGGTATTATTTCAGATATAAAGTAATCTTTATCTAAAATAACAGCTTCTCCATTAATTTTTCTAAGTCTTTCAACTGCTATAATCTTAGTTTTTGTATCTATATCTAGTTTTTTACAAATTTCTAAGGGCATAATCTCCTTTTTATTTTTTAGTACACTTATTTCTGTATCTAAATTTTTATTCTTTTGTAATTCATTGAAACTAATCAACCCTGACCCTTCTATTTCAAATTTATTTATATCTAAAACAATAGCCCCTTTACCTTGTTTTTTTTGTATAAACCCCTTCTCTAGTAAAAGCGACTGTGCTTTTCTAATAGTTTCTCTTGATACTCGATATTTTTGAGCAAGCTTTACTTCTGTTGGTAAAAGCTCTCCTACTTCATATACATTATTTCTTATATCTTTCTCTAAATCTAAATATATTTCATAAAATTTCTTCAAGTAAATCACTCTCATTC
The DNA here is from genome assembly GCF_020662275.1 of Clostridioides sp. ES-S-0006-03. NCBI lineage: Bacteria > Bacillati > Bacillota > Clostridia > Peptostreptococcales > Peptostreptococcaceae > Clostridioides > Clostridioides sp. ES-S-0006-03. Next base: position 37,566 of record NZ_JADGMM010000003.1, read on the forward strand.
ATAATTAGTTTTAGTTTGTACACTCATCTTATTTTATATAAATATCATATTATTGGCTAACCTGTCAAATAGTCTTCTTAATATTTAAAAAAATAAATTGTATAAGTAATACATTTATTTCTTAATTGTGATAGAAAATATATTTACATTCAATTTGTATTGTAGCAATTTATCCAGTTCTTATATAAATTTATTAAAATAACTTCATAAAAAAAAATAAACTCCAGATACTAGAGTTTATTTTATATATATAGCTATCATTTATTCTCTTCATACACTTATTACAATTATTTAAGTATATATAATCATATTATCTGTCTAGTAAGTATAGTAAACAGACTTCTCAATATTATACAAAAGCTTACATCTTTAAATCTTGACTTAACAATACCAAGTATAATACCAAAAACAGTACCTATAATAATTTTTGAAATAACAACTTCAAATGTATAGTAAGAGTTATTATATAACATTATGTAATTACGTATAACATCTATATATCCTATATTATAAATACCAGATAATATAGATGTTATACATACAACTTTACTCTTTGATTTTATAAAATTGTTTAAATAATTCCAGATGTACTCTCTAAAAAATAATTCTTCAAATACTGGAATTATTAATACAGATAAAGTCATCATAGTTACATTAAAAAACATATAGCTTCTATTATAATAAATTGAGATTACAGCTAGAGATAAGACTACTATAAAAAGTATCAACTTACACCTTTTTATAAGTACACTATCTTTATTTTCCTTGAAAGCTTCTGTAATCTTTCTATTTCTCATTTTATTATACAAAGAACTATTTTTCAAAAATAAAATTAATGATAATCCAACTAGTGTAAAAGAAATTAAATTTACAATATTAAAATTTTCAAGAGTAAATTCAAATTGACTTAGAAGTATATAATTTAAAATCATTCTTACTATCTGAACTATGAACATCAATGAAATAGAATCTATTATACATTTTTTATAACTATACTTCATCCCCAATTTAAATCACCCCATGTGTATACTAATCGTAAAGTCCATTTAGTACTCTACTCACAGTTGCTTTACTCCAACTTGTTTCACTTGAAATTTCTTTATAGCTTAAACCATCTCTTCTCAAGTTTTTTATATTATTTATATCATCATCAGTAATTTGCTTTTCCTTTGGCTTAAGACTATTTTTATAACTTCTAAGTCTATCTAATTCTGATTTCAAACTATCTACTTCAAATTGTTTTTTTTGAAGCTTACTCTCATAAGAGTCTCTCATTTCATTAAATTCTTTGATGTAATTTACTTTCCAATCCTCATCAATTTTTGTTTTAAATATACCCATATTTGAACCTCCTTAAATTTTGTTACTATAGTTATGTATCGATTATAAACATTAATTTCTATACTTATCTTTAAAATCCTTGTACATAACCCTTATATAAGTTAGTAAAATTCAGATATATTTTTACAATTTTAAATATATATTAACAATATCAAAAAAACATACTGTCTTAATATAATATATTATACATTAAAATTTATTAAAATGGACTTTTTCATAATCCAAATCAGAGTCACAGTATGATTTTTTTTCTTCATCAGGGTAGCCTATAGAAATTATACATTCTACACTGTACTTATCAGGTATGTTCAGTTCATCTCTAATATATTTATCAGCATCTATACTATCATCATGCATCCTATTTCTTACCTGTATCCAACAAGAACCTAATCCAAGCTCATGAGATTGAAGCTGTATATATGAAGCAGCAATACTTGCATCTTCTATCCAAACATCATTTTTTTCTTTATCTCCAATAACTACAATAGCTAAAGGTGCATTTTTTAGGAAAAACCCACCACCTTTAGTCCTACACTGAGATAAATTAGTCAATGTTTCTTTATCGTCTACCACGATAAATTCCCATGTTCTAAGTCCCTTTGATGATGGTGCTAAAAGAGCCGCTTTTAATATCTTATCTAACTTCTCTTTTTCTACTTCAACATTTTTATACTTTCTAATACTTCTTCTTTTTTTTAGAAATTCAATCATCTAAATCAACCCTTTCATAATAGCATACATTTGGCTTACATTATTCCCCTACTAGTACTAAAAATATATCCTTTAGCCTTTGTATGATAAATACTTTTTATAATATTTTATCATAACAATAGAAAGATTTCTCTTTTCCTAGGAAACTCATTTCACCAATTTTAATAAAGCCACATTTTATAAGCAATGAATTCATCTTTGAGTTTATTGAATATGTATCACTCTTTAAATATGATACATCGTTTTCTTTAGCTAATTCTTCAGCAAAATTAACTAGTCTAGATGCAATTCTCATCTTTCTAAAACTTGGATTTACTGCCATTCTATGTACTACCATAGCCTTATCATTAGATGACCAATTTAAATCTATATATTCTTTAGGTTCATCATAATTAATACATATAAATCCTGCTATTTTTCCATCTACTTCTTCTACATATAAATCTTGTTTCTCAATGTCAGAAATAAAGTCTTTATCTGATGGATAATTTTCATCCCACTGTGTATTATTATAGCCTTTCATTTCTTCTACTGTTGATTTTATAATTCCCATAATACTATCTAAGTCACTTATATTTGCTTTTCTAATCATAAAAATATCTCCTTATATTCATCCATTAATTTATTATCTTTTTACTCTAAACCATTCTTCTTCTATATTTTTTCTCATTTTCTCTAGTATATTATTTGCTGTTTGCTTCTCTTCATCTGTAAGATTATTAAAACATATTTCTATACTTCTATTTTCTTCTTCAATTATTAGCTCATATACTTCTAAAGATTTATTGGTAGGAGCTAAATTGTATCCTCTTTTGTCAAACTCATCTTGCTTTTTATCTACATATCCAGCTTTTATTAACTTCTGTATAGCTTTAGTTGTAGTGGCCTTATCTACTTTTAACACATTTGATAATTCTACAAGGTTTATTCCAGGATTTTCACAAATTCGTGTTAAAAAAGTAAATTGCCCTTTTTGTAACTTTAATTCTTTGTACTTCATATCATTTATTGAATTTACTGCTCTAGATAAAGTACCAACTTCTCTTAATATATTACTGTCTAAAGTTTTAATCAAATACACCTCCAATCAATATCTCTAAATTCAAAATATTTTTAGTTGAACTTTCAACTATATTTGTATATTACCATATATTAGTTGAATACTCAACTAAAAAAACAATCTTTTTACATTTATTTTTGTTTTTGACTGGATGTTTACAAATATATCATTACAAAACTAAATTAAGAGCTGTTAATTGTCCCGTATACAATTAACAGCTCTTTTTAAAACTTACATCATATTATTATAAACAACAACTAAATATACTTACATACCTCATCTGCAAATTCGGTAGTTGAAGCTGAACCACCTAAATCTACAGTTAATTTGCTTCCATCAAGAAATACTTCTTCTAGAGCTGTTTCTATCTTTTGTGCATTTTCATATTCTCCTAAATATCTAAGCATCATTACTGATGATTGAATAAGCGCTGTTGGATTAGCCTTATTTTGCCCAGCTATTTGTGGAGCACTTCCATGAACAGCTTCAAATATAGCACAATCTTTACCAATGTTTGCACTTGGAATTATACCCAAGCCTCCAACAAGACCAGCTCCTAAATCAGATAGTATATCTCCATAAAGATTTGGCATTACCATTACATCATAATTTTCTGGATTTAAAACTAAGTTCATAGCTGCTGCATCTACAATTAAATCATCATACTCAACACCATGTTTTGATGCTACTTCTCTAAATACATCTAAAAACAAACCATCAGACATTTTCATTATATTCGCTTTATGTATAGCAGTGACTTTTTTTCTCTTGTTATCTTTAACATAGTTACATGCAAAGTCAACAATTCTCTCACTTGCTCCTCTTGTTATTATCTTTATACTTTCAGCTGCATAATCACCTATCTTATGCTCTATACCAGCATATAAGTCTTCTGTATTTTCCCTTACTACAACTAAATCAACATCTTCATATCTTGACTTTATACCTTTAAAACTCTTAATTGGTCTTAAATTAACATATAAATCTAATGCTTGTCTCAAAGTTACATTTACACTTCTAAACCCTTTCCCCACAGGAGTAGTGATTGGACCTTTTATAGCTATTTTGTTCTTTTTTATACTATCTATAATATATTGAGGAAGTGGAGTTCCATATTCCTCAATAACTGCTTCTCCTGCATTAACTTCTTCCCATTCTATCTCTACTCCAGTAGCTTCTACAACCTTTTTCATAGCTTTCGCAACTTCTGGACCTATTCCATCTCCTGGTATAAGTGTCACTTTATACATCAATATTCCCTCTTTTCATATTAATTAGCTTGATTCTTAGTGTAATTTAATTTTCCACCTGCTTTTAATACATCAACTTCTTTTGCTGATAATTCTACTTTAACTTTGAAAGAAGCTCCTTTACTTATATTCTTAACCTCTAAAACACCACTATCTAAATTATCTAAAATATTTGGTATTTCCAGATTATCTAAAAGAGATAAATTTTCATAATCTTTTTCATCACAAAACTCCATTGGAATTATTCCACTGTTTATTAAATTGGCTTTGTGTATTCTTGCAAAACTTTTTACTATTACTCCTTTAACACCAAGATATAATGGTGCTAAAGCAGCGTGTTCTCTGCTTGAACCTTGTCCATAGTTGTCTCCACCAATTATAAATCCACCATTATTATCTTTTGCTCTTTGAGGAAACTCTGTATCCACAGTATTAAAACAATAGTTTGCAAGATATGGTATGTTACTTCTAAAAGGAAGTAACTTGGCATTTGATGGCATTATATGGTCAGTAGTTATATTATCTTCTGTCTTTAATATTACGTTTCCACTTATAGACTCACTTAGTTCTGTGTTAAGAGGGAAAGGTTTTATATTAGGACCTCTAACTACTTCTACATCACTTCCTACATCAGAAGGCTTTATTATCATACTATCATCTATTAAAAATTCACTTACATCTAAGTTTTCAAATTTAACATCAAATTCTCTTGGGTCTGTAAGTTCTCCTTTTATAGCACTTACTGCTGCTACTTCTGGGCTCACTAAATATACTTGTGCTGATAGAGTTCCACTTCTTCCATAGAAGTTTCTATTGAAAGTTCTTAAGGATACAGAATCAGTTCCTGGAGATTGCCCCATACCTATACATGGCCCACAAGAGTTTTCTAATATTCTAGCTCCAGCACTTATTATATCTCCTAAAGCTCCATTTCTAGCTATCATTTCCATAACCTGTCTTGAGCCTGGTGCTATTACCAAACTTACATTCTTATGAACTTTGTTTCCTTTTAAGATTTGAGCTACTTTCATTAAGTCTTCATAAGAAGAATTTGTACAGCTTCCTATCGCAACTTGGTCTATTTTTATCTTTCCTATATTTTCAACTTCATCTACATTATCTGGACTATGAGGCTTTGCAGCTAATGGTTTTAATTCATCTAAGTTTATAGTAATCTCTTCATCATAAACTGCATCTGAATCAGGTTTTAGTTCCATCCATGCATCTTCTCTTCCTTGACTCTTAAAAAACTCTAATGTTTTTTCATCACTTGGGAATATTGAAGTAGTTGCTCCAAGTTCAGCTCCCATGTTTGTTATTGTGGCTCTTTGTGGAACAGATAGATTTTTAACTCCTTCTCCTCCATATTCGTAGACTTTACCTACGCCCCCTTTTACAGTTTGTTTTCTCAACACTTCTAATATTATATCTTTTGAAGATACCATATTATTTAATTTTCCAACTAAGTTTACCTTACAGACGATTGGTGCTTTTATATAGTATGCTCCTCCTGCCATAGCTAGAGCAACATCCAATCCCCCAGCACCAATAGCCATCATACCAACACCACCAGCAGTAGGCGTGTGACTATCAGAACCCAAAAGTGTATCTCCTGGTGTTGAAAATCTTTCTAAAAATACTTGATGGCAGATACCATTTCCTGGTTTAGAAAAATAAACACCGTATTTGTCAGCTACTGTTTGTATATATTTATGGTCATCTGCATTTTCAAATCCTTGTTGTAACATATTATGGTCTACAAATGCAACACTTCTTTTTGTTTTTACTTTATCTATGCCCATAGCTTCTAATTGAAGATATGTCATTGTTCCAGTGGAATCTTGTGTTAAAGTCTGGTCTATTTTTATCCCAATTGAATTGCCAGCAACAGCCTCTCCATCCACTATATGTTTTTTGATTATTTTATAAACTATATTATCTCCCATACTTTCCTCCTAAACAATTATATCTTAAATATATGAACCTCTAACTGCTTCTTCTTCTGTTGTACCTTTTTCATGTGCTAGTATATCACAATATAATTGAAGAATCTCTTTATCCATCAAACTTCTTTTCAATCTTATAGATGTAGCTCTTATTGCATTTAATAATTTGGTAGCGTTTTCTGGAGAAATATACATTTCATATTCACTCAATTTATTTATTACTGCTGCTCTTCCTGAATGCTTTCCTATTACTATTTTTCTTTCAAGATTTACTTCACTTGGGTCAAATGGTTCATAGTTATGTGGGTCTTTTAATGCTCCATCAGCATGTATACCAGATTCATGTATAAACATATTATCTCCAACTACTGGTTTCCATGTAGGAAGTATTCTTCCTGATGCTTGTGACACATATTCACATATTCCTCTAAATTTTCTAGTATCTACGTTATTTAAATCACATTTATAGATGCATTTAAGTGCCATTAAAACTTCTTCTAATGCTGCATTTCCAGCTCTTTCGCCTAAGCCATTAACTGTAACTCCAACATAATTTGCTCCTGCTGCTAATCCTGCAAGTGCATTTGCAGTTGCCATACCAAAATCATTATGTGTATGCATTTCTATGTCAAAATTAGTTCTTTCGTAAAGAGTTTCTATTGCATTTTTTATAGAAAAAGGATTCATAACTCCTACTGTATCACAATATCTAAATCTATCTGCTCCTGCTTGCTTTCCAACATTTATAAACTCAGTTAAGAAGTCGATATCCGCTCTTGAAGCATCTTCTCCATTTACTGAAACATATAATCCGTTTTTCTTTGCAAATTCAACTGTCTTAGCCATATTCTCTAAAACCCAACCTCTAGAAGTTCTAAGTTTATTTTCTATATGAATATCAGATACTGATATTGATATGGCTACTGCATCAACACCACAAGAAATAGATTCTTCAACATCTTTTATCACTGCTCTATTCCAAGCCATTATATCTGCTTTTAAATTTCTATTACATATGTGCTTTATTACATTTTTTTCGTCTCCACCCATAGTAGGTATACCAACTTCAATTTGGTCAACACCTAAATCACTTAACATTTCAGCAATCATTATTTTTTCTCTATTCGCAAATACAACCCCAGCTGTTTGTTCCCCATCTCTTAAAGTAGTATCTACTATTTTGATTTCCTTTGCTCTATCTTTTGATATAATGCACATATTAATGCCCCCCTTAGTATACATTTAGTTTTAATAATATTAGGTCTTATCTTTCAGTGATGTCTCTAACTTTTGATTATTTTTTTATTTTTTATTCATTTTAATTTCATTTGCAATTTATTTTTTTAGCTTTTCATATCTTGTAATCTATTATATTACTTTATATTAATTATTGCACTATATTTTTTCCTTTTTGTGAAAACTTCTTAAAAATGAAAGTTATTATGTTTTTCTTGCATTTTAATTTAATTTATAAATAGATTTATTTTCAAAAAACCTTTTAAAATAAACCTCTAAAATTCTAGCTAAAATCTAATTTAATCTACACTATATTTTAAGAGTTATACACTATATTTTTAAACTATATAAATAATAAATAAATAATAATCGAAAAAATTACTAAAAATACTTACAAATATGATATTATTAATTGATTAATAAAATAGAAAATTTTTCATGAAAGGTAAGATAATAATGGATTTTAAGAGCTTAGGAATTAGCGAAAATACTATAAATATTATAAAAACATCAGGAATAACAACACCTACACCTATACAAAAAGAAAGTATCCCCTTAATAAAATCAGGAAAAGATGTCATAGCCGAAGCGCAGACTGGGACAGGTAAAACACTGGCTTTCCTGCTTCCGATATTTGAGAATATATCATTAGATGTAGATGATATACAAGTACTTGTACTGTCTCCAACTAGAGAACTTGCTATTCAAATAACAGAAGAAGCTATAAAACTTAAAGAATCTAAGGATATAAATATTCTAGCAGCTTATGGTGGAAAAGACATTGGTTCTCAGATAAAAAAACTAAAAGGAAATATTCATATGATTATAGCTACACCAGGTAGACTTCTAGACCACTTAAATAGAAAAACAATTGACCTTAGCAAATTAAAAACTTTTGTTTTAGATGAAGCAGACCAAATGTTGCTTATGGGATTTAAAAATGAAGTTGAAGCTATTTTAAAAGAAACTTCAAATAAAAAACAGACATTATGCTTTTCTGCAACTATGGATTCTCAAGTTAAAAAATTAGCTTATAGATATACAAAAAATCCTGTTGTTGTTTCTATTGAAAAAGAAGAAATTACTCTTACTAATATAAAGCAGGAAGTAGTAGAAACTACAGATAGAAAGAAATTAGATGCTTTATGCAGTGTTTTAAATGAAGATAATCCTTTTATGGCTATAATATTCTGTAGAACTAAAAGAAGAGTTGACAACCTTGAAGAGGCTCTTGCTATACGAGGATATAATTGTCAAAAGTTGCATAGTGATATTGCACAATCAAAGCGAGAAAGAATAATGAAATCATTTAGAAATTTAGAAATACAATATTTAATAGCCACAGATGTAGCTTCTCGAGGTCTTGATATATCTGGAGTAAGTCACATATATAATTACGATTTACCAGAAACGCCTGAAGACTATATTCATCGTATTGGTAGAACTGGTAGAGCTGGAGAACAGGGTTATACTTGTGCTTTTATTGACCCTAAAAATGAGAGAATGTTAAGTGAAATTGAAACAGCTATAGAATCTAAAATTAATAGAAGAATTATAGAATTATAATATATAAGGCAACTATCAAATAATAAAACATATTTTCAATATTTATTGTATAAATAAAGACAGTATAAATAAAAATTGAATAAAGTCATAAATAAAAATGTATGCGTACTTATCCTAGATAAATTCACATACATTTTTATATTTTACTTTATTTTCATATCATTTCATTTTAATAATATTGTTAACATCATTTTAAATTTTTTCTGCTATTAATATTATATTAATTTTTCACTTAAATCATCATTAATGAATCTTTTCTAGACCATCTTTTTATACTTAAACTACTAATTTATACTATAAATTCTCAACATTCTCATCTAAATCAGCTGGCCACTTAGCCTCTGGATGTTCTTTTGCAAATTTCTTATTCTTATAGTGACCTAATGTTAGAAAAGGTATAACTATAGTGAATAGACCAAGATAGCCACAATACCCATATCCATACTTAACTATGTTACTTAACCCTGTCAAAGATATAAGCATTGATACTATCATTATTGCACATGCTGTAAATACTCTTCTTTTCATTTTTGAAGAAAGGAAAGAAAGTGCTTTATGGTCTTCAAATCTATTTACAAGACCAAATATTGTAGTTACTCCTGTAGACATCAAACAAAGGAATAGTGCTACATTATAAATTATGTATATAGTGTTATTTCCAGATTGACCTGCAACATAAAGAGTAGGAAGAGTTGTTTGCCCAGCAGCAGTAAATTCTCTATACCATCCCATTAACATAGTTACAGCAAGCCCCAACGCAACTGCATTCATAACAAATGAAACTAGCATTGCTTTAGTAGCTTCTTTGGAATTTTTAAGAAGTGGTCTTGAACAGCTTGCAAGTGTAGGTATAACAACTGATTGGAATCCTGCATAAATAAGAGTATTAAGTATTGGCTTAAAGTATCCAGGTGTGAAGCTCGTTTTATTTGAAAATATTTCAGATATTTCTGGTACCTTAGCTTTTATACCCACTATGAAAATAGTAAGAGTACATACTAATATAGCTATTGTCATTGCTGTTGCTGCTTTAGATACAAGCATAGCTCCAAATATAGTAAAAACAAGAAGTACAATTCCGATAATAAAGACAGCTATAAAATAATTAATTCCTATACTTTGGAAAACTGCTGCTGCACCTGCTATAACAGCACTTACAGCTATTAAAACCATTAAATAATAATATATCTCCCATATTATTTCAAGCTTTGGATATGGATTCCAAAGTTCACAAAATAAGTCCTTATAATTCTTACAATTATTATTATTATACATTATAATAACTTCTCTCATAGTGGCAGTAAGTATAATCATTGCTAAAATTGCCATGAGTGGTGCAATCCATCCATATTGCACATAATACTGTGTTTCTTGATTACCTGTAGCAAACCCTCCACCTGCATGCGAACTAAAAAGAACACTTGCAACTCCAAATATAGCTAGAATAGAGCCTGTTGCTTTTGCTTTTTTTACATTTTTTTGCATAAAATCATCCTCTCTAGAAATAATAGTAAAAATTTATAATTTAACATACATTTGACAAAAGAATAACATTTTTGTCAAGTTAATTCAACCATAATTTTTCTAAAAATTTACAATTTTAGTTTTTTTATTTCTAATTAGGTAAATTTTATATATTTATTTTATTATTATGAATTAATAATATTTTTATATCTTGTTATTTTATATGAAATCGTTTTTACAGTGTTAAATTTTTTACAAATCAATTTCTATAATTAGAAAATACTTAACATACCTATAATGGTCATAATTATTTATTACTGTATTTGCGTTCTTATTGAAATCATTAAGATTTATATATAAAAATAAATTTATATTTAAAATAATATTGTATTTAGATAAACTAATTTAATTTATTTCTCTTATATCATTATTATTAATACATGATATAATTATCTACTAATGAAAATACTAAATAATTAAAAATAACTCTTCTTTCAACAAATTAATACTATACATTTCTATTTATCTTAAAATAAATACATAATATAAAAAAGATACTTTCTTTTAGAAAGTATCTTTTTGCTTTTAATTTATACACCTGTAGTTGTTGTTAATTCCCTTAATTTTTTTAAATAAAATTTATTTTTCCAAACTCATTATTAATATACTATATATTTATGGTTAATCCTACTCCAACTTCATTTACATTTAACATTTCATTCATCTTGGCTTTTGCCTTAAAAGAAACACAGTGACAAGGATACAACATTTTTATTTCTTCTTTTTTTAAATATTGAATAGTACTATCTAGTCTATCATCCAATTCAAAAAGATGAAAACCACCCAAGATTCCAGCAATTCTATCATCACCACATAATTTTTTGGCATACTCCACTATATTACAAATTCCACTATGAGAACATCCTGTAACAATAAAAACACCTTTATCGGTCTTACATGCTATAGCTGAATCATCTAAAACATAATCATCCTCCCATAAATCTTCTGATTTATATTTTCCTATTTTAGCTCTTTTTTCAAAATTATTTACAGATGGAATCTCTCCTAAGAATATACAATTTTCACTTATCTTAAAAGGTTTGTTAGTTGGTTCATACATAAAAGTATTTCTAACTTTCTCAATAGAAAATGGTGCTCCTATATTATCCTCCCCACATTTTTTAGGTTCAAAACAATTAGGGTGTGCTATAAGTTTAACTTTAGATAAATCATATTTATTTTCTAAAAATTGAATACCCCTTGTATGGTCATTATGTCCATGAGAAAAAATAATATGAGTCAAGTCACCTAAATCTATATCCATTTTTTCAGCATTTGATATAAATATTTCTGAATATCCTGCATCAAATAAAATTCTATTTCCATCAATTTCAATATAGTAACTAACTGCTGGTTCTCCAACAAAGTATCTATCAATATATGTATTATTATCAACGAGAACTTGTATCTGCATTTTTTCCATACTAATCACTCCTTAAATTGTTGTTTAGTTTAATAGTACGATATTACAAGGTATTTTACAATTTAATCTCTCCAATTTTCACATTAAAAAAGAGAATTCTATAATATAAAATTCTCTTTTTATAAAATCTATTTTCTTTTATAAACTCATATTTTTAAATAGTTTTCTTTATAAAATTTATACATGTTGTATATTCGTATAATTTGATATTTCAGAGTTAACTGTATATAAATCATCAACGCTCAAATCATGTATATCTTTATGACCAGAAATTCTAGCAAAAGTCTTAAGTTCTTCTAGACTAACATTTAAGAAATTTGCCACTCTATTTGCACTATTTTCTATATGTAATCTTTTTCTTAACTCCTCATCTTGAGTAGCTACTCCTACAGGACACTTACCAGAACCACATATACGATATTGTTGACACGCTGCTGCCATAAGTGCAGAACTAGCAATAGCAATTGCATCAGCTCCCATAGCTATAGCCTTAGCAAAGTCAGTAGATATACGAAGCCCACCTGTTATAACTAAATCTATATCTAATCCATGTGTATCTATGTATTTTCTAGCACGATAAAGAGCAAATATTGTTGGAACTGAAGTTGCATCCTTAAGTAACTTTGGACTTGCTCCAGTAGCTCCACCACGTCCATCAATAGTCATAAAATCAGGTTTAGCATAAGCTATAAATTCCATATCTCTCTCAATGTGCCCTGCTGAAATTTTAATACCAATTGGACGTCCTTCTGAAACTTCTCTAAGTTCATCTACAAGTTTCTTTAAGTCTTCTTTTGATTGTATTTCTTCAAAACAAGATGGGCTTATAACATCTTGCCCCACAGGTTTATTTCTAACTTTTGCAATTTCTTCAGTTACTTTTTCACCAGGAAGATGACCTCCCATTCCAGGCTTTGTTCCCTGACCAATTTTTATCTCTATAGCATCAGAATTTTTAAGATTTTCTTCAGTTACACTATATTTATTTGGTACATATTCAAAAATATATTTATATGAAGCTTCCTTTTCTTCTGGTAATATACCACCTTCACCACTACACATAGCTGTTTTATTTTTAGCTGCACCTTTTGCTAAAGCTATTTTTAACTCTTTAGACAAAGCACCAAATGACATGTGAGAAATATAAACTGGATTTTCTATTACCATAGGCTTTTTTGCTTTTTTTCCTATTATCGTTGTTGTATTTACTTCATCATGTTCATTTAGCGGTAATGGATTTAATTGAGCTCCCATAATTAAAATATCATCCCAAGAAATTACTGGTAGTTTAGTTTTCATAGGCTCTATTATAGACTTTCCTGTAACAGCCATTTCATGAATTATATCCATATGTTGTTCAACTTCATCATCTCTTCTTAAATATGTATTTAAATAATTTAAATCGCCTGTTTTTTCACTACTCACATCAGATTTTTCTTGAACAGATGCTTCTATTTTATTTTCTTTCTTTTCTTCACCTTCAAAATACACTGTACTTATTTTTCCAAAATAACTACGACCCTTTGTACATACAGGACATGTCCAGTCTTCACTTAACTCATCCCATGTTTTATCATTTTTAGATTCATCATAAATATATCCACAAACACTACATTTATAAATTGACATATTATTTTCTCCTTATACGCTATTAATCTCAAAATAAATTAAGATTTGAGATTATATAAATTTATAGGAGGCTATTTTTATAGAAATAAATTTCTATTTTTTAGCCTCCTTTTTAATTCAGTTTATTTAAATATTACAATTCAGCTTTCCATAATCCATGTAAATTACAATAAGCATATGCAGATATTACTTTATCGTCATCATTCAAAGCAAATTTAACTACAGGTTCTCCATCTACTGCTAGACATTTACGTTGACCACCTTGTTCAGTCATAAGATACACCCATGCTATATGATGTTCTTTAGTCATTGGATGAGCAACACTACTCACTTTAACAGTAACATTATTTCCATCTACTTCAATCACAGGCACATGTTTTTCAACTGCTGCATCTGTTGTATTAGGAACAAGCTCTTTCATAGGCTTTCCACAACAGAAAACAGGAACACCTGCACTGTGTATCATCCCTATAAGATTACCACAAGTCTCACATATAAAAAATCTTTTTTCACTACACATAAACTCACCTCATTAATTATTTTTAGAATTTGAAAAGTTAACCTACTTGACTACACTTTCTACAATTATTACAAATCCCTTTAAAACTTATGTTATAAGATGTTATTTTTATGTCTGTTTCTTCTGATATTGATTCTTTTAAATTGCTAAGAATTTCAGATTCTAAATCGTACACCTCTCCACATACTTCACATATAATATGATAGTGATTTTCTATTCTACCATCAAATCTATCTGGATTTCCTGGAATACTAACTTTTTTTATAAAACCATGTTCTGTTAGCTGAGCTAAATTTCTATACACAGTCCCTAAGCTTAAGCTCGGATTATCTTTTTTTAGACTTTCATACAAACAATCAGCAGTAGGATGAACTGGATTATTTAATATTTCATTTAAAATCAGTTCTCTTTGTTTAGAAAATTTCATAGTTAACATTCCTTTTTAATTATAATAATTTTTAATAGTTTTCAGCTTTTATATTGAAATAAGCTTTTGGATGGTCACATACAGGGCATTTTTCTGGTGCTTCAGTACCTACATACACATGACCACAGTTTTGACATTGCCAAACAACTTCTTCTTCTCTTTTAAATATTTTTCCTTCATTTAGGTTTTCTAAAAGTTTTAAGTATCTTTCTTCATGTTCTTTTTCTATTCTTCCAACAGCTTCAAATAAATAAGCTATTTTGTCAAATCCTTCTTCTCTAGCTTCTTTAGCAAATGTTGCATACATGTCAGTCCACTCATAATTTTCACCTGCTGCTGCATCTTTTAAATTTTCTTCTGTTGAAGGCATTCCATCATGTAAAAGTTTAAACCATAGTTTTGCATGTTCTTTTTCATTGTTAGCAGTTTCCTCAAATATAGCAGCTATTTGATTGTAACCTTCTTTTTTAGCTTTTGATGCATAGTATGTATATTTATTTCTTGCTTCTGATTCCCCTGCAAATCCTGCCATTAAATTCTTTTCTGTTTTAGTTCCTTTTAAGTTCATAATTAATTCCTCCCCCTTTTTAATAATAGTAATGATTACTATTTCTATATTTATATAATATATTAATTTCCACATTTTGTCAACTATATATAATATTATTTTTTTTATTTAAATATTCTCATTTTTTAATATATTATTTAACATATAATTTTTAGAATTATATTCTGGATATAAATTTGGTATCAGTTCTGGATAAAATGTTTCTACAAACTTAACCCAAACTGGACAGCAACTTGTAAATTTAGTGATTTATCATTCTTTGTTATAAGCTCTATTAATTCAGATGCTTCTTCCATAATGGTTAAATCAGCTGAAAATGTAGTATCAAATACATAATCTACCCCTAATTTTCTTAAAGTAGAAACCATCTTTTCTTCAACATATATTCGTCCCTAAGTATTGCAGGATTGTCCTTTTCAATAGGAATTCTAACTTCAGTAAATGAGTGTTTCATCTAAATATTGTCTAATAACAAATATAATTTAATCCTCAATATTAAAAAAGCTTCAAGTAAATACTATTTACTTGAAGCTTTTCCTATATTTTTAAGATTAATTTAAATCTATTAAAATTTCATTTACTATAGATTTTGCATCACTTATTATATATTTTGGTTCGACCTCATAAAACTCCCTATCTATAAATCTATCAATCTTTTCTATACCCTCTATAGAATCACTTGTAACAAATAACACTATAGATGCATCTTCTATATCATACATAGAAAGTTCATTTTTTATACTTCCATCGTTTTGAATTTCATAAACTAAGTCAAACCCTAAAATATTTGCAGCTTCTTTAAGAGAATTTGAACTTTTTTCACTTTCACAAACTGCTGCTATTTTTTTATTCATATTTCAGATACCTCACTAATTCTACTCCGGTACAATCATTACTATACACTTTGCTTGTTTAACTACACTTGCTGTTACTGAACCTATCATTCTTGTTAGACCTTTTTTAGTAGATTTTGTCATAACTATAATATCTACATTATCTTCTTTTGCTTTTCTAATTATTTCATCTCCTGGATAACCAAAAGTAAAATGAACTTTAACATCATACTCTCCCATTATCTCTGCTGCTCTGTCCAGGATTCGTCTTCCTAAGTTCTCAGAATTCTTTATCTCTTCAGCTAGGGATATGCCATCAATAAATACTAGTTCTTTTACATTCATTATTTCCACTTCGACTTCATCTTTTTTGAATATTCCTTGTATAAATTCCAAAGAATGCATACTTCTTTCTGTTCCATCAATTGGTACTAATATTTTCTTTTTATTCATGTCACATCTTCCTTTCTTACGTTAGAATAATTAAGTAAAATATATATTTTAAGCTATAAAAATATATAATAAATCTTTACTCTAGGAATTAATATTAAATATTAATAATATATATAATAATTTTAATATTTATTATTGTGTTAATTTTATAATATTTAGCTAATAGTGTCAATGAACAAAATTGTAATTAAAAAAATAAAGGGTATTAAACTGTAAAAGCATTTTCTCTCAACAAATCCCTTAAAATTTCCTCTGGAACAGGTTTAGAAAAATAATACCCTTGTAAATATTCACAATTCATAGACTTTAAATCTTTAGCGTATTCAATGGTTTCAACACCTTCTGCTACAGCTTTCATATTTAATTTATTTATAAGAGATATAATAGTTTCAACTGTGAGTTTATGCTTACTATCTTCATTCATAGACCAAATCAGACTCTTATCTAACTTAATTACTGAAAATGGTAAGGAAAGCATATTAGTAACTCCAGAATAACCTATCCCAAAATCGTCAAGTGCAAATTTAACCCCTAAAGTAATTAATTTTTCCATTGTCTCTCTAATTATATTAAATGAACCTGATGCCACAGTTTCTGTAATTTCAAGTTTAAATTTATTTGGTGACACTTTGTATTTTTTCATAATATCAAACAAATCATCAGCCAAATTCTTTTGCATGCATTGTACTACAGAAAGATTGACAGCTATGGTATCTAACTTTAAATCTTCAAAATCATCACTAGCTATAAATTTACATACCTTCTCAAAAACCACTAACCCAATTGAATTAATAAGACCTGTCTGCTCTGCAATTGGTATAAATTCATCTGGTGGTATAAACCCTAACTCTTTATGTTCTAGCCTAATCAAAGCCTCTGCTAAAGCAAATCTATCTTTACTAGTAGAAAATATAGGCTGATAATATACATCAAAGCCATCATTTTCTAGAGCTTCTTTCAAACAATTTTTTATTATATGTTTTTTCTTTATCTTTTCACTTATAGATGCATCTGCATAAATAACTTGTCTTGATTCAGAGCGTTTTGCTTCATGTATAGAGAAATCAATTGCAACTATAACATCTTCTGTCGTTTCAGCATTTTCTGGAAAAGAAACAACTGCAATACTAGTTGATAAGTTAAAACTTATCTCTTCTATTAGCCATGCTTTTTTAAATCTTTCTTCTATCTGTTTAGTAATTTTCTCTGGAGATATACCTAACTGGCTATTAACAACAATAGAAAATATATCTCCTCCTATTCTATACACATGATTTACATCATGAATATGAATCAAATATTTACCAACCTCTTTTAATGCAATATCTCCATTTTTAGTTCCAAAGGTTTCATTCATAAATTTGAAATCATCAAGAGCAATTGTAATGATAAATCCTGATTGTTCAGTATTTATATTTAAATCTAGTTCTTGAATAAAGGATTGTCTATTAAGTACACCAGTAAGGTCATCAATGATAAGACCTCTATTCTGCATGGAGAGATATGTCAAGAGCAAACTACATGCACATGCTGTTCCTGTAAGAAGATACTGTAAAAAAATTGCCTGCAAAATAATTGCTATAATTGAAACTATGAGAAAACCTCTAATAGCCCATATTTTAGATTCATGCATTGCTTTTTTGTATTTAAAAGATAAAAATGCCGAATATATTGCATAAAAGAAAAATGATAAAAAAGTTGCAGCATATCCATAACCACGTACATAACCTGTTTCTTTTGACAGTCCAAATAAAATGTGTGTAAAAGGATTAGTTATAGATAGAATCATACAAATTATAAGTGGTATAGATAAAAATAAAAGCTTTTTTTTCATATATCTAATATCTTGATAAATAATAGCCATGACATAAAATAATACAAGAGCCGCTGGTATTGGCAATAAAAATAAATATATTTGATTCAATGAAGCAGTTAAAAAAATTGGAAGTTTGTCTATATTATTTAGACAAAGTGAGCCTAAAACATTTGAAATTATGAATAAAAATGAACAAATTAAAAGTGCACAATATATTTTATTTTGTAAAGTAGGTATAAATTTACTTTTAAAAAAGTATACCATCAAAAAAATAACTATAATTGCAGAAAAAATTTCATATTCTATATGCCATACCATAAACTTACCTCACTATTATCGTTTAATTTTATCTATTTTATTTAATATAATATGTTTACAATCATATTATAATTCATATTGATAGCATATTGAGTAATTTTATGGAAAATTTTTATTTGTATACAATTTTTACCTTAAATCCCCATTAAAACATTAAACTTATTTCAAGCATTGTTATGTATATAGAAATTAAGCAAATAATTCTTTTGCTTTTGTAGCAATTCTTTCTCCAAATATTACAGCTTTTTCGTCTTGTATTTCTGGTCCTTCAATTGAATGTACATGTCCTAAATGTATAAATGGTTTTCCTAAAGAGCCACCTCCAGAGTACACAAGCATTCCCTTAACCATTAAATGCCCTACTATAGTAAGAATTGCTACATCAGGACCTCCACAGACATAGTCACATGTAGCAAAAACTGCTCCCAACTTGCCAGCTAGATTTATCTTTTTTGAATCCTCATCAAACCATTTTTTTACTTCCCAAGTTGTATTAGCTAAATATGTTGGTGTTCCAAATATTACTGCTTTACTTTCATTTAAATACTCTGTATCAATACTATCTAATCTCATAAGTCTAACTTCTATTCCGTCTACCTTTTTAGCACCATCTTCTATTAACTTAGCTACCCTTTCTGTGTTTCCACTTCTTGTTTGATACAATATTGTAATTTTCAATTTCAATCCCTCCTTAATGTGTAATAAAAATAATTTATTATATGTCAAATTATAGCACTTATTTTACTATCCTACAAAGAACTATCCAATTATTATTTAATTAACTATTTTATATTAAAAAATCCCCAAACTCACCTTTAACTTATTTATTTCAATCTCAACTATATCTGATATATCTTCAAAAGACATGCCTCTATCATGAAGTTTTCCTGCAATTTTGATTTTTGCATTTTCTTCTCCTTTTTTAATCAAAGCTCTATTTTCTTTTTCTATTACATTTCTAACGTATCTTTTTGCAAATGGCTCATTGCCATCGCATAAAACTTTATATTTTTCTTTATCTCCTTTGACAAAACTAAGAGCTCTTTTATCTTGTTTAACAGCCTCTGTGCAAATTTCTTCTGTTTGTTCTTTCACAAATTTTAGAGCCATTCCATATTGTCTCACTGCTTTCAAGCATATTCCAACAGTCTGTTCCTTTACAAATTCTAAAGCCATACCGTTTTGTCTTACAGCTCTTAGACATATTGTTTCTGTCTGATTTTTTACAAACTTCAAATCAAGCCCATTTTGTCTTACTGCTTCCATACATATTTCTTCTGTCTGATTTTCCACCCATTTTAGGTTATAACTACATTGTTTAACTGCTTCCATACATATTTTATCTGTTTGATTTTTTACCCTTGCTAATCCAAATTCACTATTTCTAACTGCTTCTATACATATTTCTTCTGTTTGCTCTTTTACAAATGCTAAAGCTGTGCCATTTTTTTCAACAGCTCTTAAACATAATTCTTCTGTCTGATTTTCTATATATTTTAATGCTGTTCCATCTTGACTAAGTGCTAACATACATATTTCTTCTGTTGGATCTTCAACAAATTCTAACATTCTCCAATCTTGCTTGACTGCTTCTATACATATTTTTTCTGTTTGATTATCAACACACTTTATTGCATTACAATTTTGTTTAACAGCCTCCAGACATATCTTTTCTGTTTGATTTTTTATGTATATTAAATTTAATCCATTTTGCTTTACTATTTCTAAATACTCATCTTCTGTTTTATTGTCAAAGTCATCATTATCTATTGATTCAAATATATCATTTTTATTCTCTTGCATATTTTAAGTTCACTCCTTATAAATTTTATAAAATTCAATAAATTTACTATCATTTTTATTTTATCAAATAATATAAGAATTTTTCAGTCTTGTTTTTTTTTATAAAATCATTTGTGTGTTAAAAAATAAATTAATTGCTTTAATTCCAGTATACAATACCCAAAATATGTGGTATATTTTAACTATAATATATTTTTATATATTACAGTTGAGATATTTAAAGTTAAATTTATATAAAATACCTTTATTTATATATCATCTTTATTTATATATCATTTAGATTGGATATATTTTTTATTTTCTTTTTTAGTTTTTCGGGTTAGTAAGGGGTTAGTAATTTAGATTTTCATAGGAAATTATTTTTAAAATTAGTTTTTATTTATAGCTAATTTATTTATGTTGTAATTAAATAAAACTAAATATAATTTAAATAATTCCTTGAGATAAATTTAATAAAACTTAGAGTCCTTATCTAAGCTTAAAATACTAAAATTATTAGGAGGATATAAATTATGGACCAAATTAAGCGCTTACACGAATTGCAACAAAAGTCATACTTAACTAAAGAAGAATTTGAGGAGTTAAAAAACAACACATATATTGAAAAATTTGAATTGAGAGATGAATGTGACAACTCTTATATTTATAATTTTTACACTAATGATAAATGTAATGATATAAAATTTATAAAATCACAATTTATTGTTACTCTTATAAAAAACGGTTTTTTATGTGATTGTGGTGGTGTATTTAGACAAAAGAAAATAGTTGATGAATATGATTACGGATATAATGCTATATATAAATGTGATTCTTGTGGAAAAGAACTTGATAAAGAAGTGGAAAATTATGATTAAATAATAAGATAAATATTTTAAAACATTTTTTATAAATATTAAATAAAGTAAAAATCACTCTAATTTTGAACTATACCCACTGTTTTATACAGTTAAAACAGTGGGTATAGTTCACTGTATAAGGGTGATTTTTTGTGTGCCTTAATCTTAATTCAAGTCATCTTAATTGTTTAATTCAATTTCATACTTTTTTATTTTCTTATACAAAAGACTTTTGTGTATTCCCATAACCTCTGCTGCCTTGGAACATTTCCAATTGTACTTCCTTAATACATCAATAATTAAACTCTTCTCATAATTTTCAACCATTTCATGAATTGAGCAATTACTATCCACATTACATTGAGCTACTCTGCTTATATTATCCATTTTAGATGGAAGGTCACACATCATAATGACCATATCATCACTTACAGCATAAGCACTTTTTATTACATTTTGCAGTTCTCTTATATTTCCTGGCCAAATATAGTTAATAAAACAATTTTTAACTTTATCACTTAAAACCTTCAATTCCTTATATTCAACATTTAATTTATTTAGTATATAATTTGCTAACAATAAAATATCATCTTGTCTGTCCTTTAATTCCATCATATGAATATTTATTACATTTAACCTATAGTATAAATCTTCTCTAAATAATCCCTCTTCAACCATTTTACTTAAATTCTTTCTTGTAGCAGAGATTACTCTTACATCTATTTTTATAGTTTTAAGACCTCCAACTGGTTCTATTTCACTTTCCTGAAGAACTCTTAAAAGTTTTGCTTGCATGGTCAAAGGCATGTCACCTATTTCATCTAAGAAGATTGTGCCATTATTTGCAACTAAAAACTTACCTTTTTTGCCTCCTTTTTTTGCTCCTGTAAAAGCTCCTTCGTCATACCCAAATAGCTCTGATTCTAATAGTTCTTCTGGTATTGCAGCACAGTTTATACTAACCATAGGCTTGTCTGCTCTACTGCTATTATTGTGAATTGCTCTAGCAAAGACTTCTTTACCTGTACCTGTTTCACCTGTTAAAAGCACTGAGAAGTTCGTTTTAGAAGCTTTCATACCTGTTTTCTTAAGTTCTATGAAATCTCTATTTTCACCTATGAGCTTGTCAAAACTACATTTATCCTTGAACTGTTCTTTATAATATTGGAGTTCCATATATTCTGACATTAACTTTTTAGCTACATCAAAGGATTGTAATCTAAATTTAACTTGAGCTACCCCTGCAACTACTTCTCCATTATCATTCTCCACATAAGACCTACTTACTATTACACTTTTTTCTTTTGTTTTTCCACCTGAGTAATGGTGTATAGCTCCTTCTTCACAATATTTATCTCTCATAATATCTAACATTTTTGTATTTGGTATAATACTTTGTATATTGTGTCCTATTATATCGTCTCTTTCTTTCCCTAAGAAGTCACAATATTTATCGTTAATATCTATGATTACTCCATCTTTATTTACAACAATAAAACCATCATCAGTCATGGATAATACTCTTGCAAATATATCCTTATACCAGTGCTCTTTCATTGTTTCATCCCTCCACTATAACCTTCAGCAAAAATAATAAGTCTTACAATACAATATTATAAGACTTACCATTCTATATATTCAATGTTTTCTAGAAGTTACCTATTTAATGATTCTATCATTTCAGGTAGAATTTCATATAAATCCCCTACAATTCCATAGTCACATATACTGAAAATAGGTGCCTTTGAATCTTTATTTATAGCAACTATATATTTAGAATCACTCATACCTGCTAAATGCTGTATTGCTCCAGATATCCCGCACGCAATGTATAACTCTGGTCTAACAGTAGTTCCTGTTTGTCCCACTTGATGAGAATGTTCTATCCACCCTGAATCTACTGCCGCTCTTGAAGCACCAATTTCTGCCCCCAATTTATCAGCTAATTCTTTTATTAGTTCAAATCCTTCTGCCCTCTTTAATCCTCTTCCTGCTGATACTATTATTCTAGCATCAGTTAGATTTATAGATTTCTTTTCTTTTGGAAGAATTTCTACTAATCTAGTTCTAATCATTTTTTCATTAAGTTCTGGAGTAACAACCTCTAAAACTCCAGTCTTTGATTCAGTTCTTACAGCTTTTGCCATAACACCTGGTCGAACTGTTGACATCTGTGGTCTATTTTTTGGACAAACAATAGTAGCCATTAAATTTCCACCAAAGGCTGGTCTTGTTTGTAATAACTTATTATCTGTTGAATCTATTTCAAGTTTTGTACAGTCAGCAGTTAGACCTGTTCCAACTTTACCTGCAATTCTAGGTGCGATATCTCTTCCTATAGAAGTAGCTCCAACTAGTACAACCTCTGGCTTTTTCTCTTCAATTAAACCTGCAATTGAAATTGCATATCCATCAGTTGTGAAATCTTTAAGAAGAGGGTCGTTGATATAATAAGCTTTATCAACACTATAGTGAAGTAACTCCTTTACTTCTTTCTCTACTTCATATCCAGCTATTACAACTGCAAGCTCTTTTCCTAATTGGTCAGCAAGCTTTCTTCCTTCACCAATAAGTTCTATAGTAACAGGATTTATTTTACCTTCCCTTTGCTCTCCTATTACCCAAACACCATTATAATCATTTAAATTTATACCTTGATTAACTTTTGCTCTCATCATCTTAACACTCCTATACTAGTTTCAAATCGAATAGTATTTCTATTAGTTTCTCAGCTTTTTCCTTTTTATTTATACCTTCGATTATTTCATTATGCTTGTCTTTAACTGGTACAAAAGACTTGTAAACATTTGTAGGCGAACCCTTTAATCCAATTTGAGTTGTATCAACAGCTAAGTCTTCAAGTGTTAACACAGTAATCTTTGCATCTCCATTATTGTAAGCTTCTAAGATTCCTTTGACACTTGGATATCTTGGATTATTTAACTCTTTTATAGCAGTTAATAAAACTGGCATCTTTGCTTCTATTAAATAATCTCCTGTCTCTGTATAACGAGTTACTAGTAATTTATCATCTTGAACCTTTACTTCTTTTGCATATGTAACCTGTGGGACACCTAAGAATTCTGCAACCTCTGGTCCAACCTGAGCTGTATCTCCATCTATAGCTTGTCTTCCACAGAATATTACATCATACTTTCCAACCTTCTCTATAGCAGCAGCAATAATTGTAGATGTAGCCCAAGTGTCTGAACCACCAAAAGCTCTATCTGAAATTAAATATGCTTCGTCAGCACCCATTGCCAAAGCTTCTTTTAAAGCACTTTTAGCTTGAGGGGGTCCCATGCTTACAACCTTAATCACTGCTCCTAGTTCATCTTTTATTTTTAAAGCTTCTTCTAAAGCATTTCTATCATCTGGATTGATTATACTTGGTACACCATCTCTTATTAGAGTACCTGTCTCTTTATTTATTTTAACTTCGTTAGTATCTGGAACTTGCTTTAAACAAACAACTATATTCATGCTCTTCCTCCTATCCTAGTACTGCTCTTGAAATAACAACCTTGTGTATTTCTGAAGTACCTTCGTAAATTTCTGTTATCTTGGCATCTCTGTACATTCTCTCTAATGGATAATCCTTCATATATCCATATCCTCCATGGATTTGAAGAGCTAGGTTTGTAACCTCTCTTGCAGTACGTGACGCATTGTATTTTGCCATAGCAGCTTCTTTAGTGTGTCTTTCCCCTCTAGCTTTCAAGTCTGCAGCATAATATACTAACAACTTTGCTGATTCCACCATAGTCGCCATATCTGCTATATACCATTGAATACCTTGCAAAGCTGAAATTGGCTTGCCAAACTGAACTCTTTCTTTAGAATATTTGATACTCTCTTCTAAAGCACCTTCCGCAATTCCTACAGCTTGAGCTCCAACTCCAATTCTTGCTCCATCTAGACAAGTCATAGCTATGTTAAAGCCTTTCCCTTCTTTTCCTAATAAATTAGACTTTGGAACTCTACAATTATCAAATATTAACTCTGCAGTTTCTGAACCATGGATACCCATTTTTTCTTCAATTTTTCCTATTGAAAAACCTGGCGTACCTTTGTCAACGATGATAGCAGACATGCCCTTTATTCCCTTTGATGGCTCTGTCAATGCAAATATTATTAATGATTCTGCTTGACCTCCACCAGAAATAAAACACTTAGTCCCATTTAAGACGTATTCATCAGTTGCTTCATCAATAATTGCAGTTGTTGCAGCTCTTGCAGCATCTGAACCAGCATTAGGCTCAGTTAAAGCAAAGGCACCTACACACCCACCTTCAGCCATCATTGGAAGGTATTTTTTCTTTTGTTCCTCAGTACCAAATTTCAAAATAGCTTGAGCGTATATTGTGTGTATTGATAATATTGCTGCAGATGCTGCACATTTTTTGGCAACCTCAGTAACAACAATTACCTTTTCTATATCTGCTCCACCAGAACCGCCATACTCTACAGGTGTTCCAATACCATTAAAGCCTATTTTAGCCATTTTGCTAAAAAGCTCTCTTGGAAAAATACCTGTTCTATCTGTTTCAGCAGCTATTGGTGCTATTTCATTCTCTGCAAATTCTTTTGCTACTCTTTGAAGCATTAGTTGTGCTTCTGTTAATCTAAAATCCATAAAATTTCCTCCTATTCATTAACGTACTTCACATGTTTCTTTATTCATTGCTACAATTCCAGACTCAATTAGAACTTCTATATCAGAATCACTGTATCCAAGCTCTCTCAATATCTCATCTGAATGTTCTCCTATAAGTGGAGCATCACAAGTCATGTTAACTTCAATGTTCCCAAACTTAACTGGAGTGGATGCAAGCATTGTCTTATTTCCATTTTTACTTGTATGTTCATATATATAGTTATTAGCAATAGCTTGTTCATCAGTTACCACATCATTAACATGTTGAATTCTCTCATGGGCTATATCCGCAGTAGTAAGCTTTTCAACCATCTCATTTTGAGTAAATTTTGCAAATTCACCATCCAAAATATTAATAAGTTCTGTAGCATTTTTCTTACTTTCTACTGAAGATGCAAATTTCTCTTCTTTTATTAAATCTTCTCTTCCAAATAATCTGCAAAGTGCCTCAAAATATCTTTCATGCTCTAGAATGCTTAAGAATATCCACTTTCCATCCTTACAACGATAAGAGTTTATTACTGGAGAAATGGCATTTTTTCTAGTTTTTGGATACTCATCGCTAAACTGTGTAGATGCTAATAAAGATGATGCATTCCATATTGCTTGTCCAAATAAAGATGCCATTACTTTTTGTCCTTTTCCAGTTTTAGATTGTTGGTATAAAGCTGCACATATACCTCCAGATAAACTGCAAGAAGTTGTGGCATCTCCAAAGGCTATAGGTGGGTTTATTGGACTTGTATCCTTCTCTGCAATATCAAGCATAGCTCCACTTCTTGCCCAAAAAGCAACTGTATCAAAACCTGCATTATCCTTAGCAGGTCCGAAATCACCAAAACCATTTATTTGTCCCCAGATAAGATGTGGATGCTTTTTACTTAATGATTCATAGTCAAGACCTAGTCTTTTTAGCGCTCCTGTTCTATAGCTTGAAACAAATACGTTTGCTTCACTTAAAAGCTTATCCATAATTTCAATTCCAGCCTCACTCTTAAGATTTATAGACAAGCCTCTTTTATTTGAATTATATGTGCTGTAAAAAGGATTATTATAATCATCTATTGGCATTGTCATTGTTGCCCCTGTCTTTCTTCCTGGGTCTCCAAAGCTTGGTTCTACCTTAATAACATCAGCACCCCAGTCAGCTAATATTTTAGAAGTACCTGGACCTGCTACAAAATATGTTAAGTCAATGACCTTAACTCCTTCTAATGGTTTATTTAACACTTTCAATTCCTCCTTATACTGTCAACTTGGTATTTTAAATATGGTATTTATGTTATTAAAACATAAAATTTATTATACATACTTTGAAAATTGATTCTACAATATCAAAATATAATTTATACTTTTTATCTTTTCTGTTATGGTAATCCTGGGAACATCGTAAACAGAAGAACTGCTACTACAGTTCCAATAATCGGGGTTAAAACAGTTACCCAGAATATTGGCATATAAGCATCCTTATGTGATTCATTACATAGACCATTTGTTACAGTAACGATATATCCATTGTGTGGAAGTGAATCTAATGCTGCTGACGAAATTGCCATAGTTCTAGTTAATGCAGCAGCAGAAACACCCTTAGCTAAAAATACTGGTCCAAGAAGTGGAGCCGCAATTCCAAGTCCACCTGAAGCTGACCCACAGATACCTGCAATAACTGTAGTCCCAACTGCAGCCCCTGCAATAGGAGGTCCAGGAATATTAGTCATAGCATTAACTATGAAGTCAAAACCAACTGCTGATTTTACAACTGAGCCAAATGCAACTACAGCACAAGTATTACATATTGCTACTACTGTAGTTTTACATGCATCACCAACATGTCCAACTATTTTGGTATTATCTTGATATTTATTTAACAATAAATACACTAATAAAGCTCCAATAAATACTCCTACCTCAATTGGTACTATTGCTTTTCCATTAATTTTCACATTGATTATCAAGATTGATACTATTAATGGAATTAATGCAATTAGACCATTAGGACCATTTTTTCTCTTGGAATTAGTTGCTGCTACTTCATCAAATGTATCTGATTCATGTGCTATAAAATGCCCACCATTAGCCTTTTCTTTTGAAACCATTTTGTATAAAATAATGCTTCCAACTATAAACATTACTGCACATGATATAAATCCATTTACTGCTCCAGCCATAATATCTGTTCCTAATGTTGAAGCTGGGACAATATTCTGAATCTGAGGTGCCCCTGGTGCAACCATAGCAAAAGTTGAACATCCAAAAGTCAAGGCTGCTGGTATAAATCGTCGTGGCAAATCAGCTTCTTTAAAAATTTCTAAAGCTATCGGAAACACAGCAAAACTTACAACAAAAACGCTTACTCCCCCATAGGCTAATATTCCACAAGCTATTGGAATAGAAAGTAATGCTTTATCCTTCCCAATCCATCTTACAATCATCTTAGCAATAGATTTTGCTCCTCCAGTAATCTCCATTATTTTTCCCATTAAGGTACCTGTTAGGAAAATAAAGAAATTTGCCTGAAGAAATCCAACAAATCCTGTCATATAATCCACCTTAAGTGCATCATACACATTTAAATTTCCTGTTATAGCAACTAATAATGAACATACAATTGCTATTATAAAAATATTTACGCCCTTCATAACCATTACAACTAGAAGGGATAGGGCTATGATAATCCCTACTAAACTTATAATTACTCCCGTATTCATAAATTAACTCCTTTTAAAATTAAACTATAAAACTATATGTATTTTTTCACGAAATTTAGATTTTAAATATGTTCTATATTTGTTTCAATAGTTATAATAGCTACTTATTTTCAAAAATCGGTTTTCTCTTTTCTATAAAGGCATTCATTCCTTCTTGCTTATCTCTTGTAGCAAAAGTTAAACCTGCAATATCTTTCTCTAATTCAAGAGCATTTTTTAAATCCATATCTATCCCCTTATTAATAACAACTTTTGCATATCTTATTGCTATTGGTGCTTTTTCAACTATTTGGTTCATCATATTCATCGACTCTTGTAAAAGCAAATCACTTGGAACCACTTTATTAATAAGACCAATAGATTTAGCTTCTTCTGCATCTACTTGCCTTCCTGTAAAAATTAATTCTTTGGCTATCCCAGTTCCAACAAGTCTTGATAATCTTTGAGTTCCACCAAAACATGGAATGACTCCTAAATTAACTTCAGGTTGCCCAAATATAGCCTTTTCTGATGCAATTCTAATGTCACAGCTCATAGCAAGTTCACATCCACCACCTAATGCATATCCATTAACTGCTGCTATTACTGTTTTCTCAAGAGCTTCAATTTTATCGAAAATCCCTTGGGCATAACCTGCATATTTTCTGCCTTCTTCACTTTTATAGTTTTGCATCTGACGTATGTCAGCTCCAGCTACAAAAACTTTACCTTCTCCAGTAATAATAACTCCTAATATTTCATCCTTTTCTGATACTGCATCAATAACTTGAGATAATTCTCTAAGAGTGTCATTGTTAAGAGCATTTAAAGCTTTAGGTCTATTTATAGTAATAACACAGACTTTATCCTTAACTTCCACCTTAAGATTTTTCAAATTGTCCATTACAAATCCCATCATATTCCCCCCATTATTTATTGTTATTTTTTCTACACTTTCTTGTTAATATATAGTAGCAAGTTCTACGCCAACTTATATTTAATTTCTCTATTTTTGTTAAAAAACTGTTTTTTTTGATAAAATAAACAAAATATACATAAATTTCACTGAATTTTTAATAGTTTTTAACTTTAAAATTGATTAGATTGTAATTCACGAAAGAATTTTTATCCAATAAAACCCATAAAACAATATTTTTGTCTCATTTTCGAGAAAATACTTAAAAAACACAGTCTCATTTTTGAGAATGCGGTCTCATTTTTGATATTTTCATTAAAATAGTTTAGGTAATATATTCACAAGTTTATTTAAACTCTAATAAGGAGGCCTTTATTCAACATATAAATAGTTTATTCTCTATTAATTTAAATTGTTAATACTTTAGTTTAGTACATCTATATATTTTTTCTAATAGTATAAATTTTTTAACTAAAATAGGAAAATCCAAAAAGACTTAGTGTCTAAATAGATTTTCCTATCTTAAATGCTTCTGATAATTTTAGATTTGATTTACAATTCTTCGAAGATAATGAATATTATATTTATACTTTTCCTCTAAAATTAGATAACTCCATTTTCTTTTAAATCATTTATTTTACCACTATCAAAGCCAAGCCAACTTCTATAAATCTCCTCATTATTTTCTCCTAAAGATGGCGCTGGTACATTAATTTGAGCTTTTGTTGTCATCAACTTAACTGGATTTCCATTGACTCTCATATCTCCTATAATAGGATGTTTAATATCTACAATATTTTATAAGATATATTTTTATAGAACAATTTTTATAGACATAAAAACACCTCTGAACCATATTAACATATTATTATGCAAACATGGCTCAGAGGTGTATACATTTCTAAGATATTAGAATATTTATTCTTCCATTTCCCAGTTATGATATATATCTTGAACATCATCATCTTCTTCAAGCATATCAACTAATTTATTCATCATTTTTAAATGAGATTCTTCAGTTAGTACAGTTGTAGTTTGAGGTATCATCTTTACATCAGCAGATATAAATTCATACCCTTTTGCTTTTAATTCATCACGAACACTAGAAAAATCTTCTGGTGTAGTTATTATTTCATAACCATCTTCTTCTGTTATAAAGTCTTCAGCACCTGCTTCTAATGCAACATCCATTAATTCTTCCTCTGAAACGCCATCTCCTGCACCAACTAATATTTGTCCTTTGTTATCAAACATAAAAGACACACATCCAGTAGTTCCTAGGTTTCCTCCGTTTTTATCAAAGTAATATCTTACATTACCAGCAGTTCTATTTTTATTGTCAGTTAAAGTCTCTACTATAACAGCAACCCCACCAGGTCCATATCCTTCATAAACTATAGTTTCATAGTCTTCTCCAGCACCTGCACCAGCACCTTTAGCAACAGCTCTATCTATATTATCATTTGGCATATTATCTGCCTTAGCTTTTTCTATAGCTGTTTTTAATGCTGCATTATATTCTGGGTCTGCTCCACCTTCTTTAGCTGCAACGGCTATTGCTCTAGCATGTTTAGTGAATATTTTTGCTCTTTGAGCATCTTGTTTACCTTTTCTATTAATTATATTTCCTATACGTCCCATATTTCCACTCCTTAATACGTACAATTAATTATTCTAATTTTTATCACTTGTAAATTTTATCACAAATCTTGAAAATAGTAAATTAGAACTTAGGAGGTTGTGCAGGCGTTTTTCTCTTGTGTTCACTTATTCTATGAAGTCTTTCTATTATCTCTTGGTCTCTTTGAGGAACTTCATCTAATCTACCTTCTAATACAGCATCTATCATATTGTAAGTAGTTCCCATTTCATTTTCATCTGTTTGTCCTTCCCAAAGACCTGCTGAAGGAGCTTTATTTATTAAATCTTCATGAACACCAAGTTCTTTTGCCCATTCGTATACTTCAGCTTTAGTTAAATTTGCAATTGGTAAAATGTCAACTCCACCATCCCCAAACTTAGTAAAGTATCCAGTGTGTATTTCTGCAGCATTATCTGTACCAACAACTAAATATCCTAAGTTATTAGCAATTGTGTAAATAGTACTCATTCTTACTCTTGCTCTTAAATTTGCATCTGTCATTTTTAAATATTCTTCTCTATATAAATGTTTCTCTTTTAAATTTCCTACCACCATGTCTAATATAGCACTTTGTGGTTCTATAAGGTCTAAATCAAGATATTCTATATCACATCCTTCTATAACCTTAAGTGCATCTTCTCTATCTTGAGGATTACTTTTTATGCTCATTATAACTCCCATAGAGTTTTCTGGAAAAGCTTTTTTAATTAAATTGGCAACTACTGCTGAATCAATTCCTCCAGATACACCAACAATTAATCCTTTTGCATTTGCCTCATTAACCTTATTTTTAAGCCATTCTACAGTTTTGTCTATTTGTATTTTTATATTCGACATTGTTATCTCCTCTCAATTTACTACTTTGTTTTAATATATTATACCATATATTAATATGTTGTTTTAACATGTTTTTTTTTATTCAAATTTAAGCAAAAATGAAAGATTATATTTAATATTATTTTATATAAATATAATTTGCCTATTTTGGTAAAACTATTTTAGAAGGTGGTTTTTATGAAAAATACTAATAACTTAAGGAAAAAATATTTTGATTTCAATATAAAAAATACGATAATTGGAGTATTTACAGGATTTATAAACGGAGTATTTGGCTCTGGAGGTGGTACTCTTTTAGTCCCAATATTAAATGATATTGTGAAGGTAGAAGAACATAAATCTCATGCAACAGCTCTTTCTATAATCATTTTCTTGACAACAGCAAGTTCTGTTTTATATGTTTCTAAAGGAACTTACGACATTAACTTAACAATAAAAGTTGCGGCAGGAAGTATTGTTGGTGGTATTATAGGGGCTAAATTACTAAATAAAGTTACTGGAAAGTTTCTTAGGATTTCTTTTGGCTTGATTATGATAATTGCAGCATTAAGGATGGTGTTTTAATGTTATTTGCTTTAATTGGATTTTTTGCAGGAATTATTGGAGGAATGGGAATGGGCGGTGGAACTATTCTTATTCCTGCTCTCGTTTTACTTGCTGGTATAGATACTAAAATAGCACAGAGTGTAAACTTACTTTCCTCCATACCTATGACTTTGATAGCATTAGCTATACATATCAAAAATAAAAACGTAATTTTCAAATTAGTTATTCCAATAGCTGTATTTGGAGTGTTAGGAGCTATATTTGGCTCACTATTAGCTAATTATTTATCGTCTGATATATTGAAGAAAATATTTGGAGTGTTTTTACTTTTAGTTGGTTTATTTGAAGTTAAAAAAGGATTCTGTGCAAAGTCTGATAAAAGCCATTAAATTATTTTAATATAAATTAATGGCTTTTATTTTCTATATAACTATTCTATTTTTATGCTTTTATCTTCTATATTGCTACTCTACTTTTTTACTTTTAGCTTAAATTACAGTAAGATTTTTATAGTAAAATTTCTCCATCCTGTTCAGATAAATAAAATTCTTCTCCTAAAACTATCTTTCCTGTTCCACTTGTTATATCAATCATTTTCTCTGATAGTTTTTCCACATCTTCTAACTTTGAATATACTATTATCTCAACATTATCCTCATATATGGTATCTTTTATAAAGTACCCTAAATTCATCAGTTCATTTTGTACCTTTCCAAGTTGAGTATAATCTATCTTAACTTTAACTTCTTGGTACATTACCTTACTAATTATTTTTCCAGCTTCTAAGCCTAATTTAGCACCTTTTGTATAAGCTCTAACCAGACCACCTGCACCTAATTTTATACCACCAAAATATCTAGTGACTACTACTACTACATCTCTCAAGTCCTCTTTTTTTATGACTTCTAATGTTGATATCCCTGCTGTTCCTTGTGGCTCTCCATCATCACTATACCTTTGTATATTCATATTTTGTCCAACTGTATAAGCCCACACATTATGATTTGCATCTTTGTGTTTTTTCTTTATTTCATTTATAAATTCTACTGCTTCTTCTTCACTTTGTATAGGCTTAGCATATCCAATAAAAACAGATTTTTCAATTGTTATTTCATCTGTTCCAAATTCGTGTAATGTCCTATAATTACTCATTATAACTCCTCCTATTTTTGTCATTTGCTAAAATATATCTTTATTTATAAAAATTACTCCAATTAAAATGTAAATAGAATTTTTAGTATTCATTTAGTTAGCATTATAAGACAATTATATAATAAAATCACAAGATTTTTAATTTTTATTTTTAATATAATTTATTGATACATAAATCAATATAATTTATTAAAATACAAATCAGATAAACTATAAAGTATACATTTCTAAAACTTGGAATTAAAAAAGGAAGGGTCTATCCCTTCCTCAAAACTCTATAAATTCACTACTAGTTTGCTGGAACATCGTCGCCCTCTGAAACTAATTTCTTTAATTCTTTAAACTTTTTATAAGATACTTCAACTAAAGCTTGCTCTTTATGATGTGACAACATTTCTAAAGCATCTTTTATCTTGTAAAATCCACCTTCTTGGAATTCAGGAGCAAGTACACATTCAGTATTACAAGCTTCCATAACATACCACATTATCGCATTGCAAACTTCTTGTTGTCTACTTCTTGAGAAAAATTCATACATAGTATCGCCAGCTACATCTATCATTTTAGCGTCTATGCCAGTTTCTACTTTAACTCTTTCAACAGCACTTTCATATGGAAGTCCTCCTCCAAGTATCTTTCCTTTTGGAAGTGTCCATTCACCTCTATCATTTTTTACAATAAGTACTTTATTAGCATAAAACACTACTCCACCTGCACAACGTCTTACTATCATTTGAAACCCCTCCCATTAATTTATTAATTACCTTGTTAAACTCCATAAATAAATCATTAAGTAAACAAATTGCTTTAATAAAAAATTACTTTTTCAAATTTAATAATGCTTCAATGGCTTCATCATAAGCTCTAAGCACGTACTCTTTTTCAAAATTCTTATTCTTATCTTTTAACTGCTGTAAAATCTTTAAACTGTTTTCATCTCCTAATTTTGAAAGAGCTTTTGCACAATATTGTCTAGTTTGTGCATTTTTATCGTAGAGACCTTTTTGTAAGACTTCTCTACTACTTGGTGACTCAATCTTTCTTATTGCTGAATAAGTTATTCTTCTAATATCTGAGTGTCTGTGGTTTGTGAGCTGATGGAGTAACTTCAAAAATCTATCATCTTTTAGCTCACCTGTTGCCCAAATTAAAACAATCAAATCTTCAGCATTTTTCTCTACAAGGATTCTTTTGAAAACCTTTCTCTTAAAGTATACCATTTTTTCGTCATCTAAGCTATCCATAAAATCAAGTCTCTTAATTTTATCTAATTCTAAAAATTTATCTAAAATGTCCTTAGATGCCTCAAAATCATCTTTTTGCATTTCTTTTATCTTCAACTTTGCTTGTATAAGTTGCTCACTTGCTTCAACATTTGAAATGTTTCTAATTTTACTAATTTGAGATACTGTTTTAGATTCTTTGTAAAGAAGATAGGTTATAAAATAATCTTCAAGATTATCTATATTTTCCCAATTTATATCCATATCAAACCTATTTTTCTAATATGTACTCTCTATAGATATTAAAATCTTCTTCATCTAAATTTACATCTAATTTTACACCATTTTCCCCATACTCAAAATTCTCCACATTGTATTTATCTTTTATTCTACTAAATATATCACCTCTTTCATAAGGTAACATCAAACTTACTGAATAAGTATTTTCCATTAAAGCAATTTCTATCATATTTAATAGTTTATCCATATTTATGCCTTGTTTTGCAGATATATACACAATATCTTCTTGACTCTTAGGATATATATCTAACTCTAGCTTATCTACTTTATTGTATACAAGTATATGTTTTTTATCATTTGCACCAAGTTCTTTTAATACACCTTCAGTTGTACTTTTTTGCAATTCATAACTAGTGTTCGTTGTGTCAATTACGTGTAAAATTAAATCTGCATATTGTACTTCTTCTAGTGTAGCCTTAAATGCCTCTACTAAATCATGGGGAAGTTTACTAACAAATCCAACAGTATCTACTACTAAAAATTCTTTCTTGTTTGGCAAAAGAGCTTTTCTTAAAGTTACATCTAAAGTTGCAAAAAGCATATCTTTTACAAAAACTTCTTTTTCTTGTTCATAATCCTTGTGTGTCTTTATTAATTCGTTTAGTAAGGTCGATTTTCCTGCATTTGTATATCCAACAAGTGCTACAATTGGTATATTTGATTTTAAACGCTTAACTCTTTGTGTCTCTCTATTCTTTTTTACCTCTTTAAGTTCACGTCTTATATCCGCTGCTTTATTAAGTATATGTCTTTTATCTACTTCTAACTTTTGTTCACCAGGTCCTCTCGTTCCAATTCCTGCACCAGTTCTACTCATTTCACCACCCATTCCATAAAGTCGTGGTAATCTGTATTTTAATTGTGCTAATTCGACCTGTAATTTACCTTCTTTACTAAGTGCTCTTTGAGCAAATATATCTAAAATTAAGGTAGTTCTATCTATTACTTTTTTTCCAACAACATTTTCAATATTCCTAATTTGAGCGCCAGATAATTCATCATTAAAAATTACTAAAGTAGCATCTAATGATTCACTATATGCTCTTATTTCCTCTACCTTACCTTTTCCTATATAATAAGCTGCATCAACAGCTTGCTTATTTTGAATTAAGCTACCTACAACCTCTGCTCCAGCAGCCTTCGCTAATTCTTTTAGTTCTTCCATGGATTCGTTAGTGTCTATATCATCACTTTTTTTAACTATTGTTGTCAAATTCAGACCTACAAGAAGTGCTCTTTCTTGAATTTCTTTCACTTAATCACCTCATTTTTTGTTATAAAACATAATCTAATTGTATTAAAAACACTTACATTATTTCTCTGTTGACTAATTATACCATTAATAATATGATTAAGAGTACTATATTATCAACTATTAATAAAAATATTGTATAATTATATTATCACCAAAATCTTATATAGTTATAAAAGATTTCATATTTTATTTAAATTAGGAGGAAAATATGGGCGAAAATTATAAATTTTTTAATCACAAAGATTGTGAGTTTTTCCCTTGTCATAAAACTGATAAACCAGAAGAATTTAACTGTTTATTTTGCTATTGTCCTTTATATGCTTTAGGAGAAAATTGTGGAGGAAACTTTAAGTACACAGAGAAAGGCATTAAAGATTGCAGTAGCTGTATACTACCTCATAAAAAAGATAATTATAATTATATTATGGGAAAATTTCAAGACTTAGTTAAAATTACTTGCAAAAAATAATTTTTTATTAAAAATAGCTATGCATAAATATTTTTTGACTCCTTTTCGTCTAAATAATATTGCATAGCTATTTTTATTATATAAGTTTTAATTTATATCGCTCTACCTTATATCTTTCTACTTTTAAATAATTTACATAATTTATACATTGCAAAAATCAACATGCTTACTGCAAAAATCAATATTAAAATCATCATTCCAGCATGAAAGAAAAATTCTTCTGGAAGCATATTTATAACTGGGTCTAAATCAGGATTAAATATCCAATAATCATTTCTAAATAATAATTTATGAAAAATAATAAATGATTTTTCAAAATTCAACAAAATAGGAAGTGCCAACACTACTGGCATTATTATCAATGTCATTGATATAGTTTTTAGTAGTTTTATATTTTTATTTTTTATACTTAATATAATTCCCACCAAAGAAATTATCATTAATAACTTAGCTAATTTATTGATATTTTGAAATATATTTCTCACTTCTTCAAAATGTATTTTCCCTTCTGGAGAAGATTCTAATGTTGGTAACTTAAACTCAGATACATCCTTGCTTAGGTTGTAATCTATTAAGTAATCATAATTTAATTTTATATCATCTTTAGATAAACCAGATAACTCTGATATGTTTAAATAATCAATATCAAAATAATAAAGTTGCTTAAATCCAACAGTAAAATTAATAGCACCTACTATTACAACCACACTTATACACACTGAAAAAATTATATTTAGAAACTTTTTCATGAAATCCCCCCAGTAACAAATTAATTACCTAAACGATTTTAGTAGTGAAATCTTCTATATTCCATACATCATCGACAATTTCTGAATAGAATTCTGGCTCATGGCATACTAAAAGAACTGTACCTTTAAATTCTTTTATAGCTTTCTTTAATTCGTCTTTTGCATCTACATCTAAGTGGTTTGTAGGCTCGTCTAATACTAAGAAGTTTATATTTTTTAGCATAACTTTACAAAGTCTAACCTTGGCAGCTTCTCCTCCACTTAATACTCTCATTTGACTAGTTATATGCTCATTAGTAAGTCCGCATTTTGCAAGGACTTGTCTAACTTCAAAATTCGTAAGACCAGGGAATTCACTCCAAACTTCATCCATAGGTGTATTATTATTTTCTCTTGAACTCTCTTGTTCAAAATATCCAACTTCTAAATAGTCTCCCAATCTAACATTTCCACCAAATGGTTTTATTATTCCAAGTAATGTTTTTAATAATGTAGATTTACCAATACCATTCATCCCTTTTAAAGCAACCTTCTTTCCTCTTTCTAAATGGAAGTTAAGTGGTTTTGTTAACGCTTCATCATAACCTAAAACTAAGTCTTCTGTTTCAAAGATTATCTTGCTTGCTGCTCTGGCATCTTTAAAAGAAAAAGTAGGTTTTATCTTTTCCTTTGGTCTTTCTAGTATTTCCATCTTATCTAGTTGTTTTTGTCTACTATTAGCCATTCCTCTTGTTGCAACTCTAGCTTTATTTCTGGCTACAAAATCTTCTAACCTTTTTCTTTCTTCAACTTGTTTATCATAAGCTTGCTCTTCTTGACGTTTCTTTATATCATTCAGTCTTACAAACTCATCATAATTACCTTTATATCTATTTAACTCGCCATTTTCCATATGATATATTACATTACAAGTATTATTTATAAAGTCAATATCATGTGATACTAGAACAAAACTGTTTTCATATTCCTGAAGATATCTAGTAAGCCATGTTATATGTTCCTCATCTAAATAGTTTGTAGGCTCATCCAGTATAAGAATAGTTGGATTTTCAAGTAAAAGTTTAGTCAGAAGTACTTTTGTTCTTTGACCTCCACTTAAATCAGTTACATCCTTATCAAGACCAATCTCTCCAAGACCAAGACCATTTGCAACTTCTTGTATCTTTGCATCTATCATATAAAAACCACTATTTTCAAGTATAGTTTGTATTTCTGCTGTTTCTTCAAGAAGCTTACTCATCTCATCATCACTAGCTTCTCCCATCTTGTCATACATAGCAATCATTTCTTGCTCTAAATCAAACATATGCTTAAAAGCTTCTCTAAGCACTTCTCTTATACTTTTACCTTTACTTAATACTGTGTGTTGGTCTAAGTAACCTACTGTAGCTCTTGAAGACCATTTTATATTTCCAGCATCAGGCATAAGCTTTTTCGTTATTATATTTAAAAAACTCGATTTTCCTTCTCCATTAGCGCCAACTAGTGCAATATGTTCACCTTTTCTAAGTCTAAAGGATACATTTTCTAATATTGTTCTTGCTCCAAATCCGTGGCTTACGTTTTCTACTACTAGCATTCTAACACCTCTCAAAAAAATTTTACACATTCTATACTATAATATATTCTTTTTAAACTTAAATCAAGTATTACCAATATTTTTAGTTATATTTACAATAATTTAACTGAGAATAAACTTTATAGCTGTATTATGTAAAATAAAAATAGATACTTTCATCAATGATAGAACTTCTTTATCGACTAAAAAATACATGCATGCTATAATTTCTTTGTAGCCTGTTTAATCTTTAAATTATAAAATGGTTTCTGATTGATTCTCAAATAAACAAAATTTCTTATGAACATTAATATAAGTTTTTGACACAATGCAAATCATTTGATATTTACAGACACAATTATTAGAATAGAATAAAACCAATTTACGTTTGCTTGCCTTAGGCGATAAGTGGTGCTACAGGTTATTTATCTAAACGGAGGTGAAAAATAGTTATTAAACAGAAAAAATATTTCATTATTATTTATATTATTTATGCATTGCCAATTCCATTTTCTCTAATAACATGGATTGGAACTATCATTTCTGTTGCTGATTTAGGAATGGTAAACTGGAAGATTTTCAGTGAGATTATACAATCTGTGATTGCTTTAATTACTATGCTACTTGCTGGTTTATATCCTATCTCATATATTATTTCATTAATCAAAACTCGTGATAGTAAAAAGTTTTCTTTATTTAGTTTTCTTCCTATAATACACATAATTCTTTTTGTTGTTTTCTTCTTTTTTTGGTCTTTTCTTAATAAAGTATAT
Organism: Clostridioides sp. ES-S-0006-03; assembly: GCF_020662275.1. Lineage (NCBI taxonomy): Bacteria > Bacillati > Bacillota > Clostridia > Peptostreptococcales > Peptostreptococcaceae > Clostridioides > Clostridioides sp. ES-S-0006-03. The sequence continues at coordinate 77,593 of NZ_JADGMM010000003.1, forward strand.
CAGCTTTAAATTCTTCCTAAATATTATCTAACTTTACAAAACTATATAGTTAGGGTTTATTATGAAAATATAGTCATATATGTAAATGTCTATTTTTCCATTTAATGTAGGTTTGTAGTCTCTTATACAAACAGGTATGTAGCCTTGTAATTTGCTTTTTCACTATTATTTGAATAAAAAATAGAGATAAAAATTAGGAAAATAGTAGCATCCCAATTTTTTTCTCTATTTATGTTTTATTTAAAATATTCATCTAATCCATCCGCTACACATTGCATCATTTTTCTTTGATATTCTGGATTTGACATCATTTGGTCTTCATTATAGTTGCTCATAAATCCCATCTCTACTAATACAGCTGGCACTTTTGACCAGTTAAATCCAGTCAAATCTCCTCTTTGAACAATTCCATTTATCTGTATCCCAGCTTGTTCCATGTTTGTTTTGATGAATTCTGCACATCTATTACTATCTTCATATATAGGAGCTGTATATTTTCCATCCTTCTCAGGAACTAATATAGATGCACCAGTCTTTGAAGAATTATTTAAACTATCTGCATGTATTCTTACAACCATATCTGCTTTTTTCTCATTAGCAAGTATTGCTCTTTCTGAGTTACTTATATTTACATCATGTGTTTCTCTAGTCATTATTACATTGTAACCTTTAGACTCTAATATATTTTTTAAAACTACAGATGCTTCAAGATTTAAAACATACTCTGCTTTCTTTGTAGCTATACCTTCTGTTCCTGAAGATACTCTTGCTTTTTGAGATGAAGAACCTGGAGCTACTGGTTCTAAATTACTATCCCCTTTTCCTTGATGCCCTGGGTCTATACAAATTAAAAACTTTTTATTTTTTTGAGTTTCTGTTTTATTATCTGATTTATTATCCTCTGACTTATTATCATTTTTGCTTTTTGAATTTGATTTATTTTCATCTTTATCTTTATCTTTTATATTTTTATTTTCATCTTTATCTGTTTTTTCATTTTTAGTAGTGCCTGAATTAATTAAATTTGTTGTCTTGTAAAAATTGGTAACTGGATTTGATGTACCTATAATTATAATTCCCATGGCAATTATACAAGTAACTAACAATCTATATTTTTTCATCTTTTGCTCCTTTCAATGATAGACAGCTATTATCTATTTTAAATTTATATGAATATGTATCTATTTTATCATATACCTTGTTTATTTTATTTATTTTTATGAAAACTAAGGAGTTATTGTGTCAGTTTTCCAAGCATCAAAAACTGATTCTTGAGCAACATAATATTGAAGCAGCAAGAAAATTTCAATTTTATTATTAAAATATTTTAATAAGAAAGAGGTGTTCTATGCAATTTAAAAATTTTTATTTTAAAGATAAATCTTTAAGTAAAAGAAACAACTTAGCTAAGTCAAAATTTACAATTGTTTTAACATTTTTATTTTTATTATATTTTTTCTCAAATAATTTAATTTATGCACAAAATTTACAAAAAAGTGAACCTCAATATTTAATACCTATAGGAAATGTTCTTCAAATTGATGCAGAACTAAAAAATATCATCGTTAGAAGTCCTGGTGAAGCATCTCCATTTAGATTAGGTGATGCTATAATCAAAGTAAATAATATAGAAGTTGATGGATATAGTGATTTTGCTAATACACTAAATGCTTTACCAGAAGAAAAACCAGTGTCTATTTTATTAAATAGAGGTGGTCAACTTTTAACAATGAAAACAACTAAACACATATTAGAAAAAATTAGTTTTAATAACTTACTTTCTGGATTTGCTACTTTGACTTATATCAATCCAGAAACCTCAGAATTTGGTGCTGTAGGTCACCCAATAAGTGTTGGTAATTCAAGAAAAATACCTATAAAATCAGGTTCAATTTCTACAACTAAGCACCTCGACATAGAAAAATCCTATCGAGGTAGTGTGGGATGTATAAATGCAAAAAGAGAAAATATTATTGGTAGTTTTACAGAAAACACTGATTTTGGAATAAGAGGTCAAATTAATAACTTTGATATTTCTAGCTTAAAAAAATATAAGGTAGCTTCACTAAATGAAGTTAAGCTGGGAAAAGCTCAAATAATTTTACAAAACAACTCTAATGAATGTAAAAAATATAATATTGAAATTATAGATATAGAAAACCAAAACCATCCTGAGAGTAAAAGTTTTAAAATTAAAATCACTGACAAAAACCTTTTAGCTCAAACTGGTGGTATTGTACAAGGTATGAGTGGTACTCCAATAGTACAAGATGATAAAATAATAGGAGCAGTTTCTCATGCCATTGAAAATGACCCAGCTGTAGGTTATGGTGTATTTATTAAATGGATGCTTTAGATAATAAATTATATAAGTAATTTGTAACTCTTAAATCATCATTAAATAAATGTTTATAATATATTTGGTCTGAAGACATATTTCTTCACTCTACAGACCAAATATATTAAATATTTTACATACTTTAAAACATAAATTTTTATTACAATTATATTAATTTTTATTACAACTATATTGATTCTTATTTATTACTTATTATTGACATAATTTTTATTTATAAACTATTATTTCAAATTTATTAAAAAATAAATATCATTAATATTACTTGTTAGCATTTTTTCCAGTGTTAGGTAAAACATTGCCAAGGTTCTTTTCAGGTATATTTACATAACTTTCTGGAACATCACCTACTATTATAGTCTCACAGATAGGTATCTGAGCTTTAATTTGTTTTGTTGAAGTTATAAGTGGGATTACTACTTTCACTTGAGTTTGAGCTTCTAAATATATCCTATGTCTTGTTTGATTTATGCCTGAAGACTCAAATTCCGTTTTAAAGTTTACTGATACTGTTCCTATAGGTTCAATAGATACTTCAAGTTTAGGGCCGTATTTAGCTAATATAGGACTTCCTAATGCTGTTCCTATAGGTATGTAAGAATCTGCTGTTTTACCTTTTTTTAATTCATCTTGTATTTCTAAAGCTATTGCAGATGCAATTTCATTCATCATAATAGTATTTGCTTGTATCATAGTTATTTTTCCGTTATTATCAAGCTGTATATCCATTAAATCTTCATAATTTATTTTCCCTTCTACCATTTCAGCAACAGCTTTATTTATAGACCTGTTTGCCAATTCAAGAGCTTTTGTTTCTGCTAAAACTGTAATTGTTGGTCTTAAACTTTTATCTATATATATGAAACTGCCTATAAATACAGACAAGAAAAGAATTAACAAGAAAATAGCTACAATTTTTCTAAATTCATTTTTCTTTTTTCTATCTACTATCCTATTCAAATTTATCCCCTCCTATTTATTTATATGTAACTTTGGCATAATTTTTATAATATTTGTCAAAAATAAATAAATAAAAATATAGACTTATTAATACATTTTGTTTATACATATCTACAATGTACAGAATATTATAGCAAATTCATTTTTTCTATTAATTACAAAATTACTCCTATTTGTGTTATAATATTGCATTAAGTAAGGAGGTTAAAATCTTATGAATAACGATAATGATAAAAATGGAAATAAAATAAGAAGAAAAAAGGTTAGTTCATCTAGTAGCTCAAATAAACCAGTTAATAGAAATTCAGCTAACAAAACTCATTCAACTAAAAGCAAGAAGAAATCTAAGAAAAGCGATAAATTTAAAAAACTAAGAGTATTTGGTATAGTATTTTTAGTTTTATTAGTTGTTGGTGCAGCAGGTACTGCTGGATTAGTATTTGCATCATTAAGAGATGTCTCTCCAGTTACAGAAGCTGTTTTAGACAAGCAAACAAACCAAACAACTACAATTAAATACGCTAATGGAAAAACATTATCTACTGCTCCAAGTGTAAATAAAAAGACACCCGTTCCATTAGATAAAATTTCAACTCATCTTCAACATGCAGTAATTGCAATAGAAGATGAACGTTTTTATGAACACAAGGGTGTTGACATTAAAGGTTTATTTAGATCAGTATTAAAAACTCTTACTGGTACTAAGCAAGGTGGTAGTACTATTCCTATGCAGGTATCTAAGATGCTATTGACTACTGAGCAACAAACTCTACCTCGTAAAATAAAAGATATTTATTATGCATATGAGATGAGTAAGACAGTAAGTAAAGACAAAATACTAGAAACTTATTTAAATAACTTCTTCGTTGGAAAGGGTCTTGCAGGAGCTGAGGCTGGTGCACGTGGTTATTTTGATAAGTCTGCATCTGACCTTACTATAGCTGAGTCAGCACTTCTTGCTGGTTCAACTAAAAATCCATCTAGGTTTTCAGCTTACAAAACTTCTAAATTAGATGGAAATGAAACTAAGAGTGACTTAGAGAATAAGTTGTTATTTTTTGTTAATACAACTGATGATGATTTAGATGACCCAACTCAAGTAGACTTTGATATGATTGAGAAATTAAAAACTTGGGAACTTATATCTAGTGATACTTATAGACAGCTAAAAGCAGGTACATTAGTTGTTAGAAAAGCTATAAACAACCCTGAAGCTAAGAAAAGACAAGAAATTGTTCTAAAGAAAATGTTAGACCTAGGATATATAAAACAAAAAGAATATGATGAAGCAATTAATGCTAAGATAGAAATAAAATTACCTAAATCAGCAGATAAAGTTTCTTCATCTGTAGAAGACCTTATTGAAAGTGAAGTTATAAATGCCCTAATGGAACAAGGACATACAAATGATGAAGCTCAAAACTTATTCTACAATGGTGGTCTAATTGTAAATACAACTATAGACCCTAAAATGCAGGATGCTTTGGAAGAAGAATTTGATAAAAATAGCAATTTCCCAGGACATATGGTTGGACCTGATGGAGTTAGCCAGCCACAGTCTGCAATGGTAATTTTAGATTACAAAAATGGTGAAATAAGAGCACTAGCTGGAGGCCGAAACATAAGTGGCAGAAAAACTTTAAATCGTGCTACTAGCCCTCATCAGCCAGGTTCTTCTATAAAACCTCTAGCAATTTATACACCAGCTATTGATACTTTAAAGATTACACAATCAACTGCTCTAAATGATGTTAGAGGAGGATATAAATTTGAAGAAAACACTAAATGGAATCCAAGAACTACCACTAGTGGTCATGGCTCTATGAGTTTACGTAAAGCTCTTGCTAAATCTTCAAATACAATAGCAGTTAAAACTGCTGAGATGCTTGGAGATTCTTATGATGAATGTATAGATATAATGATGGACTACTTAAAGAACTTTGGTATAACAACTGTTAAAAATAGCCAAACAGGAGCAACTGATAGACAGTTCCCAGCATTAACACTTGGTGGTATGGCAAGTGGTATTACTCCACTTCAGATGGCTGCTGCTTATGGTACATTAGCAAATCAAGGAGTTTATGTAGAACCATCTATTTACACTACTATAACTACTTTTGATGGGCAATTATTAGTTAAAAACGCTCCTGAAGAGCATAAAGTTGTAGACCCAGAAGTAGCTTATGTTGTTACAGATATGTTAGAAAGTGTAATTACTGAAGGTACAGGTGGTATTGCATCACTTCCTAAAGGAATGCCTGTTGCAGGTAAAACAGGTACTACAAATAGCGCATATGATGCTTGGTTTGTTGGTTATACACCTTATTATGTAGGAGCAACATACATTGGAGATGATGCTGGTAGAAAAGATGATGCTGGTAACACTATAAAACGTAGAGATGTTCCACATGGAAGTACTAGTACAGCAAAACTTTGGCAAAAAATCATGGCAAAAATACATGCAAATTTAACAGTTACTGAATTTGAAGTTCCTAAAAATGTATATTTTACAAAAATTAATTTAGAAGATGGAGGAAAGCAATCTTCTGGCTCTAAAGCAGCATTTATTGAAGGTACTGCTCCTTCTAGAGTAAGTTCTCAGCCATCTCCTGAAGATACAAAGAAACCAGATAATAATCAACAAGAAGAAGAAAACAATAATAACAACAATAATTCAGGTAATAATGGTGGTGGCTCTACTCCTCCTGATAACGGTGGAAATAGTGGCGGTACTACTACTCCTCCTGACAATGGTGGAAACAGTGGCGGTACTACTAACCCTCCTGACAATGGTGGAAACAGTGGTGGTACTACTAACCCTCCTGACAATGGTGGAAACAGTGGTGGTACTGTCACCCCTCCTGATGGTGGTGGAAATACAACACCATAGTTTAATAAAAGATTACATTTAAATATTAATAAATAATTAAAATTCAAACAAAAATATAAGGAGTTGCCTCAAAGTGATTTTTAGAAATCCTCGATGAGACACTCCTTTTTTAGTAATTATAATTAATGTGGCGATTGTTATAATATTTATATATTACAAACTATATAAACTTATTACAAACTATATAAACTATATAAACTTTATATTTTTTGCTTATTGTATACCAAAAGTTTGGAATGCGTTTAATTTCCCATATCTTTTGATAAGTATATCCCATTCTTCCTTATCATAAAAATCACACTTATTTACACCAAATAATTTGCCAACTTCAATTGCAAATCTACCAGCTGACTCTAAATCACTAAAATGAGTTGCACCTGTAGCACATCCAGCAACAGGCATTTCTGTAGTAATTGCTACTCCAACTACTGGAGAATTTGTAGCAACTGCTGGCTGTAAAATACTATTCAAGTGATACAGGTCATTTCCATATGGTGTTATATCTTGAATAGATAAAGGAAATACAAATGGAGATTTTCCAGTTACAGTCTGTATAATATCTAAAAGATTATCACTAGTTTTCAATATGTACCCTTCTTTGACAGTTGGCGATATTGCAAATCCTCTAGTATTGATTATTCTATTACCTTTAGTAGTATCGATTGAAAGTATTGCATCACAACTACTGTCAACTTCATTTTCATTCATAGTTGTCATATCTATTGGTGAATCCATAAAAGGTGTAGGATAATGCTCTTTAGTTGGAGCATCTGGACAAATATGAGTAGAAATTATAATATCTCCTTCTAGCACATCTCCTTTTCGTTGCATATCTAAAAGTTTCGCTGCTACTGAAATTGCTACTAATGCTCCATCACCATCTGAAACAAAACCTATTACATCTGGTCTTGCTCCAATACCTCCAAGTCTGCCTAAAATACCTAGAGTAGGGGCATTTCCTCCGTTTAATTTACCATTCTTACCAGCAATTGTAAGCTTAACTAAGTCTGTAGAACCTTTACTTGATGATAGCTTTTTTACTATTATATTTTCTCCACCATAGCTTTGTAAGTATGTCTTCACTTCTTCTCCACTTGCAGTTGATTTGTCTAAAATGTCATAAACCTCTAATACTTGTTTTAATATCATATTTAGTCTCCTTTCTTCATGTATTTTTTTAGTAATACATTATTTACTGTACAAAACATCTACACCACACATTGCTAGTACTTTAATTGCTTTTATAAGTGCTATTTTCCCTTCTTCGCCACCAGCAGCTACAGCAAATTCTTCTGTATGAGTTGCAGTGTTTTCTTTTAATTTTATATATGCTTGTATTGCAGGTATTTCATGAGTTAAATTTCCAGTATCAGTTGAACCAATACCTTGAGTTAAATCTCTTTCAATATAATCTTCACCCAATACTTCAAAATTTTCTCTAACTATATTTACCAATCTTGAATCATTTTTTATCTCTTTATATATCTCATCTAATTGAATTACTTCTACACTAGTTCCTGTAGAAATTGCAGCTCCCTTAGCACAATCTTTAAGCATATCACAAATTTCATTTAGGTATTCTATACTTAATGCTCTTACATTAAATATAGCTATAGATTTTTCAGGAATTATGTTATGTATACTACCTCCATCAGTTATAATTCCATGTACTCTTGCATAATCTTTAAGATGTAATCTCATGCTATTTACACTATTGAATAATGCTATTACTCCACTTAATGCACTTCTTCCTTCCCAAGGATAAGCAGCAGCATGAGAAGCTTTTCCACTAAAATCAAATTTTAAGTTAACTTGAGCAAATGATATATCATCAGGTATTGAAGCATCACATGGATGTAAAATTAATGCAGCATCTACATCTTTAAATACCCCTTCTCTAATCATAGTTATTTTTCCACCTACTCTTTCTTCTGCAGGTGTTCCAAATACTTTTACAGTTCCTTCTATATCATATTTTTTTATAACTTCTTTTAAAATAATACCCGCTCCAACAGAACTTGTACCTATTATATTATGTCCACAAGCATGTCCCATACCTGGAAGTGCATCATATTCAGCTAGAAAAGCTACTGTCTTTCCACCAGTTCCATTTGAGTAGACTGCCTCAAAAGATGTTTCTAATCCTCCTACACCCTTTGTCACATCAAATCCATTTTCTTCTAATAAATTACATAATGCTTTTTGTGATTTAAATTCTTCAAATGCTAATTCTGGATTTTCAAATAAAGATTTGGATACCTTTTCAAATGATGCTTTTTTCTCATCAGATAACAGCTTTATATCTTCTTTGATTTTTAATTTTAATTCTTTCATACTTACTACCTCCTTAAATCATTCCATTTATTTTTAGAACTGTTTGAGATATAAAAGCAGAACCAAAATAAGTAGATGTCATAACTATAAATGATATAACTACTAGCTTCCAACTCAAAGTCTTTAATATGTCTAATTGGTTACCTACAGAAATTCCTGCAAAAGCTAATAATGGTGTTACTGTAGACATAAAATTGATTTTTCCTATATTACTTGCTATAAAATCTCCAACTGGTGATATTGGAAGTGATAATACAAACGCAACTAAAGTCGCCCATGCAAAACCTGGTAAATTTGGTCTCTTAACAAAATTCTTTATTACAATAGCAATTATTACTAATATAAACCCAAATACACTTCCAATCAACAAATCTTTAGCCTGTGTTTTAAGTGCTATAGCCTGTCCAAAGCAAATAATAATATATATGAACATTACTATTTTTATCTGTTCCATAATAGTCTTCAAAGTCTTTTCCATCTATACATCCTCCATTATAAGACATCTCTTGTTTTTGTTTTTTTTCTACTTCTAAACTTCTCAATAATCGGAGCCACTTTACTATAATAATAATTAGCAACTGGTAATGATAAAAATAATTCTATGTATATTCCAGTAACAGCTGTAATCAATCCACTGGTAGCTGAATAAGCTAAAATCTGTTCAGACATATTTGGGACAGTATTCATCAATGATGCTGTTGCAGCCCCCATCATAGAACCACTTCCCATTCCTGATGCCATTGCTAAAGCATATGGATGAAAGCCTATAAGAACACCCAATGGTGCCAAAAATGAAAATAATAATGTTCCAAAGATACTACCACTTATATAAGTTCCCAATGTTCCTATACCTTCTGGTGAATTTAATCCATACTTATCCCCAATAATTCCTAGTGCTGTGTCACGACATAATGAAAAAGTCCCTCCTAATGCACTTCTTCCAAGACCTAGTGCTACTCCAACAGGTAATGCTATCAACATTGTACCCATATGACCAAACTCTTGTAATAAAAGTGCTGGTCCTGCTTGAAGTAATATACCAACTTTAGGACCTGCATTAATTCCAAACATTATTCCTAATGGATATAGAGTTAAAGATAAAAGATATGGAGATACATTTATTTCATTATCTCCTATAAACTTTTTTAAAGCTGGTATAACCCTTCCTAACAAATGAGGGGAAACAGCCATACCTATAAAGATAGCCCATAGTATACTAAGTAAAGTTATATTAATACCCATAACTTTAAATGAAATAGGCCCAATTAATTCAGCCAATACTGTAATTATACAGGCTGCTATCAGAGCATTTTTAATTCCTTTCATTTTTATACCTCCTTGCAATTTTTATAATTTTCTTACAATATAAGTATTAGTGATTTAATTATATATTCTCTCATCGATAATGTATAATATAAATGTTTCATTATTTTTATATGCTTTTAGTCATAAAGCAAAAGGAGGATTAAGCATCATGGATTTATTACAATTAAAATATTTTCAAGTTGTAGCTTGTACTGAAAATATGACTAATGCTGCTAAGCAATTACATGTAACACAGTCAGCACTTAGCAAAAGTATAGCTCTACTTGAAATGGATTTAGGTGTAAAATTATTTGACAGGAAAGGAAAGTCTATTAAATTAAACTATTGTGGAAATATTTTTCTTAAAAGAGTTGATTCTATACTTAATTTATTAGATACATCAACTAAAGAAATAAAAGATTTAGCTTGTAGTGAATTTGACCAAATCAAATTAATCGTACTTACTGCATCAGGGTTAATTTTAGATGTACTTAGTGAATTTAAAAAATTACATCCAAATATTTCATTCAAATTAATGCAACATATTCCAAAATCAACATTTGACTACGATTTTGATATATGTATTACTTCATATTGCTTTGAATTTAAGTCATCAAATTATGAAGTATTAACTAGTGAAGAAATATTTATAGGTGTACCTTACAGCAATCCACTATCAGAGCTTAATAGTGTGTATTTTAAAGATGTACAAGATGAGAATTTTATATGTTTAGATGAAGGTACAAATTTCAGAAAAATTACAGATAGATTTTGTAACTATGCTGACTTTGAACCTAATGTAGGTTTTGAATGTGATTCTCCTTCAACCGTTTATAATTTGATAAAAGAAGGTCATGGAGTTGGATTTATTCCTGAAAAATCATGGTGTATAGATTATGAATCTTCTATTAAACTATTACCTATTAATGATATAAGATGTGAGCAATTTATTGAGCTATATTGGACAGATAATAAATTTTTAAACAAGTCAACAAGAATGTTTATTGATTTTATAAAAAACTATCTTAATGAAACTACTTAAAAAATAATAAATCTCAATGTTGTACCGAGACTCAAAAGTTAGATTTTATACTGGAATGAACTTTCATTCCAGTATTTTTATTTATTCAAGTTTTTATTGATATTAAATTCTATAATCAACTGGATTACTTTTAGTCTTTTATTCTATTAACGCTGTTTCTTATAATTAGTCTTGGATAAAGTTTTCTTGGGATATGTTCTGTGCTCTTTTTATTTATTGTATTTACTAAACTATCTACTCCATTTTTTATAACTTGCTCTCTTGGGTCATCTATTGTCGATAAGTGTGACCTAAAGTAAGATATTAATTCAATATTATTATATCCTATTACAGATAAGTCTTCTGGTACATTTATACCATAAGTAGTTTTTAATTCTTGTATTATAGAAATAGCTGGTACATCTTGTTGCACAAATATAGCTGAAGCCTTTTTTATTTTATCAATATGATTTCTTAATAGTTCAACTTGAGATTCAAAATCCATTTTAGATTCAATTACATCCGTCTCTAAATTAGCTTCTTCCATAGCATTTAAATACCCTTTTGTTCTATCTTCATGCATTTTTGAACTCTTATCTTCTGAAGTTATTGTTATTATATTTTTATGACCATGGTCGATTAAATGTTTAGTAGCTATATAGCCTCCATATACGTTATCGTCCCAAAAGAAGTTATCTACCTCTCCTACAAAAGATGGCTTAAAATATATGAATACGTGTGGAAAATTATTGTCTTTTAAAAACTCATACTCTTCTTTTTTTATTGATTGAGACACTATTACTAATCCATCAACCATTTGCCCATTAACCATTTTATAGACATTACTATCACCACTAATGTTGTTATTGGGCTGTATTATAAAGTCGTACTTATTAGTCTCAATAGAATTTATAGAACTGTCCATTATATCACTAAAAAATTTTCTAGTGTCTTGATGATTAAAATTATTTGAAAAGATTACCCCTATTCTATTTGTTTCTTTTTTTGCTAGATTTCTCGCATTTACATTAAAATGAAACCCTAGCCTGTTAGCCTCTTCCACTACCTTCTTTTTTGTTTTTTCAGATACATTAGGATTATTGTTTAAGCACCTAGAAACAGTTGAATAGCTAATGCCTAGGTTCCTTGCAATATCTTTAATAGTTACCATCTTTATCCCCTACTTCACTTCATTTTATTTTTGCTAATATAATACTACACCATGTTGTAAATAATTGTCAACTTGATTATGTAAACGCTTGTAAGTATAAAAAAATAGGTAGAATCTAAAAAGATATCTACCTACTTTATACAAAAAATTATCATATATTTAAGTGGTTTTATGGTTTTGCTTTTGGTGTAAATACTACCGACATAATATATCCAAAAAATATAGCTGCGGCTATCCCACCAGCTGTAGCAGTTGTTCCACCTAGGAAAATACCTAAAAATCCATCACTTTGTATTGATTTTATTACTCCTTTGGCAAGTGAATATCCAAATCCTATTATAGGAACTGTTGCACCTGCTGCTGCAAACTTAACTAATGGTTCATAAAGTCCTAGAAAAGTTAAAACTACACCAGTTGTTACATATGTCACCATAACATATGGAGTTTGCATTTTAAAGTAGTCCATCATTACTTGAGCTATTAAACATATAATTCCACCTACAATAAATACTCTTACGTATTCCATTAACATATATATCACTTCCTACTCATTTACTATTACTACTGCATGTGCAACACAAGGTATTGTTTGCTTTTGTAGTGTACTTGTTGGTGATAATAGTGCTCCTGTTGATACAAGCATTACTTTGTTAAATTCTTTTTTTCTTAATTTTTCATATATATATCCTGCAAATACTGTAGCTGAACATCCACATCCACTCCCACCACAGTGAACATCTTGCTCTTTAAGGTTAAACATTTCTATACCACAATCAGTATAACACTTTGAAATATCTACACCCTTCTCTTTCAAAAAGTCTTCTGCTATTTGTTTGCCAAGTGTACCTAAATCGCCAGTAGCAATTATGTCAAAGCTATTTGGGTCATCATTAGTATCTTCAAAATAAGAATATATAGTATCTATTGCTGCTGGAGCCATGGCTGGTCCCATATTATTACCATCATCAATACCTTTATCTATTACTTTTCCAACTGTAACATATTTTACTTTAGGACCTTCTCCATTAGGAGCTAATAAAACACTTCCTGCTCCTGTAACTGTCCATTGAGCTGTCATTGGCTTTTGATTTCCTAATTCTAGTGGAAATCTAAATTGTCTTTCTGCTGTACAATAATGGCTTGATGTTCCTGATAGCACTAAATCTGCAAAACCACCATCTACAAGCATAGAACCTATGCAAAGTCCTTCTGCCATTGTAGAACAAGCGCCATATATACCCAAAAATGGAATTGCTAATTCTCTTGCAGCAAAAGATGCTGGTACTATTTGATTGATTAAATCCCCGCCTAGCATATAATTTACATCTGACAGTTTTTTTCCTGCCTTCTGTATGGCTTTCTGAGATGCAGTCTCTACCATTTTACTTTCAGCCAATTCCCAAGTTTTTTCACCATATAAATCATCAGTCATAATCATATCAAAATAATCTTTTAATGGTCCTTCACCTTCTTTAGAACCTACTATAGTACCAGCTGATATTATTGTTGGTTTATTCTCTAGCTTGACTGTTCTTTTTCCAATTCTTTTATTTTTCATATTTTCACACCTTTTTAATTTTGCATTTTAATATTTAATTTTTTAATATTAATTAAAAATATTAATTAAAATCTGCATGATTATTTCCTAACTAACTACTTCCATAACTATTTTTCAGATTTCATATCTTCTTCATAATTAATAAAATTTAAATTAAATAAAAATCCTCTAAAACATCTTAAAAATATAATAAATAATTCCACATAAAATAGAAGAACCTATACCATAAACTAAAACTGGCCCTGCAATTTTAAATAAGTTTGCACCTACACCTAATACATATCCTTCTCTTTTATACTCCATAGCAGGAGATACTATTGAGTTAGCAAAACCTGTTATTGGTATTATAGAACCAGCTCCTGCTCTTTTTCCGATTAGGTCATAAACTCCTAATCCAGTTAGAAATGCCCCTATAAATATCAGTGTTATTGATGTAGCGGAACTAGCACCTAATTTATCAAGACCTCCAACTTTCATGTATAAATCACTTATGGCTTGCCCTATCATACAAATAATTCCACCTACAATAAATGCAAGTGTATAGTTTTTTAAATATGTAGGTTTTGGGCTTATTTGGTCTACATATTTTTTATAATTTTTATCCATACTAAACACCTCTCTAAAGTATTATTTGTTAATTTAAAAAAAATAAACCTATTATTTATTTTAGACACTCAAAGTTTTGTCAAAAAATAAAAAAGATGCCTAATAAAGAAAATAATTTATTTTCTATCATAAAGACACCTTGTTTTTTAATATTTTTTATTTGAACTTATAATTTTTTAATAGTAACTTAAAAACTTAATATAAAAATTCTAAAAAGTTTAATATATCATAAGTATTATCATGATATATATTCTTTTAACTTAGATAATACTTTTTTCTCTATTCTTGATACTTGAACCTGTGATATATTGAGCATTTCTCCTATTTCACTTTGAGTCATATCTTCAAAATATCTGAGAACTATTATTTGACGTTCTCTCTTATCCAGTCTTCCAAGTATATCCTTTAATAATATATTATCTACAACTTTTTCTTCCTCACTTTCTCCTTTCATGCTTATCTTATCAATAAGGCATATTGGAGAACCTTCTTCTTCATGAATAACACCTTGCAAATACTCTACATTAAAATTAGCTTCCATAGCCATTACTAAATCTTCTTTTTCTACATCTAATGCTTGAGCTATTTCTTCTATACTTGGTTCTCTGCCTAGCTTTTTAGTTAAAGCTTCACTTTCCATCTTGGCCTTTACAGCTATTTGCTTCAATGACCTTGATACTTTTATCATACCATCATCTCTTAAGTATCTCTTTATTTCACCTAGAATCATTGGTACTGCATAAGTAGAGAATTTAACATTAAATTTAGGGTCAAATTTATATATTGATTTTATTAAACCTATAGAACCTAATTGAAATAAATCTTCTCTATCATACCCTATATTTAAAAATCTAGATACAACGCTCCTAACTAGACCTAAATTACTTGATATTAATATTTCTTTTGCCTCTTCATCTCCATTTTGAACTTTATCAATAAGTTCTAGAGTCTCTTCATGACTAAGAAGAGGTTTTTTTTCTTCTCTGGCAACAGTTACTTCCATAATAAAACCTCACTTTTGGACTTTATTTAGGCAAATTTATTTTTTTAGTCATTTCAATTCTAGTGCCATTATCTTTTCTAGAACTTACCTCTACATCGTCCATAAAGCTTTTCATAACTGTGAATCCCATTCCTGATCTATCAAGTTCTGGTTTTGATGTATAAAGTGGTTCCATTGCCTTCTCCACATTTTCTATTCCATACCCTTCATCTTCAACTACGATTTTTATAGTATTTCCCTCTATCTCACATTTCAAAAAAACAAACTTAGAACTGTCTTCTTCATATCCATGTATTATAGCATTTGTAACAGCCTCAGAGACAGCAGTCTTTATATCAACTAATTCATCTACTGTTGGGTCTAATTTTGCTGCAAATGATGCTACTATAACTCTTGCTAAACTTTCATTTTCTGATAGTGCCGAAAATTTAACTTCCATAATATTATTCATCACATACTCCTCCCTACAAAGAACTTAGAGCTTCTTCATACGTATCATAAATGCCAATAATTTTATTTAACCCAGATAAATCAAAAATTTTCTTAACTCGTGAACTTATATTAATTACTGAAACTCGTCCCCCTTCATTAGAAATTTTTTTATATCTACCTATGATGACACCTATACCTGAAGAATCCATAAAATTAATATTTCCAAAATCAAATACAACATTTTTTACTTGATTAACACTTAATAAGTTATCTATTTCTTCCCTTATTTCATTAGCTACATGGTGGTCTAGTTCTGAGCACATAAATTCTATGTATAGATTCTTATGTTCTAAGGAATATTTTACCATCAAAATCCCTCCTTCAATAGTTTTGTAAAAATAGTAACTTTTAATCAATTCTATAATCGCATTTCTATTCCTTCAATGAAATTTAACTAGTTTTGTCGTATTATTTCTACCATCGTTTCATTATATGTTACTTGACCACCAATATCAGATATACCAGTATCTGTTAAACTATTAGGATTGCCATGTTTCTTCCACCATCCAACATACATTTTTACTATATAATCACTTACTCCACTATCTATATTTATCTGTACATCTATTTTTGTTTTTTTTGACTTTAAAGTTACAATATCCTTATTGTTAACACCTATTTTTCTAGCCATAATTTGATTTATATACGCTTGAGCTATAGATGTCTTATCCATAAAGTGTTGACTAAACAAAGTATCTGCATGGTGATTAGTTAGCAGTCTAAAAATATTTTTCCTATTTTCATCTTCAAAGTTTCTAGTTTTATTACTTATATACACTGGAATTGGACTAATTCCTAAATCTCTTATCCTTTCTGAATAAAGTTCGTATTTTCCAGATGGAGTTTCGAACTTCTTATCTTCCCAAGCAATAGGATTATGTATAGTAAAATAACTATTTTTAAGTTTCTCTATATCTAGACTTTTCTCAAAACGTTTAAGCGGCTCAATTACTTTTTCTAAGTATTCTTTTTTTGTTACAAAAGGATAACCTTCTAGTTTCATCTTTTTAGCTAACTCCATAAAAAAATAATACTCATCCATCAATTCATGCTTTGGTGTTACTGCTCTTTCATTGTATGTTATATATGGATTGGTCATTGAACTATAAATTATATCTTCACTTTCAAGCGTATTTGTACAAGGTATAAATAAGTCACATAAAGTAGCTGTGTCAGTCATAAACATATCAAAGCATACTTTAAATTCAATCTTTGAAAAAACTCTTTCTAACTCTACTAAATCTGGCAATTGATTTAACATATTACTTTTAGTTATTACTGCCATCTTTATAGGAATATTTCCTTTTAGTGATTTACTTGACATCTTATCAAACTTGTTCAATGTATTATTTGCTTTCTCTAATGTATTATTAACTTCATCTGATATATTGTCTTTTAAGGACTCTTCTATAAACTTGCTAATATTACTTACATAAAACTCCCTATCTTCGCCATATGATTGGCTATTATAAGGGTCAGCATCTATCACATTTGGATAAACCTTATTAGCATAATTCACTCCACCACCACTAAATCCTATTTGACCTGTTATAGCTCCTAATGCATCTATCGCTCTTATTGTATTTCCTCCATTTTTATACTTTTGAAGACCATAACCTACATTTATACTTGAATATTTATTAGCATATAAATCAACTAATGCTCTTATATCCTTTTCTTTAACACCACATTCATCACATAAAAAGTTTAAATCTAATGAATCCAAATATTTTTTATATTCCTCAAAACCAACAACATACGAATTTATATATTCTTCGTCCTGCAGGTTATCTTCTATTATAATTTTTGCCATAGCTATAGCTAATGCTCCATCTGTTCCAGGGTTTACTTGTATGTACTTATCTGCCATTTGAGCAGTCTTTGTATATATAGGGTCAATGACTACTATTTTTATCCCTTTTTCTTTGGCTTTTTTAATTATTTGCATAGTATGAATGGTAGTATATGCTGGATTTTTTCCCCATATAAATATACTCTTGCTGTTTAGCATATCTTCTATAGCATGTCCCTTAGCTACTCCAAAGTCATACTTTTGGGCATGCATTCCTGCACTCCAACAGGGCCCACCCTTATGCCTACTAACTCCTCCATAAAAATTAAAAAATACATCTCCTATATATTTTAATATAGACCCACTTCCATATTGGTCATAGTGCATAATAGACTTTGATGTATAATGTTCTTTATAAAATAGGAGTTTATCTGCCATTATCTCTAATGCTTCAGCAAAAGAAATCTTTTTCCATAGACCATCTACCTTTAACATTGGAGTCTCTATCCTATCTTTATGATTTAATCTATCTAAATGAGCAAACCCCTTTTTACATATAAATCCTTTTGTATAAGGATGATTTCTATCTCCTTCAATTTTTATCACATTATTTCCTTTAGTATAAACATTAAATTTACAACAATCATGGCAATCTAGTGTACATCCATGACTTAATTTCTTTATTGTATCCATAAAATATCTTTATCTCCTTATAAAAGTTACATATTCACTATATTTTCATTAAATTTCATATACTTAAAATACTCTGTTTAAGACATAAGTATATTTTATCAAAATAAATTTAAAAATACCTTATAAATATGATATTCATATAAAATTACTTTTAAGCAAATTAAATTGAGAAAGTACTATGCTATCATTAGAATTACAAGAAAATGAGGAAAAAGGATATACAGCTATTGAGCTATGTGCTGGTTTCGGCAATGAGGGTATTTATAGAATTAAAAAGGCTGTTGGACCTAAGGTTGCTGTGGGTGCAGTTAAATTTGATTTTCATCCAGCCTTTGGCTTTAAGAGTGGCGATGAAATATTCTAGTAAGTGGTGTTTTTCTCTATACATGTGCCTATCATAAAGTGATAAATCAATCTCTTACTTCCATTATCAAATGAAAATCATATATTAATTTTTATTTGATTATTTATTTTCTAATATATTTTTTATACTTATGTAAATAAAGCACAAACAAAATTTAAAATGTCTTTAATAATACTATTATATAAAACAATAAAAGCCTTATGTTGTTGACTCTTACAGATTATTTATCATCTGTTTTGAAAACACATTAGGCTTTTTAAATATTCAATATACTATTTTATATATCTTTCGATTATATTTTTATATACTATATATTATTTTTTCTTTTTATTGGCTTTTTCTATATTAATTTTGTTACCTTTTATCTTAATATCTTTCATTTTTTCAATTACTGTTTTTGCATCTTTTTTAGGTATTTCAACAAAAGTATACTTATCATATATATCTATAGTTCCTACCATTTTACCTGGTATTCCAACTTCTCCAGCTATAGCACCAACGATATCTTTAGCTTGTATTCTTTGATTTCTACCAATATTGATAAACAATCTAATCATACCATCTTTAGCTCCAGTAGCACCTTTTCTATCTCCACGTTCTCTTCTAGGTTTTTCTTCTATTATTTCTTCTTTCATTTCTTCCCCTAGAGATAACTTAACAAGTGCAGCAGCAATATCAACCATTGCATAATCTTCATCATTACAGAAACTTTCTAACCATTGTAATTGTTTAGTTAAATGACCTTCTTCTATAGTTTGCTTAACTTGTGCAAAGAAAGAGCCTACTTTTTTCTCTTCAACATCAGTTATTGTTGGTATATTATGCTTGATTAATTTAGATTTAGTATATCTTTCTATATCTTTCATCTTTCTCATTTCTTTTCCAAATACAAAAGTAAATGACATACCTTCTCTACCAGCACGACCAGTTCTACCAATTCTATGAACATAGTACTCTTCATCTTGTGGTAAATCATAGTTAAATACACATTCAACATCATCAACATCTATACCTCTAGCCGCAACATCAGTAGCAACAAGTATATCTATTGTACCATTTCTAAACTTATCCATTACTATATCTCTTTGTGTTTGTTTTAAGTCACCATGTAATGCATCTGCAAAATATCCTCTTGCTTGTAAATCTCCTACTAACTCATCTGCTTTTCTTTTAGTATTACAGAAAACAACAGATAATTTAGGGTCATACACATCAACTAATCTACATAATACTTCCAATTTATTTGATGATCTAGTTTCTATATAATATTGTTTTGTATTTGAAACTGTAAGTTCTTTTCTAACAACTTTTATATGTTCTGGGTCTTTTTGATATCTCTTAGTTAAATCTAAAATTCCTCTTGGCATAGTTGCTGAAAAGAAAGTTGTTTGTCTTTCTTCAGGAATCTTACTTAAAATCATTTCTATGTCTTCTCTAAATCCCATATCTAGCATTTCATCTGCTTCATCTAGTATAATCATTTTTACATTATCCATCTTTAATGTTTTACGATTAATATGGTCTATTGTACGTCCAGGTGTACCTATTACAACTTGCACACCACTCTTTAGAGATTTTATTTGTCTATCTATTGGTTGACCACCATATATAGGTAATGTCTTTATTCCGTGCGAGTATTTAGCTAGTTTTCTTATTTCTGTAGATACTTGTATTGCAAGCTCTCTTGTTGGGCAAAGTACTACAGCTTGTAAACTTCTATTATTTGGGTCTATTGTTTCTAGTATAGGTATACTAAAAGCTGCTGTTTTCCCCGTACCAGTTTGTGCTTGTCCTATAACGTCTTTACCTGACAAAATTGCAGGTATAGACTGTGCTTGTATAGGAGATGGCTCTTCAAACCCCATTTCAGCTATAGCTTTTTTTATTCCCTCACTTATTGGTAAATCTTCAAACTTTGTTATATTCATATATTATTCCTCTCCGTTATCAATTAATCTTAACCTATCCATTATATACTTTTTTAGGATATTCTGCAATTAATATTTTTAACAGTATGATTAAATAATATACATAAAATACAAAATTGATATATATATAAAATATGTAAATAACATTAATACACCTTGTAGTCTACTAAGTCTATTTGATTTAAGAGTTGGTACTATTACTAATAACAATAATAATATCATGAATGGTATATCAAGTTTTCTATTTTGAGATAATATTGGTATGTCATTTGGTATTGCTGATACAGCTATTACTGATACTATATTCAATATATTTGCACCTAGAATATTTCCTACAGATATTTCATGATGATTTTTTCTTATGGCAGTAATTGAAGACACTATCTCTGGTAAAGAAGTTCCAAGTGCTATTATAGTCAAACTCACTATACCTTGAGGTATATTAAGAAAACTAGCTATTCTTACACCACTCTCTATAAGAATTTGAGAACCTATTATCATCATTATTAAGCCTGTAGTAAAAAGTATTAGTATTTTTATAATTTCTGCTATAGAAAAACCTCTGTACTGTTTACTCTTCTTTATAGGTATTTCTTTAATAGTATCTTTTTGAATACCTCTATTTTTAGTATTCGATTTTCCTACAACACTCTTATAGTTATTAACCATATAAAAAATCAATATTATTATAAGTAATAATGAATCTCCTCTTGTTATAACTCCATCTAACCCCAATAAAATTAAAACTATAACAGATACTATTAGTAGTAAAGACTTAGAAAAAAACATTTTTTTATCTACATTAAATGGACTTAGAAAAACAACTAAACCTAATGCTAACCCTGTATTACATATTATAGAACCAATTGCATTTCCTAAACTCATTGTAGTGTGACCATCAATAGAAGCAAGTAATGACACTGTAAATTCAGGCAATGTTGTTGCAAAACTAACAATAGTTGCTCCAAGTATAATTTCTGAAATATTCGTTTTTCTACCTATCTCTACAGTACAATTTATAAAGATATCTGCGCCTTTAGTAATTAATAGGAAACCTACTAAAAATAATATCACTGTGATAAACAATATATCACCTCCCCCTATTAAATAAATATTCAAGTTATCAAGATGTATGCTTTTTCTTTTTTGTACTGAGATTTATTTATTTCTAATTTATAATTTTTTCAAATATTACCTTATTATTTTAGATATTTATTTGTTTCATTTTATTAATATATGGGTATAATTTCATCACATTACTAACATATAATTTGTTTTATACTTTAAAACGACATTTTTTTATTTTTCTTGTATACAGAATACGCATAATATGTTATTATTATATTAGAAAATATATTTTTAAAAAAATATATAAAACAAATTAAGTATATAAAAATTAATTTTAACAACATTATTTATCATTTAAATCTAAGGAGGAAATACTTAATGAATGCATGGCAAGGATTTAAAACAGGAAGATGGACTAAAGAAGTAAATGTCAGAGAGTTTATACAATTAAACTATTCTCCATATGAAGGAAATGACTCTTTCTTAGCTGGTGCTACTGAAAACACTAAAAAACTATGGGACAAAGCAATGGTCTTATTTAAAAAAGAAAGAGAAAATGGTGGTACTTTAGATGTAGATACAAAAACTATTTCTGGAATAGCTGCATATGCTCCAGGATATTTAGATAAAGTATTAGAAACAATAGTTGGATTACAAACGGATGCCCCTTTAAAAAGAGCGGTTATGCCATATGGTGGTATAAAAATGGTTGAAAATTCATGTGATGCTTTTGGATATGAATTAGACCCTGAAATAAAAGAAATATTTACTAAATATAGAAAAACACATAACCAAGGAGTCTTTGATGCATATACTCCAGAAATGAGAGCTGCTAGAAAATCTGGTATAATAACAGGTCTTCCAGATGCTTATGGTAGAGGTAGAATAATAGGTGACTATAGAAGAGTTGCTTTATATGGTGTTGATGCCTTAATAGAAGATAAAATTGAACAAAAGAAATCGTTAGAAGTTTCTTGCATGGATGAAGAAGTTATAAGACTAAGAGAAGAAATAACTGAACAAATATCAGCTTTAAATGAGCTTAAAAAGATGGCTGAATCTTATGGCTTTGATATATCAAAACCAGCAACTAACTCAAAAGAAGCTGTACAATGGTTATACTTTGGTTATTTAGCTGCTGTTAAAGACCAAAATGGTGCTGCAATGTCTTTAGGTAGAACATCTACTTTCCTAGATATATACTTTGAAAGAGATTTAAAGGCTGGAACAGTGACAGAAGAAGAATTACAAGAATATATGGACCATTTTGTTATGAAATTAAGAATGGTTAAATTCTTAAGAACTCCTGATTACAACAATTTATTCTCTGGAGACCCAACTTGGGTAACTGAGTGTATAGGAGGTATGGGAGTAGATGGTAGAACATTAGTTACTAAAAACTCATTTAGAATGTTAAATACTCTATATACATTAGGACCATCACCAGAACCAAACTTAACAGTTTTATGGTCAACTAGATTACCTCAAGGATTCAAAGATTTCTGTTCTAAGGTATCTATAGATACAAGTTCAGTTCAATATGAAAATGATGATTTAATGAGACCATACTGGGGAGACGATTACGGTATAGCTTGTTGTGTATCTGCAATGAAAATAGGTAAACAAATGCAGTTCTTCGGAGCTAGAGTTAACTTAGCAAAAACTTTATTATATGCTATAAATGGTGGTATTGATGAAAAATCTGGTGCTCAAGTTGGACCAAGATTTGAGCCTATAACTTCTGAGTATTTAGACTTTGATGAAGTTATGAGTAAATTTGAACCATTTACTGATTGGTTAGCAAACTTATATGTAAATACTTTAAATGTAATACATTATATGCATGATAAATACTCTTATGAAGCATTAGAGATGGCATTACATGATAGAGATATATTTAGAACTATGGCTTGTGGTATGGCTGGATTATCAGTTTGTGCGGATTCATTATCTGCTATAAAACATGCTAAAGTTAAGACTATCAGAAATGAACAAGGAATAGCTGTTGATTTCGAAATAGAAGGAGATTATCCAAAATACGGAAACAACGATGATAGAGTTGATAGTATAGCTGTAGAGCTAGTTGAAAGCTTCATGAATAAGATAAGAAAAAATAAAACTTATAGAAATTCTTATCCTACTCAATCTATACTTACAATAACTTCAAATGTTGTTTATGGTAAGAAAACTGGTAATACACCAGATGGTAGAAGAGCTGGTGCTCCATTTGCTCCTGGTGCAAACCCAATGCATGGTAGAGATACTAATGGTGCTTTAGCTTCATTATCTTCAGTTGCTAAATTACCATATGAGCATGCTCAAGATGGTATATCTAATACTTTCTCTATAGTACCTGGTGCTTTAGGAAAAGATATGGATGAAAGAATAAATAATCTTTCTGCAATGATGGATGGTTACTTCGCTCAAAATGCTCATCACTTAAATGTTAATGTATTTGATAGAGCTACTTTAGAAGATGCTATGGAACATCCAGAAGAATATCCACAATTAACTATAAGAGTTTCTGGATATGCAGTTAACTTCATAAAATTAACTAAAGAACAACAATTAGATGTTATAAACAGAACATTCCACGGTAAAATGGCTTAGTCTTTAAATTTTTATACTTTAGCTAAGATTACTACTGTGTAGAAAATAAAAATAAATGGCTATCTTATACTTGAATTATTTCTGGTATAAGATGGCCTTTTTTAGAGAAATATTATAACTATTAATAAAGTTATCAAAATATATTGTGAGGTGAACTCTATGATTAAGGGAAAAGTACACTCTATAGAAACATTTGGTACTGTAGATGGTCCAGGAATAAGATACATACTATTCTTTCAAGGATGTCCTCTTAGATGCAAATACTGTCATAATAGAGATACATGGGATACCAAATCTGGAAAAGAATATACAGTTGATGAAATAATAACTGATGCTCTTAAGTATACTTCTTTTATGAAGTTTTCTGGTGGAGGTATTACTGCTTCTGGTGGCGAGTCTACTCTTCAACCAGAGTTTTTAAGTGAGCTATTTAAAAAAGCTAAAGAAAATAACATACACACTTGTCTAGATACATCTGGATTTGTAGATATAGAAACTATAGACTCAGTTTTAGATAATACTGACTTAGTTTTGCTTGATTTAAAACATATGGTTGAAGAAAAATCTATTGATTTGACTGGTGTGGGTATGGATAAAGCTTTAAAACTTGCTAAACACTTAGAATCAAGAAATATTCCAGTATGGATAAGACATGTTTTAGTTCCTGGAATTACTGATGATATAGACAACTTAGAAAAATTAGGTAAATTCGTTGCTACATTAAAAAATGTAGAGAGATTCGAATTACTGCCATATCATTCTATGGGAATACACAAATGGGAAAATCTAGGTATTGATTATGAATTAAAAGATGTTCCTGATGCTACCAAAGAAGATATTAAAAAAGCTAGTGAAATAATCTCTAAGTTTGGAGCAAAAGTGTATAATAGCTAATACTACTTGAGATTAATAGTTATCACAATAAAATAAGGTAAAATATAAGATTTAAAAAACCTTATATTTTACCTTATTTTTAGTATACTTTATCTACACTCATCAATTTGATAATTGAAGTCTATAAAACTCAGATGCACTTACAGGTCTACCAAATAAAAAACCTTGAATAATATCTACACCTAAACTCTTCACTATATTGTATTCTTCATAGGACTCAATACCTTCAACACAAACTTTTAAGTTGATAATATGAGCTAATTTAATAATATATTCTAGGAAGGTATGTTCATAACTATTATATTTAATATTCTTAACAAAACTTCTTTCAATCTTTATTATATTAACAGATAACTCTTTAAGATAATTTAAAGATGAATATCCAGTACCAAAATCATCAATTGCAATATGTACTCCAATACTTTTTAAACTAATAAACTTATCATTCAATAAATTTATATCTGGTACCCAACAATTCTCTGTTAATTCTAAAATTAAAAATTCAGGTTTTAATTGATATTCTATCAAACATTCTATTATAAAATCTCTAAAAAAATCTTCCTTTAGTTGAATATATGATACATTTACAGATATCTTGAAATCTTGATTTACTTTATGCCATTCTTTACACTGTTTTACAGCCTTTTTTATAATCCACTTTCCTACTGGTATAATTAGATTACTTTGTTCTAGTATTGGTATAAATTCAACAGGAGATACTTCTCCATAAGTATTTGAATGCCATCTCAAAAGTGCCTCTGCTCCTATGACATTTTTGTTAAATGCATCTACCTGTGGCTGGAAAAATAATTCAAGGTCATTAAAATCATTTTCAACACACTCTCTCAACTTCTGTTGCATTGAAATTACTTTTAACTTATTTTCATAGAGTTCTTTTGAAAAAAACTTCATTCTATTTTTACCACCAATTTTTGCGATATCTAACGCAATATCAGCATGTTTAAATAAGTCCAAATAATTATCTCCATCTTCTGGATACATAGCAACCCCCGCAGTTATTGTACAATAATATTTATTTGATTCGATTTCATGCTGAGTATTTGTATACAATTGTATTTTTTCATATAAATTTTCTATAGTTTCTTTATTGCACATAGGGTAAAAAAATGCAAATTCGTCTCCATCTAATCTGTACAATCTAACATCCTTAGGTAAATATTCTAAAACTTCTGTAGCAATTGCACGCAAAACCTTGTCACCATAAGAGTGTCCATATTTCTCATTTATATTTTTAAAATTATCAATATCCATGATAAACATAGCTCCACTTGTATAGATTTTCTCTTTTGTAATACAATTCATTCTGTATTCAAATTGTTCTCTATTCCATGTCCCTGTGATAGAATCAAATTTATTCTTTTCGCCTATATTCTTTATCCTACCAACCATAATTATAGTTTTTTTATCATCTGATACATAAGCTTTACCTCTACAAGAAACCCATACTATCTCTTCATACTTGTTTATTAATCTATACTCTAAATTGTGTTCATCCTTTTCTCCATTTAGCAAGACTTGTATATCGTCTTTCCACACTTGAACATCATCTGGATAAATAATTTTGCTCCAACAATCGACTAAATCATATTCTATATCTTTACTTAGATTAAATTCATCAAAAACGGTTGAGGATATTTTAAAATTATTCTTATTTATATCCCAAAAAAAAATATAATCTTCTGTATTTTGAGATAAAAGTTCAAAGAAAATTTCTACCTGATTTAAATCTAAAGAGTTTAGTTCTTCTCTCATCTTTTCCCCCTACAATATAAGTAATATAGTAAGATTATAACCCTACTTATAATAAAAATAAAAGTAGGGTTATAATTTATTACTATTGGTGTAGTTTAATCAACAAAATATTCTTATTTAGATTATACTATTTTACTAATTTTTTTATCTCATTAAATGCATCTTCATTTCCATTTCCTCCTACCTTAGTTATCTTATCAAATTTCTTACTTTTAACTAAAGTTTTTTGAGACTCATCAAGTGATTTTGCTACAATCATTACTGGCGATTTATTTTTACCTGCTAAAACACCTACTGTTAAAGCATCTATTAAATCATTTTCTCTTAACATCCCATTTTTTGTTACATAAAGATTTCTTAGTTCTTTATCCTTATAAAACTCTTCTATTACTTTTGAATTTGTTTTATTTCTATCTTCTCCACCTATTCTCTTTGGATTTGGAAATTGTTTTTCTATAGATTTTGGCAAAGAAGTTTCTCCTCCTATAATATAAGATTTTGATATTTCTTCTTCATCTATAAATTTTTTAATAGATATCATCTCATTTTTTACATTTGTAAGAATTATTGGAGTTTTATTTTGTGCTGAAATACCACCAACACTTATTGCATCTGCTAATCCATCGTGTCCATTGACTACAGATACTTTTTCTACATCTACTATTTTATCTATTTCTTTAGCAAGTTTTAGAGAAGTTGAATATCTATCCACTCCACCTATTCTTACAATAGTAAACCCTTTTAATTTTAATTCTTTTTCTAAATCGGAACTTAATGTATTTTCTCCACCTATTATATAAATATTTTTTGCTTTTAATCTTTTTATCTCTGCTTCTGTATTTGTATTTAATTTATTTTTTTCAGTTAATAAAATAGGTGCATTTTTAGTAGATGAAAATGGAGTTGCTGATAGGGCATCTGGTATTGATGTACTATTTACTAGTATCACATTTTCAGCTGATTCAAAACCTCTTTTACTTATTTTTATAGCAGTTTCATATCTATCATCACCTGTCAAATTTTCTTCTGATGGGCTAGTTGTATTAGTAGATGAGCCTCCACTACTTCCACCACTACTTCCTCCACTATTTCCACCTGAATTATCATCTCCACCTGAATTATCAGATATCTTTTCCCATTGAGCATAAAGTGTTATATTATCATCAACATTAATTATCTCACTTCCATCACCTTTATATGGAGTTCCACTACCATCTGGTTTTGTATTCCATCCAATAAATTTGTATCCTTCTTTTGTAAGATTTCCTGTATTCGCTTTTACACTTGTATTTGCATTTCCATCATGCAGTTCATCTTCAGGTACATCTCCTTGTCCACCATTATTTTCATATTTAACTCTGTATTTATCTGTCCAAAATGCATAAAGGGTTGTATTTATATCCTTTATGTTAAACTTTTCTCCTGATTTATATCTACTGCCTGTATCATCTGCTTTTGTACTCCAATAAAAATTTCCTCCTCTACCAGAGGGTGCTACTAAACCATTATCACCAAGTACAGTAACTTCATCTCCTTTTCCATATACATTATTATCTATTGGAGCTGTACCTGTACTTCCATTTTTATCATATGTTATTCTACATTCCTCTTTCCATTGTGCAAATAAAGTTGTATTTTTCGTAAGGTTAAATTTATCACCATCTCTGTATGAAGTCCCTTCACCATTATTTTTTGTATTCCATCCCATAAATATTGATCCAACTTTAGATGGTATCTGGCTTGTAACAGTTACTTCAGCGCCTTTTTTATGTTTTTCTTCTGATATACTTCCTGCTCCTCCATTTAAGTTATAATCTAATTTATATCCCCATTGTGCATATATTGTATCTCCTGAGATATCTGGCGGAATAGGGTCTCCTTCTTTAAAAGATGTACCACTTCCATCTTCTTCTGTATTCCACCCTATGAATTCTTCATCACCATTGATAAGTCCACCTGACCCTGGGAATTTGTCAGCCTCTCCTGGTTTTGGCAAATCTGGAAGTGCACCTGTTCCTCCATTACCATCCAGTTGCAAATCATATTCCCATTGTGCATAAAGGTCTATGTTAAAATTGTCATAATTTTTTAATAATACCTCAAAACTTGAGCCTAAATTATAAGATTTTCCTGTGCCATCAGCTTTTGTATTCCACTTTGTAAGTTTATAATTTGTTTTTTTAAGGTTACCTTCATTTTCTTTAATTTGCAAATTATCATTCTGATGATACTTATTTGAATCTGATGGAACATTACCTGAAGTATTTCCATTTCCGTTATATCTTACTTGTAAAAAGTCTGGAATCCAAATGGCGTAAAGTGTTATATCTCTGTCTATACCTACTGCTACTATATTTTCTCCACCTGCATATGGTTGAGTACCACTTGCCAAATGGTCCCTTGAGACACTCCAAGCATCAGTATGATAGTTTCCTCTTGTAAGGTTACTACTTAGTGCTAAATAAGAATCAAAATCATCAAGGTCATATACTTTTGGACCTGTTATTACTGGTCCAGGAATAAACGCTCCTCCACTAAGTATAGCTTCATTTATCGTTCCTCCAGTAGCCCCATTACCATCATAAGTTATTGTAATATTATTAACTCTCCTTAAGTTTTTATCTTGAATCTGCTTATTAAATATCTTATTTAAATCATACTCAGCAAAAACATTTGAATAATTTAAAGGAATTATAGCAAATGTAAGTATACATATAGTTAATTTTTTTAACTTTTGATTCATCAAAACCCTCCTTATTTGTTTAAAAAATAATTTTATTTTTTCATTTTGTAAAATAAAGAAATACTGATAAAATCTATATCAGAATTTCTTATAACTATTAGAATCTTATTCTTATATAAATATTAAAGAAGATTCTAACTTATAAATTACAATAATAAACAACTTATATTATTAATTTTTTTGCCACACTGCATATAATATGATATTTCTTTCTCCCATAGTGATTGTTCCTGATAATATTGTTGATGGGTCATTTCTAACTGTACTCCAACCTACAAATGTATAAGTATCGGCATCAAGCCCATTAGTATTTCCTAAAACAGTCACAGTATCTCCTTTTTTATATTCTGTTGTATCACTTGGTACTGAACCAGAAACAGCTACTCCTGAAGGGAAGTTTGATACATAAGCTACCCTATAAGTTTTTTCGGCTACAGTAAAATAAATTGTATTTGGATTAATTCCAGAAGAATTAAGTGTAACTGTCTGAGACTGACTTGCTGGGTCTAATTTATATCCAGCAGGAACCTTTGTAGAATCTGGAGTTATTGTATGGCTTCCAAGTACAGCATTAACAACCTCTGTGTATGTATCTCCAACTATATTACCATATTTATCTTTAAAACCAATTGTTAAAGTACGTTCTGCTTCTGAAGGCATCTTACTTACTGTAAAGTAAACTCTATCTGGTACAAGACCACTGGTACTAAGATTTACCATTTCAAATTGATTATCTGGATTAAGTACATATCCATTTGGTACCTTTGTAGAATCAGATTCCACTCTATGATTTCCATATTCAGCTGGTAGTGTAACTGTATATGGGTCTCCAATTATTGCTCCACTATCTTTATCTTTAAAGTTAACTGTAACTATACGATTTACAAGTGGAATATCAGGACTTACTGTAAAATAAACAATACTCTTGTCAAGACCTGTTGGTTGTAAATTAACAGTCTGAGTTTGATTAGAAGGATCAAGCTTATAACCATTAGGAACTTTTGATGTGTTTGGTGTTACATCATGTGAGCCTAGTATATCTGGAATTTCTTCTATATAAGTACTTCCAACATTATTTCCATCTTTATCTTTAAATCCAACTATAAGAACACGATCTTCTTCTGGAACTCCTGCATTATCAGGAATAACTGTAAAATCAACTACATTTGGATTAACTCCATTTTGAACAAGATTTACTACTTTAGATTGACTTGCCGGATCTAATTTATATCCAGCAGGAATTTGTGTAGTATCAGGTGTAACAGTGCTATTTCCATACTTAGCTGGAACTTGAGTTGTATATGACCCAACTATAGCTCCTGTTTCTTTATTTTTATAATTTACTTTAATAGAAAGTTTTGCATTTGAAATCTCAGTAGATGCATATGATGTTCTTGTAGCGTTTCCATTACCTGTATTAGGTGATGTATAGCTCCAATTTACTCCAGACATGTCTCGATTTGTAACAAAAGAATAAATTCCTGTCATTTGACTTCCTGTTATCCCTGCAGATGGTATGCCATTAGGAAATCCATAGCTTGTTCCATAAATAGTTGAAACTTTTTCCCCATTAACTTGTAATACCCACCCTTCTTGAGAACCTCCTTTTGGGTCAGTCCCCCATACATATTTTACATTTAATGAGTTACCACCACATGGGACAAATAATGAGAAAAATGTTACATATCCATTTCCCATATTTGCACGAAAATCTACTTGATATCTTCCATTAATATCATATCTTCGCTCTGTATTTTGTAGTACTTCATTATTAACTTTATCTGGTAAAGTTTGTCCATATGATGGTACTCCTACACCAACAACTAAAGCTAAGGTTGCCAAAACAGATGTTAGTTTACTCAATCTGTGTTTCATTAAAAATCCCCCTCCAATATTTTTTATTTCAAACAGATTTTTCATACTTTATTTTGCATAGTCTTTATCAAAACTATTTATTTAAAGTCTAATTAATCTATTATGAAGTCTATCTTAAAAGTGAAGTTTTTATAGTTTATTTAATTTTCACTTGAAATCCTTTTTATTAAATAAAAAATATATTTAATTTTTACACAAAGATATTAATGCTCTATAGACTAAATATTTTAATTTTATTTTTGTAGAATTAAACAACCTAAAAAACAATAAAGTAAGATATTTTATATATTTATATTACTTAAAGTAATTAACTTTAATTGTTTTCAATTTCATAAAAATTAGTTGTGATATAAGTATGATATGTGTTTAGAGTATCAATAATTTTTTAATTAAAATAATTATTTCAATTAAAATAATTATTTTAATTATGGTTATTATAGTTTCCGTTTGTTATAAAAAAGTCACTATTTATATGATTAATAGTTTTTTTTACATATATATACATTTTTTTTAAAAAATTATATATATATGCTATTAAAATTATAATTATTTCTTTATCTTGTAAACAGTCGTTCTGTACTTTTACTGATAATCAATTATTAGAAGTGGCAAAAAATTTTGAATGGCTTTGATATACATTTTTTATAATATTCTTATAGTTTTTTTTACATAAAAAAAAACCCTTTTATAACTAAGGGTCACTTTTTCCTTTATTTTACATTTATTGTATCATGATTTTTTATTTATTTCAATCTTATACCACTTTTTTCCAAAACATTATTATTATTTTTTTATCTTTTTCGACTTTATATTCTTTATACATAATACTTAAATTAATTAAACTCATTTTATTATTCTATAAACATAAAATAATAGAAGACAAGATTAAAACAAATAATTTTTTATTTTTAACCTTGTCCCTTCTATTTTCAATTACATAAAACTTTATAACTGTATCTCATAATCCAAATAAAAATGTATCTATCTAAATAGTAGTATCAATTCTTCTATGAGGTTTGTTTTCTAAATTAGCAATTTCCATTATGTATTCTACTTTATCAGTTTCTGTATATATTTTGTTTTCTTTTTTAACATTTTCCTCTTTAATATTTTCAGTACTATTTAAAACAGAATTTTTATACTTATCAACTGAATCATTTGATATAATTATATGTTCTTCAGTAATAACATCAATAGATTCTTGTTTATTTTCATAAATTTCTTCTTCCTTACTCTTTTCATTTACTTTAATTTCTTCTAGCTTTTTATTATTATCTTTAATTTTATCTGTACTAGCATATAGTTGTTCTCCAAAAGACATATTAATCTGGCTTAAACCGCTACTTAATTTACCACTCTCAAATGAATCAAATTTGGTAGGTGAATGACGAGTTTGACTACTCATTTCCATATTCTTAGTACGAATATCATCAAATAAACTAATTCTCATACTATTAGTTTTAGAAATATTTTTTATATCACAATCAGATGACACTAAAGTCTTTGTGGTATAGTAAGTTAATCCTTTTGCATAATCGTATTTATATTGAGAATTTTCTTGATTAATATCAGATTGTTTAGATTCTTTTTTAAGTGTACCCTCTTTGATTAATTGACTTGCATATTCCTGTTTTTGATTTTTCAAATCATTAATTTATTGTTGTAATGCTTCAATTTTCATATTTTTTATCTTAGAATCCATATTTTTATCAGCTTTCAAATCTGTGATAAAACTTTCTAGCTTCTGTATTTGCTCATCAAACTTTTCTAACTTGTCATTACTTTCATTGCTATAATTACTCTGATTTACATGTGTACTTCTTGTATTAACAGATATAGACATTATAACTACTCCTACTCAGATATTCTAAACTCTAGAGACTTTATAAACTACATTTCTAGCTTGTGGTAAATTCCCTTCTGGGACACCAACAGCAATACCAAATGGTACAGAATATCCTTCTGGTATATCTAGTAATTCTCTATATTTTTTATTTGTATCAAACTTCATCTTTATTGAATCTGATTCTTTTACATCATTGTCATCCAATACACTAACAAGACCTACAATATCCCCTTGCTCAACAGGTGTAAACAGACCCCTAACCATTCCTATTATGCAACTCCCAAGCCCTAAAGCTTGTGCAGCTGTTGTTATGTTTCCTGTAAGTATTCCCACATCATATGGAGCCCATGAACTCTCTTCGTCATAAGAAATAAATAAAACAGTTGGTGCACCATAAAATAATTTAAAATTTTTATTTATTTCAACATTACTAACTTCATGAATTCTAGAAAGAGTATCATCACTAATCTCTTTTAAAAGTTTCTGGTCTTGTACAACAGTTATGTGCCATGGCTGTTTATTACACCCTGAAGGTGCTGCAAATGCACAATGTAATAATGTATCTAATTGTTCATCTGTAATTTGCTCTGTTGTAAATTTTCGTATACTTCTACGTTCTTTTATCAAGTTTATTGTTTGATTATCTTGTAAATTATTCATTATATCGATTCCCCTTTTTATGTATTTGTTAGTTTAAATACAAAATCTTTAGAAAATTAGTTTTATAATTAAACTACTTTATATTCTTATTATAATTATTTTTAGTTTATATGTGAAGCTTTTATAACATCAAAACATCAATATATCTACCTCACAAATAAACTTAAATACAAAACTGGTATCACTCAACTATAGAAAATATCATTTTTCTATAGAACGATTAATACCAGTAAAGTTGATAAAATTTACTATATTAATTTAAAGGACCCCAACCAGCTTTTGTATGAATCTCTGTTTTTACAGATTTAGTCTTACCATCAGCTGAATCAACATTCCATGACCTACCTGCAACAGAAATACCATTGTTACCTTTATACCATCTACCTTCATCATAATCATAAACTAAAGATGTGTACCAATTACCTCCAGTCTTATCATTTGCAAATACAACTACAGTAGCATCAGATTCAGTAGGGTTATATGCATATGGTTGTATATATAATGTTGCCTTACTTAAATTATATTTCTTTTTAAATTCATCTGGAATTGTAGGCCAACCATTTTTATATTTATTATTTAGTAAATAATTTCTAAAAGCATCATTCCCTTTTGAAGTCCCTGGTATTACAGAAGGGTCTACTGCAAATGATGCAATCAAGTCCATCATACTTTGGTGTACATCTCTAGCCATCTCAACACCATCTGGATGTTCTGTACAAGTAACATAAACTTTTGCAATACTTTCTTCGCCAGTTATTCCATCATAACCATCATCAAACTCTGCTGAATATGTTCCACCTGACTTACACTTTGGCTCTGTTTCAAAATACTTACCATCCGTATTTTTTAATACATCTTTTATAACTTCTTTTTTATCTTTGCTAGGTTCCTCAGCCACAGCAATAACAATTTGAGTCTTTATATTTTCTCTATTAGAAAGACATGTTACTGCTTTACTTTTCTCTATATTTTTAAAAAGCGCTGGTAACGCAACTATAACCAAAATTCCTATTATAGATATAACTACCAATAATTCAATTAGTGTAAAACCCTTTTTATTCATAATAATCATTCCCATTAAATAAAATTATAGTGTTTAATTTAATCTGCTATACAGTAATAAAGTGTCTACATAAAGTCCTTCCAACAAAAACTCCCAAAATACTTAATGCCAAATTAAAAAATATGTTTAGTCCAAATAATATATAATTCCCACTATCAAAAAACTTTACAGTTTCGAAGCTAAAAGTAGAAAATGTAGTTAGTCCTCCCATTAAACCAGTTGTCAAAAACAATTTTAAATTATTAGAAATAGAATCTGTCCTTATACTCATTTCCATTACAAAGCCAATTAAAATTCCACCCAGAATATTGACCACCAAAGTCCCAAATGGAAATTTAGTTCCTACAAACTTTAGAGATATTAAATATCTTAATATAGCTCCTAAAAATCCACCAATACCAACATATAATACTTGAATCACATATAACACCTACCCCAAATAACTAAATCACTTCCATATTAAAATTCTATGTCTTCAACCTCTATTCCGTCAATTGCATCCTGTACTAATTTTTCAATATCAAGTGACAACTCAGATTTTTCTATTTTTTCTAGTCTAGGTTTAGTAACAGGTTTTCTAGGAGAAAATACGCTACAGCAATCTTCTTCAGGTATTATAGATGTTTCAAAAGTCCCTATTTTCTTAGCTATATCAACTATGTCTGATTTGTCCATAGCTATAAGTGGTCTAAATACTGGTAAATTTACAACAGCATTAGTGCAAGTAAGCCCTTGTATAGTTTGAGATGCAACTTGACCAATACTTTCACCTGTAATCAAAGCATCACAATGTCTTTTTTCAGAAAGTTTTTGTGCTATTCTCATCATAAATCTTCTTGAAAGAATAGTCGCTTCTTCTTCATTACAATTCTCGCCAATTGCTTTTTGTATTTCTAGTATATTTACCTTATGAAGCCTTACTCTACCACAATATTTAGCTAATATCTTAGCTAAATCTTTAACTTTTTCTTGTGACCTTTCACTTGTGAATGGATAGCTGTGAAAATGCACTGCTTCTACTTCCATACCCCTTTTTGCGACCATCCATGTTGCTACTGGACTATCTATACCACCAGACAAAAGAGACATCGCTCTACCATTAGTTCCAAGTGGTAATCCACCGTATCCAGGTATAGTATCACTATAAACCATAGTATGAAATTCTCTGTATTCACATTTTATTTTAACTTCTGGATTTCTTACATCAACATCAATTCTATCTCCTACCTTTGATAATAAGTACCCACCTATATCCATACTCATTTCTTGAGAAGTTAATCTAAAAGACTTATCTCCTCTTCTTGACTCTACCTTAAAAGTTTTATATCCAGCATCTATTTTTTCTTCTAGCATCTTTAAAGCTATTTCTTTTAATGTATCATAATCTTTTTTAGCTCTTACTCCAGGACACACACCTACTATACCAAATACTTTTCTAACTTCTTCAATAACTTCTTCATAATCATAATCTTCTAAATCGACATATATTCTTCCATACTCTTTATATACATTAAATTTGCCAATTGGCTTTAACATATTTCTTATATTTCTTATAAGTCTATTCTCAAATATATATCTATTTTTTCCTTTTACTCCAATTTCTCCATACTTTACTATTAATATATTATACACCATTTCACCTCTTAAACTACTTTCTTCTTATTATTTATACAGTATTCTTTATTTCTTTCTCATTATTGACCTTAAATCACAAATTGATTCTTTTAATACTTTCACAGCTTCAGATATCTCATCTTCTGTATTCATATCAGATAGGCTAAACCTTATTGTTCCATTGATTTCTTCATTTGTAAGACCTATAGCATTCAAAACATGACTACCTTTTTTCTTAGAAGAACATGCAGATCCAGTTGACACATAAATTCCTTTTTGCTCTAGGTAATGAAGTAAAACTTCTCCCTTTGTACCTATAAATGATACATTTAATATATGACATACGCCATCTTCTGGAGAATTAATTTTTATATCTTCTATATTCTCAACTATTTTATTTCTAAATATGTTTTTTAAGTTATTTATCTTCAAAATAACAGCATCTAAATCTTTACTTAATATATTTACAGCTTCTCCAAGCCCATATATTCCAGGTACATTTTCTGTTCCAGACCTAATTCCAATTTCTTGTCCTCCTCCTGTTAGCATAGGCTTTAAGCGATTATTTTCCTTAATATACATAAATCCAATTCCCTTTGGACCATGAAATTTATGTGCGCTTACACTCATAAAATCTATATTGTATTTAGATGGTCTAAAGTTTATTTTTCCATATGATTGAATAGCGTCTACATGGAAATATATCTTCTCTTTTAAAGACTTCAGATATTTTCCAACTTCATCTATTGGCTGTATAGTTCCTATTTCATTGTTAACATGCATCATACTTACTAAACATGTAGCTGATTTTATAGCATTTTTCAAATCTTCTATATTTATCTTTCCATCTTTTCCGACCTCTAAGTAAGTTACTTCAAATCCATCTTCTTCTAAATCTTTTAGTGTGTTTAAAACAGAAGGATGTTCTATATTTGTAGATATTATATGATTTCTTCTCTTCTTATTTAGATTGGCAATACCTCTTATTATAGTATTATTACATTCTGTTCCACCTGATGTAAAATAAATCTCTTTATCTTTCGCGCCTAGAGATTTAGCTATAATTTGTCTTACTTCTTTTATACCTTTTTCAACTTCCACACCTTTTCTATGAACAGAAGAAGGATTTCCATAATCCGTACTAAGTGCATATACCATTTTATCTATAACTTCTGGATAAGGTTTTGTAGTTGCACTATTATCTAAGTATATTTCCAACTTAATTACACCTGCCTTTATTTAAAATCTTCAACTCTAATTATTATACCATTAATTACAGTATTTTTTTTGTTAATCTTTATTAAAAAGATAATCTTAAGTTTATAGAATCTTCTTTCATAAAAATCTAGTTTTTTCACTTAACTACAAAATTTTATGCTAAAATATAATATATTTATACTATACCCTACAAAAATACGTGATAACATACAATATATGATAAAATAATATATTATATAAAATAAATATATTATATTATACATATACTTATTTTTGCTATAAAGTCTATTTTTATAAGCTTACTTGTTATAAAAATAACTTTTATAATTTATATCAAAAAAAATATTGATTTTTGTGTCGCATTTTGTTATAATAAATTAAGGTTATCCCCCTGGTAACCCTAGTTAGTTAATATATCTATTCCCAATACCCTTTCATAAGGATATATTTTATATTTATTAAAAATCGAATTAATATCGGAAACTAATTCGATGGAAAAAAAGAGCTTACCCCGAGCTCTTTTTTTTCTGCAAAAATATAATATTAAGCTAAGATAAAGTTAATGTCAGTATAATTTTAATTTTAAAAATCATATTAATTAGCACTAAAAAAGGATGTATTGAATTTCTAATATCAATACATCCTTTTTTTATATATTATAACACTTTTGCTAAGAATGATTTTGTTCTATCGTGTTTTGGATTTCCAAAGACTTCTTCTGGAGAATCCTCCTCAAGAATACTTCCTCCATCTATAAAGATAACTCTATCTGCAACTTCTTTAGCAAATCCCATTTCATGAGTTACAATTGCCATTGTCATTCCTTCTTTAGCAAGTTCTTTTATAACATCCAAAACTTCATTTACCATTTCTGGGTCAAGAGCAGATGTTGGCTCATCAAATAACATCATATCTGGTTCCATAGCAAGAGCTCGCGCTATTGCTATTCTTTGCTTTTGCCCTCCAGATAATTGTGATGGATATGAATCTTTTTTATCTAAAAGACCAACTCTACTTAATAAAACTTCTGCTTTTTTTTCTGCTTCTTCCTTAGTCATTTTTTTTAATTTAATTGGTGCCAATGTTATATTATCTAAAATAGTCTTATGTGGGAATAAATTAAAGTTCTGAAACACCATACCTATATTTTGTCTAACTTCATCAATATTAGTTTTTTTATCAACTAAATTTTTTCCTTCAAATATTATCTCTCCACCTGTAGGTATTTCTAATAAATTCATACATCTAAGAAGTGTACTTTTACCAGAGCCACTTGGACCTACTATAACCATTATTTCGCCTTTAGCGATTTCTAAGTCTATATTTTTTAATACATTTAAATCTCCAAAAGATTTACTTAAATTTTTTATTGTAATCATATTATCACTTTCCTTTTTACTATTCTATGTTTTCCCTAAATGCTAAACATGCTCTCATCTAGTTAGACACAGATAGTTTCTTTTCTAATAATCCAACTAATCTTGATAGAGTAAATGTTATAACAAAATAAATTGCTGCTGCTACTATTAATGGCTCTAATGCTCTGAATGCTGCATTTTTTACTATATCAGCAGTACGCATTATCTCAACAACACCTATTACAGATATTATTGAAGATTCTTTTACAAGTGTAATAAACTCATTTGCTAATGAAGGTAGTATATTTTTTATAGCTTGAGGTATTATTATATATCTCATAGTTGACCAGTAATTTAATCCTAATGATCTACTTGCTTCCATTTGTCCATTATCAACTGATTGTATACCTGATCTAAGTATCTCTGCCACATATGCACCAGAGTTTACTGACAATGCAAATGCACTAGCTATAAATTCACTTGGTATACCAAATAACATAGGGAATCTTATTCCTAATTGAGGTAATCCAAACCATACTATATATATCTGTACTAATAATGGTGTTCCTCTTAAAATCTCAATATAGATTGATGATATTACTCTTAATACTTTACTCTTTGATATTTTTGCCATACAGATAATTATACCTATTACAAATCCAAAGCATAATGCCACAAGAGAAATTCCTACTGTCACACCTGTTCCTTCCAAAAAAGAAGTCCCAAATCTACTTAAAAAACTAAAATCTAAACTCATAATTTCATCTCCCACATAACTTTCTTACTAATTTGAAGCAGCTTCAGTAGATGCTTCATTTAAAAATTCTTCTATTTTTTTACCATCTTGTAATTCTTTTATTTTTTTATTTAATAATTCTATAAAGTCTTTGTTGTTATCAGCTTTTTTAATTGCTGCTGCCATACCTTCTGTTACATCTTTACCAACTTCAGTATTTGCCATTTTTATTCCATCATATTTTTTAACATTTATTAAAGAAACTGCTTCATTAACAACAACTGCATCTATATTTCCATTTTTTAATTCTGTGATTAGGTCAGGTACTGCTTTTAAAGATTTTGTAGTTGTCATTTTTAGAGTGTTAACTACATATTCTTCTTGAATGCTTCCTGCCTGTACCCCTACTCTAAGTTTTTTCAAATCGTCTTCAGTTTTTACTTTGTCTATATCTGCATCTTTAACTATAACTGCATTTCTACTTAAATAATATAATTCTGAGAAATCAACACTCTTTTCTCTTTCTGGTGTTGGAGACATCCCTGCAAGAACCATATCAACTTGGTCTGCATTTAAAGCACCTATTAATCCATCAAATGACATATCTTTAATTTCAACCTTTACACCAAGTTCCTTTGCAAATTCTTCAGCCAACATTACATCGAATCCTTTTATTGAATCTTTACCATCTACTACTTTATGAAATTCAAATGGTGGGAATTCTGCACTAGTACCAACAACTAATTTTCCACTTTCTTTTATTTGCTCTAATTTTGTTTTTTCTTCTCCACCACTACATCCTACTAGCGATAATGTTAATCCTAATACTAATCCTAAACTTAATAATTTTTTAAATACTTTCATTTTAACTACCCCTCTCTTTTAATTATAATTTTCCCTCAAATTTTTAATACTTTAATGTTTCGAGTTACAAAAAAAGTCCCTCAGTCTTTAATGACTAAGAGACGACTTTACCGCGTTACCACTCTTATTGATAAATACTTATACAACCTTCAAAATTTGTGAATTTTAGCCTTTATAGCTACAGGGATATTTTAATTTTAAAATCAAAAAAGTCCCTTAGCTTTACAGCTAAGAGACGAATTATATCCGCGTTACCACTCTTTTTGATAAGTAAGTACTTATCCTCTCAATCCCTTAAGGCGGGCAAACCAATTATCATACTAACTAAAACTTCTGATAATTTCCTCCAGAGCTCTCTTCACATAGACTTCATTGCTAGGCTTACACCAACCCCTAACTCGCTGTAAATCCATATATGCTACTTTCTCTATCACTGGATTTGTTTCCTTAAATTGTTAATACAATTGTACTTCCTTCTAATATTTTTGTCAATAAGTTTTTTATTTTTTTAATAATTTTATTTTCTAAAATTTAGATATTGTATTACATGCTTGTTGATATTATCCATATATTTATAAATAATGTATTTCTTATTTATTTCTGTTCTTTAGGTAATTACAAATAATATACTTCTTATTTGTTTCTATTTCTTAAATGCTTATAAATAATATTTTTCTTTTTATTTCCATTATTTAAATACTTATAAATAATATTTTTCTTTTTCATTTTCATTGCTTAAATACTTATAAATAATATATCTTATATTTATTAAATTTTATATACTAAGTTAAATAATATGGATTATATTCTTCAATAAACAAGTTTTCAAATCTAAAGTTCGCTCTCTATCTTTAAACTTTATCGTAAACATGTTTCCATCTTTTTTGATTATTTCGCCTTCGTGAAATTTTTTATGGTATACCTTATCACCAACACCAATACTATCAATTTCTTTTTTAGTTGGAGATTTTATATCATTGATAAACAATGATTTATCAACTTTTTTA
This sequence comes from Clostridioides sp. ES-S-0006-03, assembly GCF_020662275.1. Classification (NCBI taxonomy): domain Bacteria; kingdom Bacillati; phylum Bacillota; class Clostridia; order Peptostreptococcales; family Peptostreptococcaceae; genus Clostridioides; species Clostridioides sp. ES-S-0006-03. The sequence continues at coordinate 119,395 of NZ_JADGMM010000003.1, forward strand.
CCATATTTATTTAAAGTAGAACTTATACATAGTTTTTCTTCAGCTCTTGTAATAGCTACATACATAAGTCTTCTTTCTTCTTCTAATTGTTCCTCTTTTTTTTCTTCCTTACAAATATCATATGATTTTTCATGAGGTATTGTTCCTTCATTTGCACCTATAATATAGACATTCCTAAATTCTAATCCTTTTGCACTATGCATAGTTGTAAATATAACACCATCAGTCTGTTTATTCTTGTTATTTTCCATTAACTCAATCTTTACTCTCTCAATATGGTCTAAAAACTCTGTCACTGTATTGAAATTTGTAGCAGAGCTCTCAAGTTCGTTTAATATCTCTACAAGCCCATTAGTCTTTATCTTTCTATTGCTACAGTAATCCAAGACATATCTATCATAATCAAGACTAGTTCTAATATAAGATATTGCATTTTTAGGATTTAAAGTATTCAAATAGCTCAAGTCTATCTCCAAATCTGTTATTGTTTTGACTTGTTTGGGATGAAGGTTACATTTGTTTATTAGTGCTGTTACAAAATCTTTTTCATCTTTAACCATATTTACATTATCTTTAGATATATATCTAAATGGCTTATTTATAATTCTTAACCAATCTTTATTTGATTTTGGATTAATACCTATTCTTAAATATGCTAGTATATCCTGACTTGCCCAATGGTCATATATTGTAATTACTGAATCTTTTACTACAAATGGAATTCTCATATCCATAAATACATCTACTAAGGCTCTTGACTGTATATTAGTTCTATAAATTACTGCAAAATCTGAATACTCTACATAATCCTTTTTTATTTCGTCAATTATTTCCTTGGCAATATGTAAAGCTTCTTCCTCTGAATCATATGGAGAAATATAACTCACAATGCCTCCCTTACCTTGACTACATTTAATAACTTTTTCATATCTATTTCTATTTTTTTCTATAAGCCTGTTTGCAGTATTTACTATTTCACTTTTAGACCTATAATTTACATCCAGCACTATTTTTTTAGTATTATTAAAATATTTTTCAAATTCAAGCAAAAAATCTGGTCTAGCTCCTCTAAAACCATATATACTTTGGTCTTCGTCTCCAACCGCAAATATGTTGTTTAGTGGATTACAAATTAACTTTAAAACCTCAAATTGCACTTTATTTATATCTTGGAATTCATCTATCAATATATATTTATATACATTCCTAACCATTTCTAAGGCTGATTTATTATTCAAAAGCAAATAATAAGTCTTTATAAGCATATCATCAAAATCAATCTTATTAACTTTTGATTTTTGCTCTTCATATAAATTATATACTTTTAAAAACTCATCTTTTGTCAACACTTCTGAGTTAAATTCATTCTTATCCATAAGTTCATTTTTTACATAAGATATTTCATTTATAACTTGACCTATATTTTCATCATCATCTGCATTTTCTATATTTAGACTTTTTAATATTGCCTTTATTGTTATCCTCTTTGACTTTTCATCAAATATGCTATCTAAATTGTACCTTTCAAAATACCTCAAAATCTTAAAAAACACAGAATGAAAAGTGCCATATGTTACCTTATTGAGTCTTATATCATCACTTAAACTCAATGCTCTATTTTTCATTTCTACTGAGGATGCTTTGGTAAAACTTATCGCCAATATTCTTGCTGGTGCTATATTTTTGTTTACTACCATATTAGCTATTCTATATGTAATTACCCTAGTCTTACCTGAACCAGGCCCTGCAAGTATCATGCAAGGCCCATCTATATGTTCAACTGCTTCTAGTTGATTTTCATTTAACTGTCTTATATCTATATTTGTTGTGATTATTACATCCACCACCTTAATTTATAATCATCCTATTTTCTTTTTTAATTATAAACTAAAAGTATCCTAAAAATACATTTAATTTTTCTTCTATTAAACTATATCATCTCTATTTTCATAACATATCTTGAGTTCCTGTTTAATTTTATCACTTATATCTTGAGGAACAAATTCTGGTTTACCAATGTAATATCCTTGAATATAATCTATTCCAATAGCTACTAATGCTTCCATTTCACTTTTGGTTTCTACACCTTCTGCTATAACTTTAATATTTCTTTCTTTAGAATATGAAATAAGGTTTTTTAGTATTTTTCTTCTATCTTCATCTTTGTCAATACCTCTTACAATAGACATATCAATCTTCACATAATTTGGCATTATGTACAGTAGTACAGCATCGCCATTGTAACCTGTTCCAAAATCATCTAAAGCAATTTCTATATTCCACTGATTTATATACACTTTCTTTTTGTCAATAAAATCTTCACTAATCTTATCATTCTCTGTTATTTCTAGCACTACCCTATTTAGATAATTACCATATAAATCTTCTATTTCTTCAAAATCAACTTTTGATAAATTATTATTTGGTATAGAGTTTAAGAACAATTTACACACTCCAAACTGTTCCCTATATCTCTTAAAAGATTTAAGTGCTTTGAACCATGTGATACGTTCGATTTGATATAACTTAGACTGTGAACGAGCCAATCTAATAACATCCATTGGAGAACTAAAAGTTTCCATTTTGGGTCTCATAAGTGCTTCATATGCAAATACTTCACCTTTACAATCCACAATAGGCTGAAATGCATATTCAACCAATTGACCATCAATTAATTTATTTAACTCTTCTCTATTATGCAACAAGAATGAATCTTTATTATATATATTGACATCAAATTCACTTACTTCACCTTTAATTGTATTTTTAATTTGATACATAGCAAAATCTGCATATTTCATTAGTTCATCATAGTTAGTTGAATCGCTAGGATACCAAGAAATTCCTGCTGATGCTCTTATTTTAAATTCTGTCCCATCATGAAGCTTTAATAAAGTATTATTCATCTGTGTCTTAACAGAGTTAATAATAGTTCTTATGCTATCTTTACTTTCATACCCATATATGAATACATAAAATTCATCCCCTGAAAGTCTAGAAACTATACCATTCCATGATATAAACTTTTTAAGTATATCTGCTGCACATCTAATATATTCATCACCAGCATCATGACCATAGGTATCATTAATATATTTTAAATTATCTAAATCCCACATTATAAATGCAGCTATTTTAGTCTCTTCTTTATTTTCAAATTTTTCTCGTACTTGTGAATAAAAAGCTCTCCTATTTAGAAGATTTGTTAAAATATCGAAATCTCTTTCATACTCAATTTTCATTTTCTCAATAAACTCTTTTGTAACATCAACAACAACACCTAATATCTTTAAGTCATCTTCAACAATATTTAATCTTATCCACTTAGAAGTTTTATCTTTAGATTCAAATTTATATATGTATATATTTTCTGTCTTATAATTTTTCTGTAAATATGTATCCATTTCATTCATTTTTTTTATAAATTTACTTTTTGATATATATCCATATTCTTGAAATTCATCATCCGTAGTAAATATACTAAAAAATCCTTTTGTACAAAAAACATTATCTCCATTTTTATATAATTCAAAAGCTCCAATTGGCATATCTGCAATTTCAATAATTTGTGATAATTTTGATGAGGAATCTGCAACATTTGCACTAAGTAGCTCTATGGCTGAAGATAATTCATCTATTTCAGATATGTTTATTTTATCAAGATTTACTGGTTTTGATGGATTACTATTTCTAACTTTATTAACCAAAAGAACAATTGGTTTTGTAAACAATCTCGAAGCAATATAAATACCTATAAGCCCTATCACTAAGGAAACTGCAACAGACACTATTACCAAGGTTTCCACTCTTTTTGAAAAACACAATAAACTTTTTTCTTCAATAATTCCCAAAAGAGCCCAACGCTCATTTTCAAATGGAGTATTGGAATTGTATAAATCTAAATATTGTACACTAGCATAAGTACTTTCTTTAATTTTACCATCATCTTCATTTTTAACTTTATATACATTTTTATAAGATTCTTTTTGCTCAAGGTTCGAATGTAAACCATCCCAAAATTTGTCTTTAAATGTATAACCATTCGAAACAACATTTTCAAATGCCAAATCATCATTTCTATCTACGCCTAAAATATAATTACCTTTTTTATTTTCATTTATCTCCCCATATGGAAGCAACTCTCTTAAATAATTTATACCTAAATCTATTCCAAGTACTCCATATACAGTTCCATCTTCATAAATAAGAGGAACTGAATATGTTATAACTCTATCGCCTTCATTTGTTAATAAGAACTGACTTCCCCAGTATCCTAAATTAGAACTTGATGTATTTGGATTATCAATTGCAGCTCTAAATGGTTTATAAAAGAAATTATCTCCTTTTTCCTCATTTTCACTTTTAAAGGAAAACTTTGGAGCCCAATAACTATCCATAGATATTCCAAAACTTCTTGCTATCTCTGAGGAGCCTCTTTCAATTAGCAAATCAGAATTATCATTTGGGTTAAATTTAGGGTCTAGGTCTCTTATATACAATCCTGTCTTACTTATTTCATCTTTACTATTTATTGAATCATATTCAATATCTTTGTTATTTAAAATTATGAAAGAACCTGTAACAGAATTTTTTCTCAAAAGATATATTAAATCTTTTGATATATTTTTTATAATTTCTTTATTAATTTCTTCGTTTATACCCACATCTTTAATTGAGACATTATTTTCATCTAAAACCTTTTTTACAGATGAGTTAATAGCTAGTTCTGTCTCGCTTGTCTTTGACCATCTTTGTAACATCTCATTTTGTATATAATTTTTACGATTAATTACTCTTTCATTTAAAATATCAAATGAATTATCATTTAGTCTTTTAATAGTTCCTCCCCATAAAATTGTGGCACAAAATAAACTTGTTTGAATTAGCATAACAATAATTAGAGGAAATATCATCTTTTTCATTATTGAGTTATTCTTTTTTAGATTATTTTCCATATTTATTCCACCCATACCTTTGTGCATTTTGGTACACGTTGCCAATTCACCTACTCTTTTACAGCATTTTCAAGCTCAGTCTTAAAATTTAAAAACCATGCTGAAAAATTTTCATTATTATTAAATTGTGCTACTGCATTCTCTTTAGAGGTTCCATTTTTTATTAATTCATTTATTTTATTTAAATCTTCTTTAGCTTTATCAATCATTGAATACTCAAGGATTTGTCTGGCTTTTGTCCCACCATCAAATGCTTTATTAGTGTACAACTTACAACTATTAATCTGTTCAATAGATGAAACAATTGAACTTTCCACTTTACTTGATACCTTTAAATCGTCTTTATTCATAACATCCTTTATAACATCCAAATTATTTGTTTTTTTCTTTACTGGTAGATATCCAGAAGCAATAGAGAATTTTACATTAGACTCTTTATCTGTAAACCATTTTAAAAATTCTACTGATGCATACTCTTCTTCTTTAGTAGATTTTGTTACAGCCATTCCTGCCCCTTGTTGTACAGCATATTTTTCTTTATCTTTAAAACGTGGAGCTTGAAAGACAGATGTCTCAATTTTATAACTCTCATTATCATTTAACATTACTTCATCTGGAAAATATGATGCTCCTGAACTAGAGCCAACAAGAGCTAGTATATCTCCTGTTTTTGCATCATCAGAACGGAACTTACCATAAGATGCAAAATATCCATTTATATATGGGACATAAAAATTATCCCATAATTTTTTCATAACCTTTTCATCAAGATTCAATGTAACTTTTCCATCTTTAACTGAAAAAATTTCTACTCCTAACTGCTTACTTCCTATAATAATATAATTTGCTAGAGCATCTCTTCCAAAAAATGCTTTACCATCATTAGACTCTTTTGTTAAACTATCTGTCCATTCATAGTATTTCTTTGATGTCTCTACTAATCCTTCAATTGTTTGTATATCATTTATATTTGAATTTGTTGCTTTGGCAAACTTATCCCAATCTGTCTTATTTAACATCAAAATCTCAGTAGACTTTGCAATCGGAAAAAGCTTAAGTTCGTTATCAGAATTTAGTCTACCTTCATCTACATATTCTTCTATATACTCATTTAATTCATCCTTACTTATGTACTTATCAATATCTACTAGTAGTTTTAATTTATCCATTTCATATGCAGTATCTGAGTACGCTGCAAAAATATTTGGAACATCTTCAGAACCAACCTTTTTATTAGCAGAATCCAGCACCTTTTCAGATAAATCAACTACATTTCCCTGACTAAACGCTTCAACAATAATTCCTTTTTCAGCACCTACAGTGTCATTAAATTCCTTAACTAGCTTATCAAACGCCATTTTTTGCTGTCCATTATAATAATGCCAAATTTCTATTGATGTCGGATTTTCTGGATCTAGTTTATAACTCTCTTCCTTTTTCAAATCACACCCTGTAAGTAATAAAATAATCATTGATGTGATAATTAATTTTACAAATCCACTCCTATTCATAAAATCGACTCCTTCAAATGTATAAAATTTATTATAGCATTAAAACCGTAACTTAATTACTTATATTAATTATAAAATATTTACTGATATATTTAAATAGGACTAACAGTATATTTAAAAGCAACTAGAAAACAAATGATTACAAATATTGAAAATATACCTTTAGCATAATTCTTCTCTCTAAATGCACCAAATGATACCAAACCTTGTTGAATAGCCACTGTAATTACTAAAAGTGTCATTATTATATTAAGCTGAACTAACTTAAACAGATAAAGTAAAGAAAATATTACTAAAAGAACACATAATACAATACTAGATTTATTAATAATAGTAGTAATCTTATCTTCTTTTTTATGTTGTTTATTAGATTCTTTTAACTTCTCTTTATTTAAAGTTTCAACCTTTTTATTATACCTTGCCCTTGTTTTATCTTTATATTTTGTGTTTTTATTCTTATTACCCATTTATTTACTCACCTTTGATATCAATTTTAAAATTGAGTCCTTTCATAATTTAAATATTATATATTTAAGATACCATATATTATCACAAAAAGGTAACTTACTAATCATCTATTTTTAATTTTCGCATAAAAAAGCTATCCCTTATTAGAAATAACTCTGTATTGAGATAGCTTATTTAACTATTTATTTTCTCCAACATTTTCTACATCATCGAACTTACTATCAACCAAGACTATATCAACTCTTCTGTTTTTTGATTTGCCATCTGGAGATGAATTGTCAGCTATTGGTCTAAATTCACCATATCCTACAGCAGACAACTTATTTGGTGCAATACCTGCACTATCAATAAGAAGTTGGACAACATTGGTTGCTCTCATAACTGATAAATCCCAATTAGATTTAAATTCAGAATTTTTTATAGATAGGTTATCTGTATGACCTTCTACTCTTATATAACTATTCATTTCATTTAACATCTTACCTATTTGAATAATCTTATCTCTAGAATCATTTATTATAACAGCTTTTCCAGTATCAAATAATATAGTATCTTTAAGGCTTATTACTAGTCCTCTATCTTGAGCTTTTAATGATACCGAATTTGCCAATCCACTTTCATTTAAATACTTTTGAATATTTTCACCAACTTCTTTAAACTCAGGATTTTGTAAACTATCTAGATTATTATTGTTTTGGTCAACTACTGGTTCTATTTTATTTTGTCCACCTTCAATAACTCCAGATGAACCACCAAATGCAGAACTTAGAGATTGAGATAATTGTTTATATTTCTCTGCATCAACATTACTCATAGAATACATTATGACAAAGAAAATCATAAGTAATGTTATGAGGTCTGAATAAGTTAAAAGCCATCGCTCATTATTTTCTTCTTTTTCGTCTTCATCATGTAACATAAATATTCCATCCTTTTATATTATTCAATTCTACCATCAGCTTCTCCAAGTTCAATTAATTCTTTTGAATTTAAAAATATCTTTAATTTTTCTGTCATTAAATTAGAATTATCTCCCTCAAGTATAGATAGTATCGCTTCTATCACTAAAAGTCTTTCATTAGTTTCTTGCTGATTTATAGCTTTAAGCTTTGATGCTATTGGTAACCAAATTAAATTGGCTGAACCAACACCGTATAAAGTAGCCAAAAACGCTACAGATATCTGAGGTCCAAGTGCATCTGGATTACTCGAAAGATTTCCTAAAATATGTACTAATCCCATAACTGTACCTATGATTCCCAGTGTAGGTGCATACCCTCCTGCTGAATCGAATATTGCTATTCCTTCTTTATGTCTTTTTGATGTTATTTGTATTTGAGATTCTAATATATTTCTTATTGTAGCTGCATCAACGCCGTCTACCATAAGTTCAAGACCTTTTCTAATAAATGGGTCCAATTCATCATTTTCGCTTATTTCTTTATCAATACTAAGAAGACCTTCTTTTCTGGCCTTGATTGCAATTTCTTTGAAATAAACTATGTTTTCTATATTGTTAGGCTTTTTATTTTTAAAAGCTAACAACATTATCTTTATGGACTTTTTGAATACAGGAAATGGTGTTGAAGCACCAACAGCCCCTATAGTTCCACCAAAAACAACAAGTGCTGATGAAAATACAAATAAGGCTCCAATGTGTCCCCCATCAATAACGAAAGCAACCACTAAAGATGCTATTCCCACTATAAAGAAAATTAAAGTTGTCATATATTACCTCCTTTCTTTAATTATGTCTGCTAGGTTGTTTTTATTAATAGACATTACAAAAAAGACTACCTTCAACAAGGATAGCCTTTGATAATTGGCGGAGAAGGAGGGATTCGAACCCTCGCACCGGTTACCCAGCCTAATCCCTTAGCAGGGGATCCTCTTGAGCCACTTGAGTACTTCTCCTTATTTCTATGCAATTAAATTATATAATAAAATTATATTTTAGTCAATTAATTTATGAAATTTAAGGTATTTTAAGTCATTAAATATCTATTTTCACTTTTTTACTTAAATGTAAGTTTGAAATATGGTAAAATTATCTTGCATAACGCTTATAATATTATTTACTAAATATACACACATTAACATATAGACATAAATCCTTAATTCATCATAAGTTATGCTTAAAACTAAAATAATATTAATCCAAGGAGGATTTTCCATGTTACCACAGGAAAGATATGAGAAGATTTTAAGTATTCTCGAATCAGATAATATAATTAAAATAAATGACATAGTCCAAATGTTTGATATATCAATAGAAACAGCACGAAGAGACCTAGCACATATGGAAAGTATTGGACTTTTAAAAAGAGTTTATGGTGGTGCTATACCAGTTATAGCAAGTAGCGTAGAACTTAACTATATTAAAAGAAAAAAAATAAATTCAAATGATAAAAAACAAATTGCTCTTAAATGTAGTGAATTTATAAATACAAATGACACTATTTTTATGGATACTGGAACTACTGTTCTTGAAGTTGCAAAAAGTTTAAAAGACAAAAAAAACTTAACTGTAATAACTAACTCAATTTTGGTTGCAAATGAACTTATGAATACTAATATAAAAGTATATGTACTTGGTGGATATCTTAGAGAAACTGAAGGTTCTTTTTCTGGACCACTTACATTAGCAGCCATTGAACAATTTAATGTTGATAAGGCAATTTTAGGTGCTGGAGGTATTACACTTGAAAATGGTATTTCTGACTATCACTTAGAAGAATCACTTGTTCGAAAAAAAATGATTGAAAGGTCTAGAAAGTCAATAGTAGTTGTTGAGCCACCTAAGTTTGGAATAAATTCATTTGCTTCTGTTGCTCCTATAGAGCATATAGATACTATTATTACATCTGCTAGTATAGACCACGACATAATTATAGAATTTTCTCAAAAAGGAATACCTTTAGTCATAGCTGATAATTAGCTTATATGATTGCTTTTTAGTTCCTTATAAAATATCATTGATTAAAGTTAAGGAGCCAAATAATTATTTATTTAGCTCCATTTATACCTAAACTATACAGTGTCTTTACTATGTCACTATGTCTTTTTTTATTTACCTTATTTTTTTAACTTAACTCTATTTTTTAATTTAGCTTAACGCTTACTTTAACATTAATTCTTTTATACAACCTCTTTTTTCATTTTACTACTTTGCTCTTCTTCTGCTGTTAAATCTTTTGTCATTACCATAGCAAGTGCAATCGCCAATACTCCACCAACTAACTTTCCAATTACAACAGGTGTAATCATCTCTGGCACTACTCCTGCTGTAAATCCTAGGTGATCACCTAGTGCTGCTGTTGCACAAACTAACCATGCTGTATTTACTACTTTTCCCTTTGGGCTCATGTCTTTCATCATTTTATACACTGGAATACTATTAGCTAAAGTGAAAACTAATCCAGCTGCACTTGTTGCATCCATACCTAATTTTCCACCTATTGCTGTAAGTGGTTTATTTAAAACTTTAACTAATAAATGTAGTATAGGAAAAGTACCCAATAATACTATTGCAATACTTCCAATTACTTGAATACCCTCTCTTATAGGTGTCATTCCTTTTATAAGTACTACCCCTGTTATTTCTTGAAATGCTGCTGCACCTAATCCTATTGTTATCAATATAGATATAATTTTTCCAAAAACTAAAGACCCATTTATCATAAGTGTTGAATTTACTTTCAGACCTATTGCTAATATTACTGCTAATATTATTACTGGCACCATATTTATAATCACCATTGATAAATTAAATCCTGCTATCATTCCTCCTACAATCCCCCCAAAAGGTATTGTTATTAATCCTATTAATAACCCTTTTGCAAAAAATGGTCTGTCTTCATACTCTATAAGGCCTAATCCTACTGGGATTGAAAATACAAGTGTACACCCAAGCATTGATGATACAACTAATCCTGCAAGCATCCCTGCTTCTTTATTGTGTGCAAGTTCCATCGCTAATGGATATCCTCCCATATCATTTGCTAATATGGTTGCAAACATAGATGGGTCTGCTCCACATAAATTGAATATTGGTATTATTACTGGTCCTAATACATTTGAGATAACTGGAGCTAAACAAACTATACCAACCATCCCTAAAGCTAGTGGACCCATTGAATTAAAACCTTCTTCGAATTGTTCACCAAGACCAAATTTATTTCCAATTATCCTATCTAATGCTCCTAAAAGCACCCCTACAGCCATTATATATAATATAACTTTATCAAAGGGCATATTTAATTCCTCCTATACATGTAAATACTATGTTGTACTTTAATTAGCACACATCTTTTTGGTATCGTTTTCCCAGTTCATAGCTCTTTTTACTGCTTGATTCCATCCAAGCAAAATTTCTTCTCTTTTTTGTTTTGTCATATTTGGAGTGTATTCTTTACTTATTGTAAACTCATTTCTAATTTCATCAATACTATTCCAAACACCACAGGAAAGACCTGCCATATATCCTACTCCAAGCACTGTTGTCTCAGGATTTTCTGCAATTTCAATTGGTATATCTAATATATCGGATTGAAACTGCATTGTAAAATTATTTTTTGTAATTCCACCATCCACTCTTAGCATTTTTATATCCTTTCCTGAAGCTAAATTCATAGAGTCAACAACATCTTTGACCTGAAGTGCAACAGATTCAAGAGTAGCTCTTACTATATGCTCTTTCTTAGTACTGCCTGTTATACCAACCATTGTACCTCTTGCATATTGGTCCCAATAAGGTGCTGCAATCCCTGCAAACGCTGGAACAAAATATACACCACCAGTACTTGGTATTGAGTTAGCCATATCATCAGTTTCTGAGTAATTTTTTATAACTCCAATTCCATCTCTAAGCCACTGTATTGCAGCACCTGCTATATATACTCCGCCATCATAAGCATATGTAATTTTGTCTCCTATTTTCCAAGCAACAGTTGTTAATATACCATTACCCGCTATTTTCAACTCTTCACCTATATTCATATATAAGAAACATCCTGTTCCATAAGTATTTTTAACCATACCTGGCTCAAAGCATCCATTTCCAAATAGAGCTGCTGGCTGGTCAACCATCGAAGCAGTAATTTTTATTGATACACCACAAAATGCCCCTTTGTCTGTAGTCCCAAAATCACCACTTGTAGGCATTATATCCGCTAAAATACTTCTAGGAACTCCTATAATATCAAGTAATTCTCTATCCCAATTCATATCTCTTATATTAAAAAGCATGGTTCTTGCTGCTGTAGAAACATCAGTTAAAAAAGACTTTCCTCCTGTCATTTTCCAAATTAACCAGCTATCTAATGTTCCAGCAAGTACTTCTCCATTTTTGATTTTTTCTTTTACACCTTTTACATTATCTATTATCCATTTAATTTTTGTCCCTGAAAAATAAGGGTCTATGATTAGTCCTGTTTTATCTATTATCTTATTTTCTAATCCTGGTATATTCTTTAAATTTTCAACATAATCATAAGTTCTTCTGCACTGCCATACAATTGCATTGTATAATGGCATACCTGTATTTTTATCCCATAGCATTACTGTTTCACCTTGATTATCTATACCTATTCCCTTTATATCACTTTCATCTATTCCACTTTTAAAAGCTTGTTGTAGTACATTATTACTTACAGTTTTTGTGTTATTCCAAATTTCTATAGGGTCATGTTCGACGTATCCAGATTGTGGATAGATTTGAGTATGCTCCATATAATCACTAAAAACAAACTCTGATTTTTCATTTATTAATACTGCTCTTGTTCCTGTTGTTCCTTGATCAATTGCTAATACATATTTCACTTTAAGCGTCCCCCTTTATTTTCAGAATTAATAGATTTTTTATTATTTTTTGAATATAAAATCTATTCAACTTATTTATATTCTATATCATCTTGGGGATTTATACAATATTTATTACAATATTTTTTGTATATTTTTACTTTTTTTGATTGTTAAAGTATTTTAATTAAAATATTATTGCAATATTATTAGTTTTATTCTATAATCTAGTTAAATTAACACATAAACTTTTAATATATACACATAAACAGTCATCATAAAATTTAAATTAAACTTTAAGGAGGATTTGCAATGAAAAAAACATATCTATTTAGTCCTGGACCAGTAATGGTTACAGATAGGGTTAGAAATTCACTTCTTCACTATGATATATGTCATAGAGGAAATGAATTCATGAATTTATTTAAAGATACACAACAAAAAATCGGTAAATTATATAATGCAACTTCTGATTATTATTCTCTAGTTGTATCTGGTTCTGGAACATCTGTAAATGAATGTGTATTATCTTCTATATTTGATAAAGAAGATGCTGCTTTATTAGTTAGTAATGGTGTATTTGGAGAAAGGCTAGAAGAAATATTATCTGCTTATAGTGTTAAGACCTACAAACCAGACTTTAAATGGGCTGAATATCCAGACTTAGATATTTTAGAAAAATACTTACTTGAAAATCCTGACATAAAAGTAATTGCTATGGTATTTCATGAGACTAGTTCAGGAATGATAAATCCTGTACCTGAATTAGGAAAACTTGCAAAAAAATATAACAAAATATTTTTTGTTGATGCAATAAGTGCATCTGCTGGTGAATACATTGATGTTGATGAGTTTAATATAGATATAATAACAGGTGTTGGTGGTAAAGCCCTTGGGGCATTTCCAGGCTCTGCATATCTTTGTGCTAAAGAAAGCGTTTTACAAAATATTAAAGAAGATCAATGTAAAAATGTGTATCTTAGCCTTTACAAACATTATAAGCTTGCAAAATCATCTTCTCAAACACCAAATACACCTAATGTCACTTTAATATTTGCTCTTAATGAAGCTTTAACTGAATTTTTAGAAGATGACAGTAAGATAGAAAGATATAAAGAATGTTCTGCTATTTTAAGAAATGGTATGGAGGAACTAGGTCTAACATTTTTACTTCCAGATAAATATATGTCTAATACTGTTACGTCTGTATTTCTTCCTAAAGAAATTGATATAAATAGATTTATATTAGAACTAGAAGAAGAAAATGGTTATGTGGTATATCCAGGAAAAGGCAAATTTCTAGATGATAATATGTTCCAAGTTGCAAATATGGGAGAAATTTATCCAGACGATTGTTATAAATTCCTTGATATTTTAAAATCAAAGCTAGAAGTTAAAAAAGCCATATAAATATCTCAAGACCATAAATAAAAAAACTATATAAATATCTCAAGTTAAACTAGATTATGGTCTGTAAATAACAGCTATCTATAAATAATCACTCTATATGAACATATTCAAAAATATACTTGAACATTAAATATAGCCAGATGTTGTTTTATATTTTTTTATAAGGGTGAACTCTAATATGTAAAGTTCACCCCTATATGAAAAATTTATTTTTATACAATTCTTTTTATATTTAATTCTTTTATATTTTTGATACAATTCGGCTATTTAACTGTATAGATTGTTATAAATTTAAAATCTATACATGATACTATATACTTTTAAATCTGATTCTTTTTTTAATTAAAGGCTTTAAATATTACTTTTCAAGCTCATCAAAGTAATTATATACAATAACTTCACCTGTTTCTTTATCTGTTGTCTTTATAATCCCTTTAGCTCCATTTACCTCTTCTTTTGTGAATTCATCGTCTAGTACAACTTTAAATTTATCTTCATTTCCATATCCTTGCTGAAACTCAGCTCTTAAAATTACATTTTTTTCAGCTTTTGGTTTTAATTCAAATTCAATTCCTGATTTCATTTCATCAAAATAATTTAAAACTACAACCTCATTATTCATTTTATTAGTTGTCTTTATAATCCCTTTAGCTCCATTTACTTCTTCTTTTGTAAATTCATCATCTAGCACGACTTTGAATTTATCTTCCTTTCCATACTCTTCTTGAAATTCTTTTTTCATTTCACTGTACTTAGTCTCAAATTCTTCACTCCTGTTTAATTCCATAGCTGATACATTTATCAGTGACGTCCCAATAGTTATTATTGTTAATGCCATGACCATACCAGTTTTTAATTTTTTTAACTTCATATTTTACCTCCTAAATTAAATGTTCTTAGTGAAATTATATAAATAAAAATCTAATTTTTACAGTTTCATTCTTGTAACTAAAATTACTATTATGTAACCAAACTTTTTAATTTAACTATTCCTTAAAACCTAATTTTTTGGGGAATAGTTGAATTAAAAAAATAAAATTTTTAAACTTTTAATGAGTCTAATAGTATATTTATTGAACTTAATAAATTTTATTTTTAATAAAGTAAAATTTATCATATATCTCAAACCTACTTATTTACCAAAATACTACATCCAAAAAACTAGTCTCACTATATATTTCATTGATAGCTTACTCATTTTTTACTTATAAAATTCTATAATCAATCTCCAAATAAATTAGTTAAAAATTCAAAGAATATATACCCCTATTTAGTATATATTTTTATATATTAAAAAAAAGTTTTAAATAAAGTTATATTTTTTGCAACAGTTTTGTAATTAAAAACATATTGAAGCTAAAATTAAATGTACTATATACTATAAATATGTCGACAAAATAAATTTATAAAGGAGAAAAACAGGTGAGAAAAAATTTACTAATAGCAATATTGTCTGCTATTTTAGTGTTATCAAGCATACTTACAATCTTTGCATATTCAACTATTAAAGATAATAGCAGATTAGTATACTCTAACATAATAGATAGAAAGACACAAAATCAAGTGAAAAATGTATTAGAAAAAAATAAAATAAATAAGAAAGATATTGATATTTTTATTAAATCAGTTAGGAGCTACAACAAACTTCAAATTAAAATACTTCAAAACAATGTAAATATATCTAAGTCTGGATATAGTTCAATTAACACAAAACAGGTTCCATACAATTTAGATAAATTACAAAGTAACTGGATGGAAAAGTTTCCTAACTATATGGATGTAAATTGTAGAATAACAGCATTTAGACTTTTTAAAGATTTCATCAACTCAAAAGAGAAGTTTACTGGAGATTCTATCGATTTAAGTATTGATTTAGATACTATAATGAATAATAGAGATGCAAAATTTAACTCAAAGGATGTAGAAAAATTTATTAACTTTTTCTCTGCAATACCAACTCAAGACACAGATGATATAAATAAAAATGCAGAACAAATAAAAAAAGAGTGGAAAAAAAGAAAAATATCTTTTAAAGATAATAAAAATATGTCTATTATAAGTGGCTTTCTTCGTTATCCAGAAACTAAAAATGTATTTATAGGTCATACAGGTATATGTATCAAAACTGATAAAGATATCTTATTTATAGAAAAATATGGTTCTACATCACCTTACCAAGTTACTAAGTTCAAAAGTAAAAAAGATGTGAAAAATTATATGTTCAATAGATTAAAGATGTCAGAAGGAAATGTAGAATTACTAGACCCAATAATAATGGAAAATGATAAACTTATGCAGTAATATCTCTAAACACTAAAAGCACTTTATGATTGTTAAGATAAGTAAAAATAGGCTATATCCATGAAAAAATATTAATTATAAAACTTTCATACTGAACAAATCTATAAATATTTTTCTAATTTAACAAAAAGACTGTAAGTAGATTTATTTTACATAAATCTACTTACAATCTTTTAAATAAATACTTTAAAAATATAAATTATCATAACTTTAGGATTATAATATATACATCTTTATCCTATATCATAATTATTTATTTCCTCTGCACAGTGAGAATCTGAGCCAAGAACTAATGGAATATCATATTTTTTTGCTAATTCTAATAAGTATCCATCTACATAAGGCTCTTTACAATATTCTTTTCTGTTTCCAGAAACATTGTAATCAAGTTCATATCCTTTTTCTTTAACCAACTTTATTAATTCTTCAAGAACTTTATTTCCTTCATAATTATATGGAAATACTTGATTAAACTTTCTAACTAAATTTAAATGACCTATTCTCTTTGGTTTATATGTACCTAAATCAGCATTTACAGCTTTTATTAATGTTTCATAATACTTATTATAAACAGCTTCAATGCTTCCAAGCTTATCAATCAGATTTTGAAACTCTTCTACACTATAGTCCACACAACAATAGGCACCATCAATTTTAATTATATGTACTGATAATAGAGAATCCTCTAATTCATCACCATATTTATCTAAATTGTTTTTTATGTCTTCTTCATAACCTTCAAGAAAATCTACTTCCGCTCCTACATTTATCTTAATTTTGCTCTCATATTTTTGCTTGAAATTTTTAACATCATTAAGGTAATTTGATAAATTTTCAGGATTCATGCAACTATCATTTTCAGGTGCAGGGTCTTGAAATCCATTTGGATATGGAAAATGCTCTGTAAATGTCATTTCTGTTAGACCAACATCAATTGCCCTTTGTATATATTTTTCAAAATCATCCTTACTTCCATGAGGACAATAAGGTGAATGTATATGACCATCTTTCATAACTAATTCTCTCCTTTTATTAAATTGAACTACTCCTCCTTAACTATCTCCAGTAATATTTGAAGCCGAAGATATATTAAATAACTCAGTTTTATAATAAATTTCCTCATTAAAGTATAGTACATACTCATTAGAAATTTCAATAATTAAATATAAATAAGGCATAAAAAATCGCCTATATCAAAATATATAAGCGATTTTAACAATCATATTTACATATGTTTTTTAGCCTCTAATAACATTTTATTTGCTTCTTCCATACATTCTATAGCTTTTTCAATACTCTTTGCAGTTTCTTCTTTTCCAATAGCTCTAGCCTTTTCTACCCATTCTCTAAATCCTTCTTCATGAGTCTCATTGTGATTTATCCAATGTACTAAAAGTATTTTTAAAGTTTTCTCATCTTTAGACTCTGATGATTCTTCATGATTATGTTCGTGGTCATGGTCATGAGCATGGTCGTGTGGATGTTCATGGCACATATCTCCATGAGTATGTTCATGGCAATGGTCGTCATGGTCATGGTGCCCATGGTGGTATCTTATAATCTCTCTATCAAACATCATTAGTTATTCCCCCTGTTATTTTATATTAAATTCTTTTTTTATAACATTAACAGAATCTTTTACAAGTAGTGCTAATGGTTTACCTTCTAATCCAACTAACTCTATATTTTCTGGCATAATAGGTAAAAGTATCTTAAGTGCCTCACTATCTGCAATAGCTTCACTTATATTACAAGTGACTTCCCCCATCATAGAATTAGGTATTATTACAGAAATAGGTGCAACTATTATATTGGCTTTTCTAGCTGATACTACTATAGCATTTTCCCCTGTAGCTCCTTTATTAGCATGAGCCTTCATCATAGAACTAGTTGCTATAGAATTAGTTCCTAGTGCATAAATTTCTACATATGTAGGTAATTCTTCTCTCAGAGAAGAAACTATCTGGGCTCCTATACCTCCACCCATTCCATCTATCACTGCTATTATCATATGAAATTCCCCTATTAATTAATTTTCTTGTATTATTATCTTATGGTCCATCAATCTTATTTCTTTAATTATTCCATCTATTATTTTTTGTTCTCCTAATAAATCAGTTAAATAAATCTTTCCATCACAAGGGTCTATATTAACCACATTCTCCATAACCTTTTCTAATTCATTGTTATTCTTACAAATGAAAGCTGATGATTCACACATATAAATCTCCTCCTAATATGATTTTTATTAAAAATCAAAAAAAGACTTCCTCAGGTATTTCAATACACCAAAGAAACCTTCATGATTTCAATTTTCGTATATTATTATACCTTAAGTATATCACTTTAATTTACTTAAAGTCAATTAAAGTTAACGCTTTTTATTATACTCTTCATCCTTGTATTTTTTATATAATTCTTCAGCTAATTGCTTTTCATAATCAGTCAAGTCTTCTTCTACAAACTCAACATTAAATTGACTAGCCAGTCCTTTTATTAGATTAGCTTGTAGAATATCTATGTCTATTTTTTTACCAATTTCATTCTCTATTCCACTGGCCTTTTTAGCTGTGAATTTCATTGCTCTTTCTTTTAGTTCTGGTGTTTTAGCCTTTATTAATTTAAACAATTTTTCTACATCAAAATCCATTATTATTGAACCGTGCTGTAACAAAACACCATCTTTTCTACTTTGAGCACTTCCAATTACCTTTTTATTATTAATAGTAACTTCATATGATGCATGTGCATTAAAGCATGCAGCTGATAAATTTTCTCTACCTATTCTCTCTCCACTATTTAAGTTATCTGTTTCTATACCACTTAAATTCAATCCTCTAACTAAACCTTCACTTATATATCTATAAGATAGATTTATACTTTTATCAATTAAAGGATTATCTTCTCCTATAATTATACTATAAGTTAGCTCATTATCATGTAATACAGCTCTTCCTCCTGTGATTCTTCTGACATAGTCTATATTCATGCACTTACACTTATCTAAATCTACCTCATCTTCAAGTTTTTGAAAATATCCTACACTCAAGCAAGCTGGCTTCCAAGTGTAAAATCTAAGTGTTGGCTTCACACATCCTTTTTTATATGCAGTAAATATAGCTTCATCAATTGCCATATTCATTGCACCATCATATGATTTATTATGTATAACTCTCCACTGATTCATGATTATTACGCCCCAATCTTTAGTATAAATATATTCAAGAAATCATTTACAGATTTAGTTCTCTTATAGCCAAATCTATCTCATCTTGATTTAAAGGTCTTGAATAATTATATATAGTACTTCCTGGTCTTTCATTATAATATGGTCTATTACAATCCTTACAGCCTCTTATCTCAAAAGGGTAACCCCTGTTTATATCTGATACAGTCTCATCATCTAGTTTTATATTTTCCAAGTATCCATTTTTGAATTCAAAGTATTCTTGTGAATAACCTTTATTTATCATATAGGACATTAGCTGTACTCTTCTGTAACTTTCTATATTTGGTTGACTTATTTTTTCCATTTTAGTTCCTCTAACTGGAGTAAACGCAAATAAACTAATAGTTATATTGTTCTTCTTTAAATAAGTATATAGGTTGTATATGTCTTCATGACTTTCTCCCATACCAACAATTATATGTGTGCTGATTTTATTAGGATATAACTTTGACATTTTTGTTATAAAATTCAATTTTTCATCATAATTATATCCTTTTATTTTTTCATATAAGTCTTTACTTGCTGCATCTATCGCTATTCCTATTTTATCTACTCCAGCAGAAAAAAACTTGTTTATTTCTTCATCACTTTCTAATTTTGCAGACAATGAAATAGGCATATCTATTTTACCATTTATGTAATTTATAAAATCTAAAACAGATTTATGTGCCTCTTCACTTGCCATTGATTGTATACATATTCTCTTTATATTTTTCCCGTTATATGCTCTCAAAGCATTCAATATTTCCTCTTTAGAATACTCTGGCCAAACTACTCTTGATAATTTATCTTTTCTAGTACTGCTTTCTATTGATTGAGAACAAAAACTACATTTGTTTATGCATTTTTCCCCAATCATTATATATGCTGTAGTAGGAGGTATATCGCTTTTTTTATTTAATATTCCAAGTTCTATTGCTGTCCCTGATGATAATCTAATCATAAAACGCAACACTCCTTACATTCAGTTATTGTCATATTCATATCTATAGCCTTATTCTTAGCAGATTTTGATGGAAGAACTATTCTATTAACTCCACACATTATAGCTAATTGGTCTAGTTCTTTTCTATACACACCTCTAGGTCTCATACAACCTAGGTTAATCTCGGTATTTGGTAAACTAATTCTAGCTTCACATAAAACATCTGTTACTTCTTTCAAATTAGGAGGTTCTACATCTTCATATTCAGTACCTTTTGTAGGAATAAGAACTATAAATGTCAGTTTATTAGGAGGATTTTTTTGTAAGTATTCTATAATCTCATACTCACCTTTTACTTTTCCTCCTTTTAAACCAATACATATATGTGGTGCTACTTCTGTATTTTCTCTTATTGTATTGTAAGCTTTAATATAATCTTCTTTGCTTTTATCCATTTTATAAACTTCTTTTATAGTTTCTTTATCGAATACCAAGTCGAAAGAAACTATATCTAAATACTTACATAATTCTATAATACTCTCTTTATCCATAAGCCCTAAATGAGCATTTAATCTGTATCCTTGTTCCTTTAACTTTTTAATGGTCTGTATATGGGTATTTATTGGGACATCACCTTCATAACTACAACCACCACTTAATAAAAAACTAGTTATATTTCTTGATTTAACTTTTTCTTTATAGTCCTCAATTGGTATCATATTTTCTAAATAATGACCATTACAATGAGCACATTTAAGACTACACTTATTACTTGTAGTACTAAGAGCTAGAGTCTGATTCGGATAAGCAAACTCTATCTCATTTCCGAAATTTCTTAATTTAATGTCAAACGCAGTTCTCATTTTCTCAGACAAATCCTTATACATAATTTAATCCTCTACATTTATGTTTTTATGTTTTAATGCTCTACCTATGCATCTATATTTTGATATTTTACTCTTCTAGTAGTTGCTTTGCAGTTGGGAACTGCTCTATATTTGTATGTGGTAAGAAGCATGCAGAAATAAATTCGTCCATGTAACTTGGATAAACACTAAGTTCAACATAAGTTATTTGTTTACCTATTTCTTCAAGTTTATTTTTGGCATCTTTACTTATAAGAGCCAAGTAAGAACCTACAAGTGAACTATTTCCTATATAAGTAAATTTCTCTCTATCGATATCAGGAAGTAATCCTATAATTATTGAATTTTCTATATCTAGGTTATTTCCTATACCACCTGCTATATAAACTCTATCTAATATACTAAAATCCATACCCAAGCTATCTACAAGAGTATATGCGCCTGAATATATAGCTCCTTTAGCTCTAATAAAATTATCTATGTCCACTTCATTTACTACTATATCATTTTCCAAATCAAATTCTTCTTTAAATGCTAATACATACTCTCCTATTTCATGTTCATTAAATCTGACTCTCTTATTATTTAAATCTCTATATATCTTACCTCTTCTATCTATTACACCCTTAGTAATCATTTGGCAAATTAAATCAATTATACCAGAACCACATATACCAACTGGTGCACATTCATCTATTATTTTTAATGTAGGCTCTAAAGTTCCTTTATCAATAGCCACCTTCTCTATTGCTCCTGCTGATGCTCTCATTCCACAGCTTATGCCTCCACCTTCAAATGCAGGACCTGCTGAACATGCACAGCTCATCATATAGTCTTGATTTCCAAATACTATCTCTCCATTGGTACCTAAGTCTATAAATAAAACATTTTCTTCACTTGACCATATACCAGCTGATAATACCCCTGCTGTTATATCTCCTCCTACATAACTTGCTACAGATGGAGCTAAGTACACATATGCACTATCATTTACAAAAAGACCTACATTTTCACCCATAAGTTTTGGAGATTTTAAAAATGGTGGTATATAAGGTTCTTGTCTTAAAAAGTCTGTATACACCCCTAAGAATAAACTTGTCATAGTTGTATTTCCAGCAGCTACTAAAGTGACTACATCCTCCTTATTTATGCCATTTCTTTCATATAATGTTTTTAATAGAGGATTTATAGTTTCATCAACTATAGCTTTGTGTAAAGTTTCTAATCCGTTTTTCTTAGTCGAATATATAATCCTATTTATAACATCTGCTCCATATTTTATCTGAGCATTTCCAGATGATGCTTTATCTACTACTTCTTTTGAATATAAGTCTACTAAACATACAACTACCGAAGTTGTACCAATATCTATTGCAACTCCATACAGAGAATTTTCCTTATTTCCTTCTTCTATATTTATGATTGTAAGTTTCTTTTGTTTTTGAACATATGTTATTGTAACTTTGAAATCGCTCTTTCTAAATATCGTTGGCATCTTTCTAAGTATATCTAATCTAAAATCTATTTCATTGTATCCCAGATGATTTCTAACATGTCTTTCTAATCTATCTACATCACTTATATTGTCATCTAAGTTTGGCTCTTCCATTTCTATGTATTTCTTTTTTATATTTGTCTTAAATTGTAAGTTATGCTTTTCTATTATTTTTTTAGCTCTCTCAAAAATTTCTCTATCTTTTTGTTTATTGCTACCTTCAATCTTCATACCATGCATAGAAGATGATACTTTAGAAGGAACTTCAATTTCTATATCTGAGATTACTTTTGTACAACAAGCTAATATATAACCTTGCTCCCATTCGTCATCTGTTATATGTCTCGTTTTTTCTGTATCAACCTTACCTTTTAACAACTTTACCTTACATTTACCACAAGACATATTTCCATTACAAGGAGCATCTATAAATATATCAGCATTTCTTGCAACTTCTAGTAATATATCCCCCTCATTACAATAAACTTCTTTATTGTTTGGCATAAAATTTACCTTTATCATGATATCCCTCCCAATTTGTTCTATATATTATAAAAGGAAAGTATAGCTAAATTTGCGTGCACTCAAATTTTACTATACTTTCCCCAATTATAATAACATCCCTAGTCTTTAATTATTCTAATCCAGCCTCGTATTCTTTATCACTTAATAATGTATCAAGCTCAGCAACATCAGCTAGTTTTACTTTTAATATCCAGTTTTCGTATGGGTCTTCATTTATACATTCTGGTTCATCTTCTAATTTTTCATTAACTTCTAATACTTCACCATTAACAGGAGATATTAAATCAGAAGCTACTTTAGAAGATTCAACTACTCCAAAATCTACTCCCTTAGTTACAGTATCTTCTACTTCTGGTGTTTCAACAAATAATATTTCTCCTAATTGATCTTGAGCATAATCTGTTATACCTATATATACAACATCTCCATCAATTACTTTTACCCATTCATGATCTTTAGAGTATTTTAATTCTGGTAATAATTTCATTTCGATAGACCCCCAATATTATATTATTGATTAATTTATTTAAATCATATTAATATTATATCACATTATTTTAAATTTTCCATCAATTACATTACACTTTCCATAGCTAATGCTGGATGACCTTTTTCTTCTAAGAAAGCTAATACTCCTTCAGAATCGTCAGCTATAGTTTCATCACAAATCATATCACAGAAGTTCTCTATTCCAGTCATTTCTTTAACTGTAGCATTTAATTTATCAGCTACATAATCTTTTAATTCTTTTGGCATCCAAACTATTCTTTCTGGTCCACCTTCTGCATAAGCGAATTTTTTAGAAGATATGAAATGTCTTCCGTGTCCCATGAATCCTGGAGTTTGAACTCCTCCACCTGTCATAGAAGCAAGTTCTCCGAAAGTCATACCAACTGGAGTAACGCTTGGGAATTCTCTGTTAACTACAACAAATCCATTTGCTTCTGGCATTATACCACAGATACACTCGAAGCATCCACAAGAAGTCATAGGGTCTTCTAATATAGAGTATAATGTAACAGCTTCAACTGCACCTTGAGATATTTGGTTTACAGTTTCATTTACAGAGTTCCATACACCTGTTCTATCGTCTAAACATTCACCTTTTTCTATTGGTTGACAAGGACCTGTAGGGTCTAATTCTTTAGTAGCTTTAGCATCTAACCAGCTAACTGCTCCACAAAGACCAAGTCTTTCAGGAGTAACAACACAAACGTGAGCTGGTGCAAATGATTGACATAAGTTACAAGAATAGAAAGTCTCTACACTTTCATCAACCAATGAAGCTAATCTCTCATCTCTAGCATTGTATTTAGCTATTGCTTCACCTTTTAATTCAGAAACTTTTTCTGCATCTGTAATTATAGTTATTTCACACTTATCAACAACTGATTCAAATTCATCTAACATCTTAGCATATAAAACTTCTCCTATATGCTCAAGTCTAAATCCTTTATCAAATGCATCTTTAGAGATTCTTACCCAAGCCATATCTCTTTGTCCAACGTGCATTACACCTTCTATATAGTTTAAGAAGTAGTGGAAACGTCTTTCAAGAACTGGTTCGAAATCTTCTTGCATGTTTTTACCAGCTATTTTAACTATTACAGCAAGTGGTAATCTTAATACACCATCTGCTTCAACTTCATCTATGTTTGGTCCTATTATTTCTATCTTATGGTCTTCAACTTCAGCAGCTTCTTTCTTAACAACAAGCTCCCAAGCTTCAGTTTTATTTCCACCAAATTCAGCAAACATGTCGCTCTTTCTAATTCTTTCACCTTCAAATGCTGCTGCAAATGAAACTGGTATAGGTATTTCAGTAACTTTTATTTTTATTCCTCTAGCTTCTAATGAAGTAGCTACTATCTTATCATAATCTTTTTGAGTTAATAAATTCATTGGAACTTCAAGAACAGTTTGGTCAGTTACAACTGGGAATCCTAAAGCTATTGCTCCAGCACCTGCAGATACAACTAATTCACTTAATGGTCCAAATGCATTAACAAATGCAGGAACTCTATTAGCTGTGTATTCTAATAATCCGTTTAAATCACCAGGAGTTAATCCACCAAATATTAATGCTGCTCTTACTGCAACAGATACAACGTGGATAACAGAAGTTACATCATATCCTAGAGGTATAACTCTTAGCTCAAGACCCATTTTTACGCCAGCTTCTATAGCTTGGTCTATAACCTTACCAACTAAGAAAGTTAATAAACCTTTAGATTGGTAGTCTTTTATAACTTTTGCTGCTGATTCAGCATCAGGACATTCTCCAAGAACAACTGCAACACCAGGTATATCTCCTGTAACTAGTGGTACACCAAGTGATCTGATTATAGGGTCAGTTATATGACCTGCACATGGCTCACTATATGGAGCATCCATAGTTGAGTATTTTAATGCTTCAATTACTTCTGCAGCTAAAGCAGTAGCTAAACCAGCATTAAAAGCATGTTCTAATAAATGAGTTCTATTGATTAAAGATTTTACTACTTCTAAAGCACCTTCTAAGTCCCCTAAAGTGTTCATTTTTTGTCCTGTTGCAGCATATATACAAGGTAATGAATATGCTGTATCAGGGAAAGCTACTTTATGTTCTTTTCCGTTTTTTTCTATAGCTTCATTTAACATAGCTTGAGCTGCACCCAAAGCTTGTTCTGACCCTGTAAAGATTATATTATATAGATTCATTCTATTTCCCCCTTTAATATTTACACCTATTTTTTATTAACTATACCCTAAAAACCCTAGAAAGCAAATCCACCTTCATTTAACTCTAAGAAAGAGTCTGCATATAAAGATGCCCCGTTGATTATGTCACAAGATTTTACAGTTTTCATTAATTCTGGGTCACATGGATTCATTATAGCTGAACTAAATCCATTAGCCATTGCCATTGCTAAGAATGCACTATCTAAAACAGGTCTAACATGTTTAGGACATCCATTAGATACATTAGATAATCCTCCTGTAGTTAAAAGTCCCATTTCAGTCATCATTTTTATAGCTTCTAAAACTTCTACTTGTTTTTCTTGCATACCTTTTATAACTAAGCATAATGGGTCAAATAATATATCAGTTGGCTCCATTCCTAGCATTAAGCCTTTTTCTAATATCTCTTGGCAGTAAGCCATACGTTCATCATTATCTCTTGGGATACCTTCTTTTGCACATAAACCTATAACCATTGATTCATATTCAGCTGCTATATCTATTAAATCAAATCTTGAACCAGCATCAGCAGAGTTTATTATTGGTTTTGCATTAGTTCTATCATAAACCTTAAGTCCAGCTTCGATAGCTTTTTTATTAGCTGTATCTAATGCTATAGGAACATTGTTAAATTCAGATTGAAGTAGCTTAACTCCCCATGTCATTATCTCTTCGCCATCTCTTTCAGCAGGTCCTATATTAAAATCTATATAGTGTGCTCCTGCTTCTAATTGTTCTTTTGCTCTTTTTAATATTGGAGCTGGATCTCTTTCTGCTAATGCCTTTCTTATTGAAGGTGAGATACAGTGTATTCTTTCACCTATAATCATAAATTTTTCCATTTATAATGTCCCCCTTTAAATTTAATATTAATAGTTAGTTAATATTTTATTAGTTTGTTTGGCATGCTTTTTCTTGGTATCCTTTTAAGAACTTAGGTAATTCCATAGATTCTTCTGGTCCTATAACTACATTCCATCCTGGTAAGTTATCTTCTATATCACCTTTAAGTACTGCAACTTTTCCTGGAATGATAATGTCTTTACAATTAGTTACTTCTTCTACTTTACTTTCTTTGATGAAAGCAGAGATTGAATTTCCACCAAATTTACCAGCAGCCCAAGATGTAAGAACTGAATATCCACCTGCATCTGGTATTACTAACCATACTGGAACTTTTGATCTTTCTATATCTCCAGCAACTATGAAATAAGTTAATGCAAAGTCAACAGTAACTAATACTGGAGAATTTTCATCTGGGTTATTAATTGGGTAAATCTTTGGTTCAACTCTCATTGGTCTTTGTGGGTCAGTGTATATATTTTGTCTTAATGCAAATAATGGTAATGCTTTAGCATAACTAATATCATCTATTACTATTATAGAACCATATTTTATAGTAAATATTGATGATAAAGCAATTTCCATCATAGGATTTGAGTTAGATAATCTATTTGCAAATACTATTGAAGGATATCCAAATGTTCTATCTTGTTCTTTTAAAGCTATTCTTCTAACTTGCACAGCATTAGTGTAAGTATCTTTTATATTTTCTCCAGTTACATCTAATACTAATTCTTTATATCCAGCAGATTGAACTAATTCAACTGTTTCATATAATTCTTCTAAGCTAGCTGCTTTTACTCCTAATGGTAGGTTTGCTCCTTTAACTACTTCTATCATATCTTTGTAGTTATCTTTAGTTGCTCCATATACCATTGGTCTAGCATCTTTTAATACTTCAACAGCTTCTTTAACTGCTTGTGCATCATCACAAGCTAAAATATAAGCTACTTCTAATCCACTACCTTTTATTTTGTCTATTAGTTTTAAATATGCATCTTTGTCTCCACAGTATTCTAAAACAACCATTTCAACTTTCATTTGTTCACCAATTCTTATATAGTCAACTTTTTTCATGTTAGCTATTTTAGCATCTACTGCTTCATCACTCATACAAGTACAGAATGAAACTGCATATCTATTTCTACTTACTAATGTTTTTTCATGTCTAAATAATACTGTTTCCCCGCCTAGTTCATATTCAGATGCTCCAGTACCAACTTTTAATGCTTTCATTAAAGGTGCTGTAGCTTCTGATAGTTTTGCTATAGCGTCATCAGACATATGTGGGCATTTGCCTACTTCTACAGCTCCTGAAGCAACCTTCATAGAGAAAGCCATACAAGTTGGGAATCCACAATCCTTACAGTTTTTCTTTGGTGTTAATTTAAATATATCTAAAGCTTTTAATGCCATTATTTTCTCCCCCTAACCTTAACAATTTAATTAAGCTAATGCGTTAACCAATTCTTTTATAGTTTCTATTGATTTTGGATGACGAAGTATAACTGCGTTTGAACCACCTACTAAAACACTTGCTGCAGTTGAAACTTCCATTGCTATAGTTCTTTCTTCTGGACAACCCCAATCTGGCTCATCTTCTACTGGAGCTATAGCTTCTTTAACATGACCTACTTCGAAAGCTACTGGTGTTATGATAGGCATTTGTAATGTCTTATCATTTTGACCAAATGCTGCAAGTCTAATTCTATCCATAGTAGATGCAACATATTCATATCCATAACCAACTGCTGAACATCCAACATTCATAACTATATTTTCACCTTTAACGCCTAATTGAGTTAGCAGTACGTTTAATTGTTTTGCTAGGTTTATATCAACAGAAGATTCTGCTCCAACTTTGTGTGAATAAGCCATTCCAGCTGATGCTCCTACTCCTTTGTAGTTATCTTCTACTGCTGACATAAATAGACAGTTATGCCCATCCAACGCTTGAGCTAATTTTTCAAACAGTTTACCATCTTTTTCATGATTTCCTGAACCAGCTACTACTAAAGGCAATGTTATTGCTTCAACTACTGCTTTAGCAACTTCAGCACAGTCATCAACTGATTTATCTAATCCATTTGGGTCAGAACCATCAAATTTTAAACAAATAAAATCTGCTTGTGTATTAGCTTCAACATATTTAGCCCATTCTACTGGACAATTAGCTACATCTTTGTATAACTCTTTATATGAATCAGTCCAGCTTTCAGGATAAACGTCTGATATTTCTATACCTATTTTTGGAGTATTCCCTACTTCTCCATCAAAACTATAAAAAGGTAATACATTTTCCCCACCTAATTTAATTGCTTTTTCCCCTATTCCTACTTCAACTTCTGATATTTTTCCAGAATATTTTTGAGTAGACATTTTAAATGCCATATTTTTTTCCCCCTTAAGCCTATTTTAATTCTAATTTAGCAAAAATCTCTTTCATAGCCACTTTAGATTTTGAATCTTCAGGTAAATTAACTAAAGGAATACCTGTAGAATCATATTCATATATCAATTCATCCATAGGTACAACACCAATTAGCTCTAGGTTATGTTTTTCTATTTCCTCTTTAACACCATCATTCATAACCCCATTTGGAACCTTATTTACAATTAGAAGTATTCTTCCAACATTTAATTTTAGTTCCTCAGCTAAATCTCTTATTCTAGCAACAGCTTGTATGCTACGTCTTGAGCAATCACTAACCAATAAAAGTGTATCAACATGTCTAGTAACTTTTCTGCTTAGATGTTCCATACCAGCTTCGTTGTCCATGACTAAGTATTTGTAGTGACCAGATATTTTGTTTACTTGTTCTCTAAGTATCCCATTTACAAAACAGTAACATCCTTCCCCTTCTGATCTCCCCATTACTAACAAGTCATATCCTTCTCCTTCTTCAATTATAGAATTTAATCTAAATTGTAGATATTGTGCTTTTGTCATACCACCTGGGAATGCATTGCCTAACTTTTCTCTTTGATTTACTTCTTCTCTTATTTCTCCTATTGTTGCTTCAACTTCAATACCTAATACTTCATTTATGTTAGCATTAGCATCAGCATCTACAACTAATACTGGTCCCTTATTGTCCTTAACCAAATAATCAATCAAAAGCCCTGTGAGACTTGTTTTACCAGTTCCACCTTTTCCTGCAACAGCTATATTGTATCCCATTTTAAGACTTCCCCCTTAAATCTAGCCACAGAGCCTTATGTACTCTGTTTACTTATTATAATTTAGGTACAGAATGAACACATTCTCCATGTACATCATGAAGTGCTTCCATTAGTCCTTCAGATAAACTTGGATGTGGATGTATTGCATCCCCTACTTGTTCTACAGTTAATCCTAGATGAACAGCAAGTGATAACTCTGTTAATAAATCTGTAGCATGAGGACCTACTACTGCTGCACCTATTATTTTATCTGTTTCTTTATCAGCTATTATTTTTACAAATCCTTGGAAATGTCCTATAGCCTGTGCTTTTCCAAGTCCTCTAAAATCAAATTGACCTACATTGTATTCTACACCTTCAGCTTCAAGTTGTTTTTCAGTTTTACCAACACCAGCAACTTCAGGTTCAGTATAAACACATCTTGGAATTGCTCTATAATCTACTACTTTAGTTTTTCCTAAAGCATTTTCAACTGCAACAATACCTTCTTTAGAAGCAACATGTGCTAAGAAAGGAGTATCTATTATATCACCTATTGCATATATACCTTCTACATTAGTTTCAAGATGCTCATTAACTACTACTTTTCCTCTTTCCATTTCAATTCCTATATCTTCTACTCCAGAATTATCAAGGTTAGGTCTTCTACCAACACATACTAATGCATATTGTGCTTCTATAACCTTTCCATTAGAAAGAGTTGCAACAGCTTTACCATCAACTACTTCACAAGTTTGTACTCCAATACCTGTAATAACTTTAATCTTATCTTTCTTAAATTGTCTAAGTAGTTGTTTTGCTACATCTTTATCTTCATTTAATAGTATCTGGTCAACCATTTCAACTATAGTTACTTCTGTTCCTAAGGCTCTAAAGAATTGCCCTATTTCACATCCTATAACTCCACCACCTACTATTAACATAGATTCAGGTATATCTTCAAGTCCAAGAACTTCATCACTAGTTATTACAATCTTTCCATCATATGGGAACATTCTTGGTACAACTGGAACAGAACCATTAGCTAGTATTATCTTATCAGCTTTTATAGATTCTACTGTTCCATCATCTTTTGTTACTTCTATAGTATTTTTATCAATTAATTTTCCAAAACCATTAACTAGTTTTACTCCTCTTTTCTCAAATAGGAATTCTATACCACTTATTAATTGATTTACAACTTTATTTTTTCTTTCCATTATGGCAGTGAAATTTGGTGTAACTGTACCATCTATCTCTATACCAAAATCCTTTGCTTCCTTCACAGTATTTAATACCCCTGAAGAAGCAAGAAGTGCTTTAGTTGGTATACATCCTGCATTTAAGCAAGTTCCTCCAACTCTTCTTTTTTCAACAACTGTCACCTCTGCACCAAGCATAGAAGCTTTTATAGCTGCTACATATCCTCCTGGTCCACCACCTACTACTACTATTTTCATCCTTAATTCCCCCAAACCTTATAATCTACAATCTTGTAATACTATAAACCTGCGGCATCTAGTATAGCAGGTATATTTTCTTCTGCCCCAATTGCCATTATATGAACACCATCACATAAATCTTCTTCTTTTAATTGTTTGATAAGTTCTCCTGCCATTTTTATTCCTTCACTTACCCAGTTTTCTTTTCCAGCTGCTCTTAATCTTTCGATTTGTTCATCTGGCACAAATATTCCTGGTACATTTGCAGTCATAAATTTAGCCATTCCTGGAGATTTTAAAGGTACTATCCCTGCCAATACCTTGCAATCCATATCTCTTGTTAGTTCTCTAAACTTTCTCATTGTATTTATGTCATAAAGTGCTTGAGTTTGGAAAAATTTAGCTCCAGCTTTTATTTTCTTTTGCATTTTTAATAATTGAACTTCTATTGGAGAATATTCTGGAGTTACTGATGCTCCTAGATAAAAATCTGGAGAACCTTTTAATTTATTACCAGCCATATCCGTACCTGCCATTAGAGTTTCAGCAGTTTGAAGTATCCCTACAGAGTCTAAATCAAATACACCTTTAGCTTGTGGATGGTCTCCTACGCTAGTATGGTCTCCTGTTAATGCCAACAAGTTGTTTATCCCAAATACACCTGCTGACAACATTTCTCCTTGTATAGCTATCCTATTTCTATCTCTCCCTGTTATTTGAATCACTGGCTCTAATCCAGCATCTTTTAGTAATTTACATGTAGCAAGAGAAGTTGCTCTCATAACTGCTGATTGAAAGTCTGTCACATTTGCTGCATGAACTCTTCCAACTAACGGCTTTGCACATTCAATTAAATGTGAAAGGTCAGTCCCTTTTGGAGGAGCCATCTCAGTAGTAACTGCAAATTTTCCACTCTCTAATGTTTCTCTTAATAAGCTCATCTCTAATCCCCCTTTTAACCTTCTAAAAAAAACTTTTATGAATTGGCTGTTGCTTCTTTCTTTTTCTTTGCACTTAAGCTTCTTGGATTATTTTGCTTAGAATAGTCTTTTGGCGGTCTTATTTCTGCTAAATTATCTAATTGCCCTATAGATTCCAATCTTTCATATATTTTTATCCAAGCACAATCATTTTCTGGATTTACTTCACATTTACCATTTTTAGCTCCACCACAAGCCCCATTCATAAGACCTTTAGCACACATAGTTACTGGACATATTCCACCTGTCCAACCAAGTTCACAGTCTCCACAAGCCTTACAGGCTTCCTCATATTCTCCAACCCTTTGTACTTCCCCTATAAACAAAGTGTTGTTAGCTGGATAAACTGGTTTATTTTTTAGGTTTTTAACTATTGTTTGTGTCCCATCTCCACATGCTAAAGATAAAACTGCATCAGCTTCTTTAGTTTCTTCTTTTAGAGCCTTTAAGTCCTTTTTAGACTTTAAAAGGTTACAAGCAGGATCAAGCATTACATATCCTAAGATTTTTTTGCCCTCACCTTCAAGAGTTTCCTTCATTTTTAGAACTTCTTCTTCTCCACCACTCTTACAAGTCGCTGCACATTGATTACAACCAACTAAAACTAGCTTGTCAAAATTCTTTAAGTACCCTAGCACTTCTTCCAATGGTTTATTTTCAGAAATTATCATATCTACTTCCCCCCTAAACCTTCCACAATATCTATCTATTTATTGTTTTGCAACTTACAAGCTTTAACTACATGTTTTGCAAGTATAGATGTTGTAACTGAACCAACCCCCGCTGGAACTGGAGTTATCATCGATACTTTATTTAAAACTGCATTTGTATCAACATCTCCACATAAATTTCCTTCTTCATCAACATTTATACCAACGTCTATAACTACTGCTCCATCTTTCACAAAACTTTCATCTACCATCTTAGCTCTACCAATAGCTGCTATCAATACGTCCGCTTCTGCAGCTACATCTGATAAGTTTTTAGTCTTTGAATGGCATATTGTAACAGTTGCATGTTCACTTAATAAAAGCATTGATACTGGCTTCCCAACTACCATTGATCTTCCAAGAACTGTTACCTTACTTCCTTTTAAATCAACATTATAATGTTTTAATATTTCTACTACTGCTGTAGGAGTACATGGTGGGAATCCACTCTTATCTCCTTCCATGACTTTAGCAGAGTTTATTGGGCTAAAACAATCTACATCTTTTTCTGGTGCAATGACATATTTTATAACTTCTTCATTTAAGTGTTTTGGAAGTGGTCTAAAACATAATATACCATTAACATCCTTGTCATCATTAACTTTCTTTAAAACATCAATATATTCTTCTTGAGTTATATCTTCAGCTAATTCCAACACCTCAGTTGTTATACCAATGTTTTGACATCTTTTTAGTGCTCCTCTTTCATATGATAAATCATCACTTCTTGCTCCAACTCTAACTATTGTTAGCTTAGGATTTATACCTTCTTTAACTAGTAACTCGACTTCTTTTATTAAGTCTTCACTAATCTTATCAGCTACAGGTTTTCCTTTTATAATCTGTCCTTTAGTTGACATTACTTCCATATATTCACAACTCCCCTACAAGCAAACTTAAATTAATTTATTCTATATACCACATATTAATAACATAGTATCTACTTTCGTCATTTAAAAATTATTTTCCAAGCGCTTTTTCAACTTTAGCATAAACTTCATCACAAGTTTTAACGCCATCTTCAACTAATTTATCTACTTCTGTTTTTACTTTACTAACATATTCTTGATCTTGTATAGAATTTATATTTATAACTACATTTAATTGTCCACCAAGTATAGCAGCTCTTAAACATTGAACCCCTACACCAACGTCGCTTATAGCAAGTCTTGAACCTTTATCAACTAAATCTTCATGTAACTTAATAGCTTCATAACAAACTCTTACTATATTTAATGGTACTTCACAAGCAACTTTTAGCGCTTTTTCCATTGTTTCTGCTTTTATTCTTTTTTCCTCTTCTGTTTCTTTAGGAAGCCCATAAGCTTTTGATAATGGTAAGAAACATTCTGCATCATCATCTATCATTTTTAATAAATCTTTTTCTAATTTTCCTGCTTTATTTAATATATCTTTTACACTTTCTTCATACTCAGCATACTTTTTCTTTCCTATTGTAAGATTGCATACCATACTCCCTAAAGCCATACCAATTGCACCAACTAGTGCGGCAGCTCCACCGCCACCTGGTACTGCTTCTTTAGAAGATAGTACTTCTACAAAATCAACACAAGTTTTATCTGCTATTTTCATGATAATCCTCCTTAAAAGGATGTAGGAAAATATCCTAAATTATCTTAGAGATATTTCCTACTCTTTATTTATAAATTAATACACTTAGAATAATCCAGCTATTACTCCGTTTTCATCAACATCTATTTTTTCTGCTGCTGGAACTTTTGGTAATCCTGGCATTTTCATTATTTCTCCAGTAAGTGCAACTATAAATCCAGCTCCTGCTGAAATTGATGCTTGTCTTACAGTTATTCTAAATCCTGTTGGTCTACCTAATTTAGTTTGGTCATCAGTTAAAGAATATTGAGTTTTAGCCATACATACTGGAACTTTAGTAAATCCAAGTTTTTCTAAGTTAGCTATTTCTTTATCAGCTTCTGGAGTATAATCTACACCATCTGCTCCATAAATCTTAGTAGCTATAGCATTTATCTTATCTTTTATAGATAAATCATCTTCATAGCAGAATCTAAAATTATTTTCTTCTTCATCTAATAATCTTAAAACTTCTTTAGCTACTGCAATTCCACCTTCTCCACCTTTTGCCCATACTTCAGAAAGAGCAACATTAACGCCTAATTCTTTACACTTGTCTTCAACAAGTTTAAGTTCAGCTTCAGTATCAAGTGGGAATCTATTTATTGCAACAACTGCTGGTAATCCATATACTTGAGTTATGTTTTCAACATGTTTTAATAAGTTTGGAAGTCCTTTTTCAAGAGCTTCTAGATTTTCTTCGTTTAAGTCTGCTTTAGCAACTCCACCATTGTATTTTAATGCTCTTACAGTAGCAACTATTATAACAGCATCTGGTTTTAAGTTTGCCATTCTACATTTTATATCTAAGAATTTTTCTGCTCCAAGGTCAGCACCGAAACCAGCCTCAGTTATTACATAATCTGCAAAGTGCATAGCCATTCTTGTAGCTATAACAGAGTTACATCCATGAGCTATATTTGCAAATGGTCCACCATGTACAAATGATGGTGTTCCTTCAAGAGTTTGAACTAGGTTTGGTTTTAAAGCATCTTTTAATAATGCAGCCATAGCACCATTAGCTTTTAATTGTCTAGCTGTTACAGGTGCACCTTCGTAGCTATATCCAACTATTATGTTTCCTAATCTTTCTTTTAAGTCAGCTATATCACTTGCCAAACAGAACGCTGCCATTATTTCAGAAGCAACAGTTATATCAAATCCATCTTGTCTAACTGCTCCATCACCTTTTTTACCCATACCATCAACGATATTTCTAAGTTGTCTATCGTTCATGTCTACACATCTTCTCCAAGTTATTTTCTTAGGGTCTATTCTAAGTTCATTTCCTTGATGAATATGATTGTCAAGCATAGCAGCTAAAAGGTTATTAGCAGCTCCTATAGCATGAAAGTCTCCTGTGAAGTGTAAATTTATATCTTCCATAGGAACAACTTGTGCATATCCTCCACCAGCTGCCCCACCTTTAACACCAAATACTGGTCCTAGAGATGGTTCTCTTAAAGCAACTAATACATTTTTATCTAATTTTGCAAATGCATCAGCAACACCGATAGTAGTAGTAGTTTTTCCTTCACCTGCTGGAGTTGGGTTTATAGCTGTAGTTAATATTAACTTGGCTTTTTTCCCAGTTTCTCTTTTTAGTAAATTGTAGTCAACTTTGGCTTTGTATTTACCATATAGTTCTACATCTTCTTCACCTAGTCCTAATTTTTTTGCAACCTCTCTAATATCTTGAGGTTTAGCTTCTTGAGCTATTTCAATGTCAGATTTAAATCCCATAACTGAATCTCCTCCCACAACCTAAATAGATTTAAAATATAATTTTTGTATAAATTGTATTAATATGTAAAAATTATATTTTATAAGATAATTATACATGTAAAATTGCTTAAAAACTAGCTACTAAGCTATTAAAATATCTTTAACTTAATAGCTAGTCATTTATCTAATTAATCATTTATTACCTATCTAATACCTATTTATTGCCTTTAACCAACAACCCAATTATAAATCAAAATTTCTATTTATCTTTAAGTGACATTAATTTCTCTTTTATTTCTTTAATTTGTGCCTTTGTTGTTTCACTAGAATCATATGGAGATTGATTAGCTCTATCAGAATCTATAACATCTTGATTGTAATAGATAAATCCTAAAGATTCCCCATCTTCTAAGTTTTGTATTATAAATTCTTCATCTTCTTTATTTCTGATTTTGTTACCTACAACAAATACCTTATTTACGCCTATATCATGACCAAGTTTTTTAACTTTTCTATATGTTTGGAGACTTCTTTCTCCTGGCTCTACAACTACTATAAAAGCATCTACACCTTGAGCTGTTCCTCTTCCTAAGTGTTCAATTCCAGCTTCCATATCCATAACAACTACATCTTTATTTTGTAGTATTAAGTGTGAACAGAGTCTTTTTAAAAGAACGTGCTCTGGACATACACATCCAGTGCCACCAGAATCCACTGTTCCTAATGTAAGTAATCTCACTCCGTTGTATTCTTTACAGAAATTTTCAGGTATATCGTCTACTTTAGGATTCATCTTAAACATTTTTCCAAATGAACCTACAGAAGCAGCTGTTCTATCTGAAACTAACTTTTTCATTTCTGATATAGGTACTATTGATTCATATACTTCTTTTGGAAAACCTAGTGCTAAAGCTAAATTAGCATCAGGATCGGCATCAACAGCAACAACTCTGTATCCGTCTTCAGCAAACATCCTAGAGAGCATTGAAGAAAAAGTCGTTTTACCTACTCCACCTTTACCTGTTATTGCTATCTTCATAATCCCTACCACCTTTATTACTATTTGCTTTTTATTTTATTTATGTTTTAGTGTAGTTATCTATTTTTTAAACACTAAAAATAAACTACAGCTAGTCCTTACAGGAACCAATTACATTTACCCTACTAGCTTTTCAAAGCAGCATGTATAGTTTTAGTATTCTTCATTATATTGTTTATATTTTATTTATTCAGTATATTCATTGTATTTTGATGTTCTTTTCTTTAATATTTGACTTCATTCAACTATAAAACCTTTATTTAGATATAAAATCGTTTTTTCTAAGGCTTTAGCCATTTTCTAAGCTTCTGCTTCAACACCCATTTTTTCTTCAACTAATGCTTCGAAGTGAACACGTTTCTTTTCTATATCTTCTATTATTGTAGCTGCTAACTCTTTTGGATTTGTATTTACAGTAAATGTTGCACCAACTTTATCTTTTAATTCGCTAGTTAATATATCTACTGCTCTTGAAGAACCAGCTATTGGAGGCATTATTCCTAAGTAAGTGTCTATACCAGAAGCTACAACATAGCATCCTATAGCAACTGCTTTTTCTGACATCCACTCTGGAGCTATACCTACAACTGGAAGGTCACACATATCCATATCTAAGTAATTAGCTGCTGCTCCAACTAAATCTAATATACGGCTTATATCAACGCAAGAACCCATATGTAGTACTGGTGGGATTCCTACTAATTTACAGACAGTTGCAAGACCTTTACCTGCATATTTTTCAGCTGCATCAGTTTCCATTAAACCAAATTTAGCTGCTGCTGAAGCACCACATCCTGTAGTAACTACTATTATGTCGTTTTTAATTAATTCTTTCATTATTGTTACGTGAGCCTCATTTGAAACTCCTTTAGCATTGTTACATCCAACTACACCAGCTGCTCCTCTTAATACTCCAGATTTTAAACAGTCTGTTAATGGCTTAACTGTTCCTGCTGGATCTATATGAGAGTTTACAACTCTGTCTAATTGATTTACTACTGCTTCTACACTATACCCAACTGTTGCCCCTGATTTTAATTCAGGTATAAGTACTTTTGATTTATCTCTATTTTTAAAGTTTAAGATAGCTTCTTTAACTATTGATTTAGCATCATCAAGAGCTTGTTCTTCTCTAAATTCAATATAAGTTGAACCTGTTATTTTAGCTTTTGGAGAAGTTGTTACAAATTTAGTGTGGTAACAATCTGCTACTCTAGCTAGTGCAGGGAATATACATTGAACGTCAACTATTACAGCCTCAACTGCTCCAGTTACTATTGCAAGTTCTTGTTGATGGAAGTCTCCTGCTATTCTTACACCATGTCTCATTGTAATTTCATTACCTGTACAACACATACCAGCTAAGTTTATTCCATCTGCTCCAACTTCTTTAGCTAAAGCTATTAAGTCTGGTTCTTCTGCAGCTAAAACTATCATTTCTGATAATGCTGGCTCATGTCCATGCAATATTATATTAACTTTATTTTCTTCTAATACTGCTAAGTTAGCTTCTGTTCTTCTTGGTACTGGAGTTCCAAATAAGATATCGCTTAAACGAGTACCTATCATAGAACCACCCCAACCATCAGCCATAGAAGTTCTTAGACTCATGTGTATTAAACTATCTATATCACCAGTACAACCTATATGAGTAGAGTGCATTATTGTTGCAATTTCTCTATCTATAGCTCTTGGTTCTATAGCATATTCTTTCCATATTTTTTGTCTTGGTTCTGGCGCATTTTTTATAAATCTTAATGTCCCAAAAGGTTTACCAAATTCCATTAATGCAATTTCTGCCACTTCATGTGCTACATCATAGATATCTCTACCTTCTGTTTCTACATCCCATTCTTTAGCTAAAGTAATTAATTTAGCTTCGTCTCTTATTTTATAGTTTCCATTTGGATCAGCTAATGCTAATGTATGTGCTATATCTCTAGCATGGTCTGAATGGGCAGCTGTCCCACCAGCAACCATTCTTGCAAAGTTTCTACCTACTATAGTGTGTTCGTCTGCTCCACATAACCCTCTTGGAGTTTTAGGACTTATTCTACATGGTCCCATTCCACATATTCTACAGCAAACCCCTTGAAGACCAAAACCACATTGTGCTTTAAAGCCTTCTTTTCTATCATACATTGTTTCTACGCCTTCTTCTCTAGCTTTTGCTATCATCTTCTGGCTGTTTAAATCAATTGTTAACATTTTTTCATCCATATTCCTATCCCCTTTTTTTGATTTTTAAAATCCCCCAGGTGACTGACTTCATGTCATAAAATAATAAAATAAATGCTTTCTAAGTTGATTATATACTAATTTTCAGCACTTTGCTTTAGATTTAAATATTTTTTTAACAAAATTAGATAATACATAAAAATTTTATTTTTAATACCTAATTTAAGTTAATTTAACTACTCATTTTTGGCTATTTTTTAATACTTGAGCCTACTTTTTTGATATTTTAGTTTAATTAAATTATGTTTTGATTTTTTTAAATCAATTTTGAATTATTTCTAGTCAATTTTTTGATATTATATCTTATTTGTGTGTTTATTATTTCTCACTACTTTTTTGGACTTGTTACAGATTTTTACTCCCTATACCATAATTAGTAAAAACTTCTTAGAATAGCATTTTTTGGACTAATTTTTTGAAATTTTTTTATTTTTCTTACTTTAATATTAATTATAGCTTCAAATTGAACATTTGTATATATTCATTTGAAGCTATAATTATTTTTTATATAAAATTTTTTTAATATTGCATTAATTTAGATATTATGACTACATTTTATCTTTTAACGCATTTATTTTACACACTTAATGTTTTTATTTCATACTTTTAGCTACAATAGCTCCATACGCAATAGAGTACAATTTAGATTCATGTGAATCAGCTCTTGATACTAAAACTATAGGAGCTTTTGCGCCCATAATTATACCTGCTGATTTAGAATCTGCCATGTATGTAAAGGCTTTTCCTATGCCATTACCAACTTCTATTGTTGGAACCAACATAATATCTACATCTCCAGATACTTCACTTTTAAATCCTTTTATCTCACTAGCTTCTTTTGAAACTGCTAAGTCAAAAGCTAAAGGACCTTCTACAATTACATTATCTCCAAATTCTCCTGCTTGACAAGCTTTTGCTAGCATATCTGCATCTACAGTAGCTTGCATTTTAGGATTTACTTTTTCCTTAGCTGCTAAGCATGCAACTTTTACAGTTTCCATACCTAAAGCTTTTGCTGCTTTTATAGAATTTTTTAATATCTTTGCCTTTTGTTCATAGTCAGGAGCTATATTCATTCCTCCATCTGTAGTTATCAATAGCTTATGGTATCTTTCTAACTCATATACCATAACATGACTTAATAAACTATCAGTTCTAAGACCATAATCTTTATTTAACACTTCTTTCAAGATAACGGATGTATCTAATAAACCTTTCATTACAAAATCAGCTTCTTTACTTGATACTAATTTAACTGCTATTTCAGCACAGTCTTTAATATCATCCTTGTCAATAATTTTAATTCCACCCAAATCAAATTCTATTTCTTTTGATATTTCTCTTATCTTTCCTTCATTTCCAACCAATATAGGAGTAATTATATTTCTTTCTACAGCATCCTTTATAGCCATTAAAACTTCTTTATCGTGAGCTGCTGCTACAGAAAGTACTATTTTTTCTCCTCCTTTAAGCTGCTCTAAAATATCATCTAATTTCTTTATCAAAAGTAACCCCTCCCTTATATATATTTAACTAAATAATACCATATTTGATATGTCTTTTATCAATTTATTTTTTATGTTACAAAAAATTTGTACAACTAAAATCTGCTTTAATATTTAATTATTATAAATTCAAGATACTTATGAAATATAATATTACAAATAGTAAATAAGAGTAAAAATACTTAGACAAAGTAAATAAAAAAAGTGGTACAACATAATAAATGTTCTACCACTCTTAATTAATAAAATTTAATAGCATCAGATAAAACTCGCTAGCATCAAGTCCAACCTAATAAAGTAAAACCTAATAGAATCTAATACAATCTAATAACATTCTTACTTATTTATACCAAGCTCTTTTAAACAAGCAATCGTAATCTCATCCTGTGGATTTAATTCATAAGCTCTTTCTATATAGTAAGTTGCATCATCAATTTCACCATTGTTTAAGTAAGCCATACCTAAATTACAAAGAATTTCTGGGTCCTCTTTTATCTTAGCAGCTTGCTCAAAATGCTCTATTGCTTTATCTAAATTATATTTAGAAGCTTCACAAAGCCCTAATTCAACTATAGCATCTACTTGCTTAGGTTTTATTACTAATATCTTCTCAAAATACATCTTAGCCTGCTCTATTTCGCCCATACCCTTATATCCTAGCCCTATCATAAACAGCAAATTCCACCAATCCATATGTTCTTCTTCCAGTGGCAGTAATTTTTCTAATCCCTCTTTAAACTTACCATGGAATATAAGTGTATATCCTTCTTCATACTGTACTTTAAAATCCATCTTTCCTAAATTTTCTTGTATCTCAGCCACTAAGTCAGCATCTAAACCTAATCTTAATGCATCTTCCCATGTCAATTTAGTCTTCAAATATTGACCTTGATTATAATAATGATAACCTAAATGATAATAACCTAATGCAAAATCATTATCAATATCTATTATCTTTTCAAGTTTGGCCATTGCCTCAAGTAAAAATGCATTCATAGCCTTATCATCTAGGTCTTTTTGATATTGTTTTGCTATCTCTTGGCACACAATTGCATAATTATACATTGCATCTAAATCATCTGGATACATAGTTATAAATGCTTTTATATATATTAAAGAATCTGTATGCTCTCCAATCTCAAAGTATTTTCTAGACATGTATCCCATATATGCTTTTAAATCTAAGTTAATATCCTTAGACAAAGCATCTAAAAACTTTTCATATTCTCCATTATTTTTAAATTTACTATCTATACCAATTATATATAT
Source organism: Clostridioides sp. ES-S-0006-03 (assembly GCF_020662275.1). Taxonomy (NCBI): domain Bacteria; kingdom Bacillati; phylum Bacillota; class Clostridia; order Peptostreptococcales; family Peptostreptococcaceae; genus Clostridioides; species Clostridioides sp. ES-S-0006-03. Next base: position 162,124 of record NZ_JADGMM010000003.1, read on the forward strand.
CATTGCATCTGCTATAGACATTGAGTTTAACTTATCTTGAGCAGTTTTTTCTTTTATACCTTTTACTAGTACCTCATTTTTTATAGGTACATCTAGTCCACCTTTTGGCACATCATAACTCTTTAATTTAAATTCTCCACCATGCTTTATAGTTATAAAAGCTAGTTCTTCTGCCTTCTTCAGTAAATACTTTTCTATTTTAAAATCCATTGTTTCCTCCTAAATACTTAAATTTCTACTTTATGAGTTTTAGATTTCTCAAATATTTTTTTATCATCATATTCAAATAAGACTATATTTTCTTCTTCTCTTATTTCTGTATTTATATTATTTTTTAAATCCACAATATTAAATTTAAATGGTTCAAAATGAACATATTTTATTATATGTTTTGCTGGTTTATCAACAAAATTAGGTAGATATGTTGATAAGTTATCATTATCTTGTAAAAATACATGACATCTATTCTTAAAGTCATCCACATCTAACTTATTAAAAAACTGTGGTATATTTGATGTCTTACCTAGTGAAATGTAGTCATACTTTAATATATCATTAAATACATCATTGTCTATATTTATTTTTTCATTATAGAAATCCAATAATATTTTGTATAATTGATTTTTCCCCTGTGCCAAGTCAAAATACCCATTTTCATCAAAGTACTTAGCAAAAGTTTCAAAAAATTTAAAAGGACTTTGTTTATAAAATTTGCCTATAATATATCTCATGGACAACACAAAGTTTTTAGAATTGTAGTATCTTTCAAGTACATCTTCTATATCCTTTAATTTCAATGTTTCTTCATAGCTTATATAATTATTGTATAAAAACTCATATGGAGCATAATCCTTATATTTAAATCCATGCTCATCTGCTACCTTTCTCATACCTGTACCCTTAATCATCTTTAAGAAACCTAATTGTAAGTGTTCTATCCCTAGATTAAATACATCATTAAATGAGTTCTCAAAGCTTTCATAATCCTCATAGGGAAGTCCTGCAATTAAGTCTAAATGTTGATGTATATTTCTATAAGATGCTACTGTCTGAACAACATGAGATAACTTTTTGAAATCATCTCTTCTTCCTACTGCATCAAGTGTTTTTTCATTTGTCGACTGTACTCCTATTTCAAACTGGAAAAGTCCTTCTTTACAGTCAGCCAAAAACTCTAGCATCTTGTCATCTATCAAATATGCTGTAACTTCAAAATGATAGGTTGTATATCCATTATCATTTTTCATAAGAAAATCCATAATTTCCATAGCTACTTTTTTATTTGCATTAAAAGTTCTATCAATAAATTTAATTTGTGAGACTCTTGCATCTATTAAAGCTTTTAAATCTCTTTTTATTCTATCTAAGCTGAAATATCTCAGACCAGGAATGGTAGAAGATAAGCAGTATTGACAGTTAAATGGACAACCTCTTGACGACTCATAATATACTATTCTATTTTCATATTCCTTTGGATTTAAATTTTCATAAGGACTAGGAATCTCGTCCAAATTTTGAAGAAGTTCCATAGGTTTATTTACTATTATCTCGCTTCCTTGTCTATATACCAATCCGTCTACACTTTTTATTTCTTTTTTTCCTTTAAGATGAAGCACTAAATCTCTAAAGATTAATTCTCCTTCTCCATAAAGTATATAATCTACAAAATCGTATTTCTTCATTGCCTCATAGCTATCATAACTCACTTCTGGCCCGCCCAAAGCTATTTTAGTATTTGGTCTAATTTTTTTTAGATTATCACAAAGTTTAACTATATCTCCTATATTCCAGATATATGTTGAGAATAAAATTATATCATATTCATTTTTGTATATATCTTTTAAAATATAATCTAAGTCATTGTTTATCGTATATTCTTTCATGTCAACTTCTATCAAATTCCTTACAAATTCTTTTAGATATCTTATAGCTAAATTTGTATGAATAAACTTAGAATTCAACGTTGTTAATAAAATTTTCAAATATTTCTCACCTCTTTTTAATATTATACTGCTTTTTGTACCCCTTATAGGTTAAAATAGTATATGTAAAGTCTATATAACATTTATATAATTAGATTATTAATTTCAAGTAATGTGAGGAAAGGAAGTTTTTTATGGAATTAATTGAAAAAGTATCTATCAACTCTTTATCAAAAAGAGATTTACTGCTTATTATAAAGTCTCTTGAATACACTAATGAAAATACCCAAATTAGTGATTTTATCGACCTTAGAAATAATATAGTAAAAGAATTATGTTTCTTAACTGACACTAAAGAAAAAGATTTTTTGGATTACTTAGAAAAAAACAGTAATCTCTAGTAACCTAAACCTTTTTAAACTTTAATATATAAATACCTGATTTAGAATGTATCTTTATGCTTAATATATTATCACTAAAGGTTTTCGACATAACTGTTATTTGATTAAATATGGGGTCTATTGTAGTATCGCCTTCTTCAAGGCTTATAAGACTTCTTGGGTCTATTTTTTTATTATACATTTTAACCCCAATTTTATATTTTCTCAACTTAACAACATATTCTGACATAGAAAGAATAAAATCTATATTATCTTCGTTTAATTCAGTCTCTTCACCTAAAATAGATAATATAGATTTTTTCATGCTTTTAATTCCTTCATTTTCTACATTTCTGTCTTCTATATAAATATCATATAAAATATTTAAAACACTTGATAGAATACTTTCTTCATCATAATCTTCATATTTTAAATCAATATATTTATCAATTAATTGTATTGTACCTATCCTTGCCATCTGAAACTTTACAATATCAGACTTGTCTAATTCTATAGAAAAATCTATTATCTTGTCTTTAATATTTTGTAGTAATTCGACATATTCAATTTTACTGTTATTTATAAGATTGTGCATAACAGAATTATATGCTACAGAACTTAATAAATAATCAAATAAGAATTCCTCTTTTCTAAAGTAACTCACATATTTTTTTATTAATTTAACAACCTCATCTTCACTTTTTTGAATATTAGTATTTGATAAAATTAATGGTAATAAAATATTTAAAAAATTGACATTACCTATTTTTTCTCCATAAAATCTAAAGTAAATAAGTTCATCTTTCAATCTCTTTTCGTCTATATATACACATCTTTGAGTTTTATCATCTATTAAGGATTTTGTATTTATTATAATTAAATCTTTAAGAGTCTTACTTCCATTATTAAAAGAAGATGTGTAGACTTTTTTTATTAATACGTCATTCATAAATATATCCTTTCTCAAAAACTTAATTTAAATATCCTGCTATTAAAAAAAAAGAGACAGCCCGTTAAGAAGCTGTCATATATAGGGGGATAGTAGTGTACAAAAATCATTGTAATCTACTATCTATATATTATTATACGATACTACTTTTTTATATGTAAAGCATCAGTTTTCGACATCCCTATATTCTACAGTTATACAAATTGCGTACTAAGTTCAATTTTATTCTTTTTATTTCAACATTTTGTTGTATTACATTCTTTCTGGAGCGTGCATTCCCAACAGCTTCAGAGAATTTTCTAAAGTTTGTTTTGTGGCTTGTACCAAAGCAAGTCTCGATTTTCTAATCTCTAAATTTTCCACTAAAATTGGATTGTCATGATAAAATTTATTAAACGCTTGAGCTAAATCTAGCATAAATCTTGTAACTATATGTGGTTCATTCTTCTTTAGAGCAAGTAAAATATTTTTATTAAATGACTCTATAACTCTAAGAACTTCTGCACTATCTTCATCAGCCAATAGACTATAATCTATATCAGAAGTGATTTCTTCTTTTGCTTTTCTTAAAACTGCACAACATCTAGCATGTGTATATTGAACATATGGCCCAGTCTCTCCATCAAAGCTTAATGTTCTTTCCCATGAGAAAGTATAGTCTTTTATTCTACTATTAGATAGTTCTTGGAATACTACAGCTCCAACACCTACTTGTTTAGATATTTCATCTACATTTTTAGCATCTGGGTTTTTAGTTAGTATAATATCCTTAGTTTTATCTATAGCTTGATTTAATGCATCTTCTAAAAATACAACTCTTCCTTTTCTAGTTGACATAGTCCCTTCTTCAAGAGCTACCATACCAAATCCAACATGCACTAAGTCTTTTGCCCATTCATATCCCATAAGTTCAATTACTTTAAACCATTGTTGGAAATGTAGGTTTTGTTGAGAACCAACTACATATATACACTTATCAAAATCATAAGTTTCTTTTCTATATATTGCTGCAGCTAAATCTCTTGTCATATATAATGTTGAGCCATCATTCTTAGTAATAAGAGCTGGTGGCATCTTATATTCTTCTAAATCAACGATTCTTGCACCTTTAGACTCTTGTAAAAGATTTTTCTCTTCTAACAACTCTATTACTCTGTCCATCTTATCAGAATAGAAACTTTCACCTGCTAAAGAATCAAATTCTATATCTAAAAGTTTATATACTCTACTAAATTCTTTTAGACTTTCATCTCTAAACCATTGCCATAATTCTTTTGCTTCTTCGTCACCATTTTCTAATTTAGTAAACCATGCTCTTGCTTCATCTTCCATTTCTGGATGTTGTTCTGCTTCCTCATGGAATCTTACATATAATTTTAATAATTCTGGGATTGGATTAGATTCTACTACTTCCTTTTCTCCCCACTTTTTAAAGGCCACTATTAACTTACCAAATTGAGTTCCATAGTCACCTAAATGATTTATTCTTATAGTTTTGTATCCTTGTGATTCATATATCTTATATAGAGCATTACCTATTACTGTAGTTCTTATATGCCCTATATGGAAAGGCTTTGCTATATTTGGAGAAGAGTATTCAACTATTACAGTTTTATCTTTTCCAAAATCACTACGTCCATAATTTTCTTTTTCATCTAATACTTTTTTGATTACAGTTTCTGCTAATTGAGATTTGTTTACAAAGAAATTCACATATCCGCCTAATTGTATTACTTTTGTTATCTCTCCACTAGCTTCTATACTTTCTGCTAATTCACTTGCTATCATGTTTGGAGCTTTTCTAAATACTTTAGCTAATTTAAAGCATGGAAAAGCATAGTCACCCATGTCCTTGTTTGGTGGAACTTCTATAAGTGCCTCTATCTCTTCTATCGACAGTTCTTCTATTTTCTCTTTAAGGCAATTTGATATTGCTACCTTGAAATCTTGCATCTTGTTGCTCCTCTCTACATTGTTCCTGGTTTATATTGTGCTTATCTCTTTATGTTAAATCAAATTTAGTGTTTTTTCAAGTATTTCATTACAGGGCAAAACACTTTAATAATTATGTTTTCTGTATATATTAAAAATACTATAATTACAGTTTTTATCTATACGATTATTGCTTTTCTATAAGTCTTTTTCACTCTTGACTTTTATTCCTTCTTCTTCCAGTAACTTTGCTGTGATACCTTTCCCTGGTATTTTTTTGCCTGAAAAACTACCATCATACACTAGATTACATCCACAAGAGGGGCTACCCTCTTTTAGTATTGCTTCGCTACATACATATAATCTTGCTATTTTTAGAGTTTCTTCAGCCCCTCTTACAAAGTTTTCTGTTACATCTTTATTATCTTCTTTTGTGATTACTTTTCCATCAACTATCTCAGCAGGAGGTCTTGGTGTAGATAAACCACCTAACTGTTCTGGACATACAAGAGTAAAATCTTTACCTTTTAGGTATTCTTTTACTTCTTCATTTTCATTATTATCGCCACTATATTTACAATTTATTCCTATTAAACATGCAGATACTAATATCATAAAAATGTGCTCCTATACAAATTATTTTAGTTTAACAATTGTTACTCCTGCTCCACCTTCTCCATACTGGCCACCTCTTTGTGATTTTACATGTCTATTTTTTCTTAAAATGTCTTGTAGTCCTGATTTTAGCACTCCTGTACCAATTCCATGTATTACTGTTACAGATTCTAAACCTGCTACATATGCATCATCTAGATATTTTTCGACTTCCATTATAGCTTCTTCTAAATTTAAACCTCTAAGGTCAACTTCACTTTTTATATTTCCAGATTTTGCCCTTATGATATTTCTTGTTGATTTAGTAACGTGTTTTGAAACATCCTTGTGAGATTTTTGTAAAGATTTAAAAGGTAGAGTCATCTTCATTATACCAATTTGCACTACTGCTTCTTTTCTCTTTTTGTCTACAGAAACCACACTACCATTTTGATTTAAAGTTATTACTCTAACTTCTTCCCCTGGTTTTAGGTCTTTTATTTCTTTACTTGAAACTTTTGGAACTATCATACTTTTTACTGTTGGTTGAAGACTTCCCATAGAACTAGTCAATTCTTTTCTAAGTTCTTCTATTTTACGATTTTTTTCTTTAGAAGCTCTTTCTTGTTCTAAACTTCTAAGTTCCTTTATTATAAGGTCTACTTCTTCCTTAGCTTGTCTTGTTATTGAAAATGCTTCTGATTTAGCCTTTTCAATCATCTTATCTCTTTGAGTAACTAATTTTTCAAGTTTTTCGTCGTATTCTACTTTTAGTCTTTCTATCTCTTCCTTCAATCTCTCAGCTTCTTCTCTATCTTCAATAGCTTTGATTCTGTTCTTTTCAACATTTTGTAATACATCTTCTAAAGCTATGTTATCTGTGTTTATATATTCTTTGGCATGTGAAATTACATAGTCACTAAGTCCAAGTTTTCTGGAAATCTCAAACGCATTTGATTTTCCAGGAACACCTATAAGTAACTTATATGTTGGACTTAAAGTTTCTATATCAAATTCAACTGCTGCATTTTCTACACCAGATTTAGTAAGAGCATAATTTTTAAGTTCACTATAGTGAGTAGTTGCTATACATTTCGCTCCTACAGAGTTTATATCTTCTAATACTGCTATTGCAAGTGCAGCTCCCTCAACAGGGTCTGTTCCTGCTCCTAATTCGTCAAATATAACTAAAGAGTCTGCTGTTACGGTTTTTAGTATTGATACTATATTTGTCATGTGAGATGAAAATGTAGATAAACTTTGCTCAATACTTTGTTCATCTCCTATATCTGCAAATACATTATCATATACACACATACTACTTCCATAATCAGCAGGTATGTGAAGTCCACTTTGTGTCATAAGTGCAAATAAACCTACAGTTTTTATTGTAACTGTTTTACCACCTGTATTTGGACCTGTTATTACCAATGTGTGGAAGTCTCTTCCTAAATAAATAGTATTTGCCACTACTTTTTTCTTATCTAATAGTGGATGTCTTCCATTTTTTATATTTAAATATTTATCCTCATTTAATGTAGGCTCTATACCTCTCATTTGTATAGAAAGTTTTCCTTTTGAAAATGCAAAGTCTAATCTTCCAAGTATCTCTTGATTGGATATCAAATCTTCACTTACTTCTCCAACCATTGCAGAAAGTTCTGATAAAATTCTCTCTATCTCTTCTTGCTCTCCTAATTTTAGCTGTCTTAACTCATTGTTCATCTCTACTATAGTCATTGGCTCTATAAAAAGTGTCGCACCAGAAGATGACTGGTCATGTACTATACCAGCTACTTGCGACCTATATTCAGATTTTACAGGTACTACAAATCTATCACCTCTTAGAGAAATTATGGCATCTTGTAAGTATTTTTGATAAGTAGTTGAACTTATTATTGAATTTAATTTAGACCTAATGGATTGATTTTTTTGAGCTATTCTTCTTCTGATATCTCTAAGTGTACTTGAAGCATTGTCAGATATTTCTACTTCACTTATTATCGCATTGTATATCTGTTCTTCTATATCTTTATATACATATAGAGAATTTGATAGAGATTGTATTATTGGATAATTAAAATCTTCTTCATCACTGCTAGATAGACTATTTTTTAATCTTCTAGCTACTCTTAAAGTATCCGCTATCATAATTAAACTTCCTGGGTCAAGAGATGCACCTATATAGGCTCTTTTAACCTTATCTTCTATATCATGAATACCATCCAAACCTACTGAACCTCTCTTTATAATAATTGATTGAGCTTCACTAGTTTCTTCTAGCATGGACTTTACTTCTACAAAATCAGTATTTGGAACTAAACTTTCTATATATTTTAGACCTAAAGAAGATGAGGCTTTCTTCTTTAATAAATCTATTATTTTATTGTATTCTAGAACTCTTAACGATTTCTCATTCATTTTTCTATATTCACCATCCTCAATATTTTAACTTTTTTCTTTAATATTTAAAATGTATGCTTTCCAAGCATTTTCAATAAAAACTGCAAGTTTTATTTCTTTTTTATTTCTAAATTTATTATATTTTTTCTCTTTTAGATATATTTTAAACATATTTTGTATTATACTATGTATGTAGCTATCTATATATTATACATAAACATGCTTTATTTGTAATATAATCTGTTAAAAAATCTTCTTTAATATTTTTTAAAGGAGTTTATTTTAGCTTATTTTATAAAAATAGCTACTTATATAGATAAATTAAGGAGGAACACAAGTCATGGGAAACGTATTAGAAGGATTAAAGCCAGAAAATGTTTTTAAAAACTTTGAGAAAATATCTCAAATTCCTAGAGGTTCTGGAAACGAGAAAGGCATAAGTGATTATTTACTTAGCTTTGGTAAAAATTTAGGGCTTGAAACTATCCAGGATGAAAGTTTAAACATAATAATAAGAAAGCCTGCTACAAAAGGATATGAAAATTGTCCAGGAGTAGTTCTTCAAGGACATATGGATATGGTTTGTGAAAAAGAAAAGAATGTTGAACATGATTTTCTTAAAGACCCTATAAAATTAAGAATTAATGGTGATATGATATACGCTACTGGAACTACTCTTGGAGCTGACAATGGTATCGCTGTTGCTATGGGTATGGCTATATTAGAAGATAATACTTTAGAGCATCCAGCATTAGAAGTTTTAGTTACTGTTAATGAAGAAGATGGTATGAATGGTGCTGATGCATTAGACCCAAGCTTAATCAAAGGTCAATATATCCTAAACATGGACTCCGAGGAAGAAGGATATCTATTAGTTAGTTGTGCTGGTGGTAAAACTTGTGTTGTTAGTCTACCTGTTGAGTACAAAGAAGTTGGAGCTGACAAGCAAGCTTTATTAGTTGAAGTTACTGGATTATTAGGTGGACATTCTGGTATGGAAATTGTTTTACAAAGAGCAAATGCTAACAAAGCAATAGCTAGAGTATTAAGCGTACTAGATATTGATTACGAATTAGTTTCAGTTGATGGTGGTACTAAGCATAATGCTATACCTCGTGAAGCTAAATGTGTAATAGCTGTTGATAAAGCTGATGTTGAATCTGCTAAAAAACAAATAAATGATATTTTAACTGCATTTAAACATGAGTTTACTACTTCTGACCCTGATATGGCTTATTCAGTAGTTGAAACTTCTGCAACTAAAGCTCTTACTAAAGACTGCAAAGAAAAAGTTATTCAAATGTCAAGCTTAACTCCTCATGGTGTTCAATCTGTAAGTCTTGATATAGAAGGATTAGTTGAAAGTTCTACTAACTTTGCTATAATTGAAACTAAAGAATCAACTATTGAATTCTTAACTTCTGTTAGAAGTTCTGTTATGTCTATTAGAGATGAGATAGCTGATAGAATAAGACTTTTAGCTCAAGCTTTAGGTGCTGACTATGGTCTTACATCTCAATATCCAGCTTGGGAATTTAAAAAAGGTTCTAAATTAGAAAAAATATGTAGTGAAACTTATGAGAAATTAACTGGTAAAGTTCCTACTGTTATGGCTCTACATGCTGGTCTTGAGTGTGGATTATTACTTGATAAACTTCCTCATGCTGAAGCTATCTCTATAGGACCAGATATGTTTGATGTTCATACTCCAAAAGAACACGTTAGTATACCTTCTATTGCTAATGTTTGGGATTATGTTATTGAAATATTAAAATCTATGAACCAATATTAAGACTAAGTTTTAAGAAGCAGATTTTAATTCTAAGTAAATCTATATAAAATTAACCTGTAAATTAATACTAATGTTAGCATCAAGTTTAATTTTAGTGTTAATTTATAGAAATAAAGCCTAATGATGATAATAACATACGTCATTGGGCTTTATTATTTTTACTTTAAAAAGATTTATTAGATACTTTTTATTTAAAAATTTATTATATTTTTATACTGAATCTTATATAAATTAATACATCTCTTTTATGTACAATTATACAAAACTCGTTCAATTGTATCTTATTTACAATTTTTATAGTAAATCTTACTAAAAATTATACTCCTACTATTTTAAATTTATTTCTTCCTTGCTTCTTAGAATCATAAAGAGCATCATCTGCCATTTGATATAATTCGTCATATTTCTGTCCATATTTTGTTATTACTACACCCATACTTATAGATATGCTTTTTCCACTTGGCAGTTTTATGAGGTGAATTTGTTTATATACTTCATTACATTTATTGACAAGTTCTTCCTTATTTATTATATCTTTAATATAGATACTAAACTCGTCTCCACCCAATCGACCAACAATATCATTTTTTTCAAAACTTCTAGCAAGTACTTTTGCAACATCAATTAATATTTTATCTCCAATTAAATGCCCATAAGTATCATTAATAGACTTAAAATAATCAATATCTAAAATTAACAAAGCTCCATTTTTGTTAGGAGATAAATTAGATAAACTTTCTGTAGTTAACTTTCTAATATATGCTGAATTAAGAATATTTGTTAAGCCATCTTTTTGAACCTTATCCAGTAACTTATCTTTTTCCTCTTTTTCAGAATCAATATTAGATATTTTTCCAATTACATACACTGGTACACTTTTTTCATTATAAATTATTTTTGAAGTAATTCTAATCCAGTGACAACTACCATCAGCGCAGATAGAATACATTTCAGTCGTCCCATTCTCCTGTGACTTGATTACATCAAAAAACTTTTTATTATGTTCTATTTCAATCTCACTCATAGCACTCTTACTTATACCATAATAAGTACTAATTCCTTTCCCTTTCATAGAAACTATCAATTTATCTCGTTTATAATCATATTCAAAAAAGTATTCACTTGCCATTTCATAAACTTCAGCATGCTTTTTAAGTTCCAAAGATATTTTCTGATTCATACTTTTACGTGTATGCAGGCTCCATGCCATACCTCCAATAATGCAAAGTAATAAACTAGCAACTATTAAAATAGTTTCAATTGGATTTTGTTGCATAATATAAAGTAGTGAAAAGTCTTGTCTATATGTAGTGTTTTGATAGATAATTGATTGCATCTTTTCTGATGGAATGCTTATAATAGCTTTATTAAATATACCCAATAATTCCTGCTTACTTGGTTTAACTATTCCAAAGCAAATACTCTGTGATTCATAAGTCTGTGGAACTAAACGTACGTTTTTGTACTTAGGTTGATTAATATAGTACTGTATAGAATATCCTTCTCCATAAGTATAATCTGCAAACCCTTTGTTAACAGCTTCTATACACTCTTCCAAAGTATCATACCATATGACATCCCCATTAAAATAATTATCATAACCAGTCCCTTTAGGTAGAGCTAGACGTTTTCCATCTAAACTATTTTCATTTAATTTGTTATTAATCATCATAATATATTGGGTGGAAACAAATGGTCGAGACATAGTCACATTGTGTTTACGAGAATCTTCATAATCATAAATCATTCCTGCTACAATATCAATTTCATGATTTTTAGTCATTTTATCCAAATCTTTTTGTGACTTTACAGGCACCAGTTCAAACTTCAATCTAGTTTTATCAGATATGTGATTTAATAAATCTATTGATATACCCTTTAATTCTCCTGTTTTTTTATCTATGTTTTGAAATGGTGGCTTATTTAAAAGTACTCCAACTTTTAATGTATCTATATCTTTAATATATGTAGTTTCATCATCAGACAAAATCATCTTACTATTTTCTGGTGTAAAATATTTTTCATACAAAGCAGTCGAAAAATATGGGTCTGTCTGTTCGATATTATTAATTGCTGAATTGAGTCTTTGAGTTAAGTCTGTACTTCCTTTAGGTGTAATAAAATAGAATGGCTTTGGTGAGAATTTAGCTATAGTACGCACACCTTCCATTGGACTCACACTCACATTAAGCAGTGCATCTGCTTCACCAACCTTTAGTGCTTGTAATTGTTCTTCTTGTGACTTACAATATACCAATTTAGGTGATATTAAATTCATCTTGCAATATTCATTTAATTCTTTAAGCCTAGTATTAGAATTCTCTATTACAGCAATACGAATTTCTTTCATAGCTTCTAACCTTATACTATCAATAGCTGTATTTTCATATAATACTTGTAATACTGTATTTACTACTCCATAACTATTACCTGCATAATTATACAATTTTTCCATCTGCTCATTGTATAACATGCTTCCCATTATATCAATCTCACCTTTTTCTAACATTTTCATTAGTTTTGTAAGAACTTCATTTTCATCACCAGATACTTGAACAAATTCATAATTCCATCCAGTATATTGTGCAATTTCTAACAGATATTCGTATGTATATCCAGAGTACTTACCTTGTTTATCTAGTTCAGTTAACCCTTTTTGAATAGGATAAGCAACCCGAATAGTACGATTATCACTACCTAGAGCATTGACATTAAAAGGAAATATGCAAGAAGTGAATATGGATGCAATTACAATAATTAATAAAAGTAATTTTTTTGAATTCACTACACTAATCCTCCATATAATTAAGATTTACAATGCAAATTACTACTTAAACTTTTAGATATGAAAAAGTAGATTAGCATAAAAAAGGATATAAAAATTTACTTAAAAATTTAAATATCCTCACCATATACAATATACCTAGATTATAACTGATTTATTTGATTATTACAACAAATTTACTATATTAAATGTATACATTATCTTGTGCTAATCTTGAGTATATAATACATTCTAAGTTCTATCTTATTTCAAATTTAGCACTATTTCTATTTACAGTTCTCTTATATTTTACACTTGGGTATCCCAATATAAATGAAGTTATAACTGCTTCATTATCATTCATTCCCAATAATTCCTTTAACTTTGGCTCTACATTTGATGCCATAACAAAGAATCCATTGTAGCACATTCCTAATCCTTGAGAATAAGCCATAAGCTCCATATTAGACGCAGCTAATCCACCATATACATATACACTTCCTCCTAAAGAAGTATCACCAACTACTACCATAAGTAATGGTGCATCATAGAATAGAGAATCATATCCTTCTTCTTTATATCTTTTGTACATTCTCTTAAATGTATTTTTATATATAGAACGTACAGGGTCTTCATCATCAGTATTTAATGCCAAGTTATAAAGCCCTTCTATTGCTAATTCTTTTACTTCTTTTAGTTTTTCTTTTACTAATATGTATCTTATCGGTTGTCTATTTCCACCTGTTGGTGTGTATCTTCCTGCTTCTACTATGTTTTTTATTTTTTCTTCTTCTACCTCTATGTCTTTATAGCTTCTTATACTTCTTCTAAATTTGATAAAGTTTAGTAATTTTTCAGGCTCTAGTTCAAAATTTTCATGATTGAATTCTAATACTTCATTTTTATCAAATTCCTGCATTTCTATTGCATCTGTTGGACATATAGCCATACAGTGACCACAATTAATACAGAGAATATTTTTCACCTTTGCTTTATCTTCTTTAACCCTTATTGCATTTACAAGGCAGTCCGACTCACACATACCACATCCTACACATTTGTCTAAATTTATGTCTATCATTCCAGATTATTCCTCCATTTTAAAATTTTTACTCTAGTATAAATCAAATAGTTGTCCTAGTCAATTTTTATTTTTTTAACAATACATAGGCTTTAATTTTTTAATTAATCTAAAAAATTTACACTGTAATCTTTCAATTTACCATTATCATATGTTATCTTTGCACTAAAAATTTTGCCTTTTTTAGCCCAATCTAAAAATAATCTGTCGCCTTCCCACATATTTAAGTCAAATATTTTATCATTATCAACCCAAAGTAACTTGCCTTCTTTACAATTATCTAAATCTTTGTTAGATAAAGTTCCTTCAAATTCATCTGAAAAATACAAAAACATATACCAATCTTCTTCATCTTTAAATTTTGGAAAAGTTATCAATCCTTTATATGTTAATGACTTAAGAGTAAGACCTGTTTCTTCTTTAACTTCTCTGACTATACATTCTTCTGGTGTTTCTCCCTGCTCAAATTTTCCACCAACACCTACATACTTACCTTCATGTACATCATCTTTCTTCTTATTTCTATACAACATTAAAGTCTTACTATCTTTTTCTATATAACAAATAGTCGTAAGTTTCATATACTTCGCCTTACTTTCTCTTTTCTATTTTTCATTTACTTATTTTATATATTTAAGTTTATTACTATAATTACTGATGCAAAGAATCACTATAATTACTCATTGCAGTCAATTATTAACAAGTTGACCTTAAGTTTATATTAATTATAGTCATTTATTTAAACTAATTATTGTCAATTCACATTTTTAAATTTATTGTTATTTTCCTTATTTACTCATTTTCATTGTTTTCAAGTACATCACTAATATTTTTCATTGCATTAAGAGAAAGCTCTGCAAATTCATCAAATGGAATCCCTATATCTTCTATACTTCTCATTGCATCTCTATTTACATTTGAAGCAAATCTTGTTTCTTTCATTCTTTTAATTACAGATTTTGTCTTTACACTCGTAAGTTTTTTATCTGGATAAACTAAAGCTATTGCAGTTATAAATCCAGTTATAGGGTCTGCTGCATATATAGCTTTTTCCATTAAACTAGTTCTTGTAACCCCCATACCATCATGATGACCAAGTATTGCTCTATACATTTCTTCATCACCAAAATTTTCTTTTTTGAGAAGTTCTACAGTTGTTGTTGCATGACCTTCACAGATTTCTCCTGGCTTTCTTCCAACTATATCTGAATCCAAATCATGTAAAAGACCTGCAACCGCCCATTTTTCTTCTTTCTCTGGCTCTAGTCTTTTGGCTAAATCTTTCATAACTGCTTCAACTGCATAGCAATGTTTTCTCATTCTATCAGTTTCTAAATACTTAAATAAAATGTCTAAAGCTTCTTCTCTCATTTTCAGTAATCCCCCTGTTTTTTCATAGATATGATATTTTTATATATTAATACACATAAATTCAAGAGTTTTTATATATTTATGTATATTTTTCATGTTATATCTATTCTACACCTTTATAGTAGTGTCCTGCAACTGTTCCAATTTCATCCAATTGCTTATATAAGTTAGTAGCTTTTTCTCCAAGTTTATAATTATTGTTTAAAACCTCAATATGAGCTTCAATAACTTTCTCTACCATTTCACTATTTTCCACTGTAAAATCTATTCTAAATACATCTACTCCAATCTCATCTAATTCATAAAGATTGTCCAACATACAGGTTACCTTTGAATTGTAAATAGTGCTTCTACAGAATATATCTTGTGTTATCCTATAACTTGCATCTGTAAAATCTCTTAGAGCATAACTGCTCTCCTTACATTTAGCTACTCTCTTATCTTTTTTACAATCTCTAACAACAACCCCCATAGGACAGTATTCTGTGACCATCATAGGCGTATATCCATATATCACTGCTTCAATTTCTGCATCTGTATATTTTAATGTTTGTTCAATTTCACTTAGATTTAACTCCTGTGATAAACAAACCGTACTTGCTCCTGTATCCCTAAAGTGATTTATACTTTCACTATTAAAAGTATTCAAATAGCAATCTATATTTAGATTTTTATCTTTAAAATAATCCATAGAACCCCAATTACCAATTTGAATTTTATTAAGCCCTTTTATATTATCTAATACTTCAAACTGTTTGTATTCTCTATTTCTAATAATTCTTGGTGCTGAATAGATTAATCTATCTTCAAAGCTAGATGTTCTTTCACTTGAAACATTTACATCATCTATATTTAATGAAGAATTTACACTATCTATATTTGAACTTAAATTAACTGATTCTTTAGAAATACTTGAAGCTATTTCCAAAGCTTCAAATAGCGTATTTATATCTTCATAATAAATTAAATCTACATTATATTTTAGTACTGCTTCTAATTGCTCTAAATTCTTAACTTTAACTCTAAGTTTAGGAGTTGTATTAAATTCTTTATGTCGATTTATTTTAGCTGGTTTATATTTTAATTTACTTTCCTTAAATCTTCTCTCTTTTATCCTTATTCTTTCCTCATCCAAAAGCTCAATACAATCTCTTCTCATTTGATTTAATATACTTATAGGTATACTTACACCTTCGTCTAAATCAATGTCTATATCTTTTAATTTATAAGGCGTGTTTCCAAGTTTTTGAATCTGTGTTTCGATTTTTTCTTCACTTAAAGCAACTTTTATAGCTTTTTCAGCTACCTTTTCACCCTCTACAACTGCTTTATTACCACAAAAATCACTTATAGAAAGTACTGGCTTTTCACCCAATTTAATACTTACTTTTGCATTTATGTTAGTTTTTATAAGTTCTTTATCTTGCTGAAATGTAGACTGTACTTTGTCCATTAATTCACTGTCTGAAGTCTTGAATATAAGTTGATTTCTCTTTGCTTCCCCAATAAAATCTAATTCGATTAAATCTCCTTTGTGTGCTATTGTAGTTATCTCTCCATCTTTTATAATTCTTCCAATAGTTCCTCCACCTAAGTTGATTCCATCTCCTTTTTTAAGGGTATTCTCTAGTATCACTCTAAGTCTCTTTGTTTTTCTATTATGGTCTAAGACTTTTCCAACATATAGACCTTGATTGTTAGGTCTATCAGAATTCATTATATCCTTACCAACTTCACCTAATATATATCCTTTAGTAAATTTTCTATTGAAGATAGTATACAAATTATTTATTATTTCCTCAGAAATATTTATTTTTTTCTCACTTATAAACTCATTAATCGCTTCTCTATATCCTGAAACTACAGTAGCTACATATTCTGGCTTTTTCATTCTTCCTTCAATTTTTAGAGATAATACCCCTGCTTCGATTATTTTGTCTAAATCTTCTATAGTACTTAAATCTCTAGGGCTTAATAAGTAATCTCCATTACTATTTACAACTTCACCTGTATTTATATCTATTAACTCATATTTTTGTCTACATGGTTGTGCACATCTTCCTCTGTTTCCAGACCTGTTTCCTATCATACTACTCATAAGACATTGACCTGAATAACATACACATAAAGCCCCATGCACAAATACTTCTACATCTACAGTTGTATTTTCACAAATCCATTTTATCTCATCAACATTTAATTCTCTTGCCAAAACTACCCTATCAAATCCTACGCTTTTAAGGTATTTTACATCTTCTAGCGAATGAGCTACCATTTGAGTACTTGCATGTAATTCAAAATCAGGTAGTAATTTTTTTATAAGCCTTGCCATACCTATATCTTGAACTATTAATGCATCAATATCTATATCATATAAAAATTTTACATACTCGACAAAATCTTCTATCTCATACTGTTTTATCAATGTATTTACAGTGACAAATACTTGTACTCCTCTTATATGACAATATTTAACAGCTTCAATCAACTCATTTCTATCAAAGTTATTTGCAGATGCTCTCGCACTAAAGTCTTTTCCACCTAAGTACACAGCATTTGCCCCATTTTGTACTGCTGCTTTCAAGGAATCAAAAGAGCCAACTGGTGCAAGTAATTCTATTTTTTTCATATTTTTCTCCTCTATATATACTTGTTAAACTTAATGTTATCATGTCTATAATTTACACATTTACACTAAATTTATATACTACTTACTATATTTAAAGTATATCAAATAATGACTCTATTGTTTTGTTAATTTAAATTAAAAGAATCATCTTTATTGATAAACATAACTATAAAGACTACTGATAAAATAAGGAAACATATTAATATAGATTTTTCCACAAAAATCTTTGTAAAAACAGTTCCCAAAATAGCTCCCAAAATAAAGAATATAATAATAGCATAATACTGCAAACTCTTCTTTATCATAAAAATATTTTTAGTTTGCACATAATGAAATAGTGTTTCTGTAGCACTTCTTAAATTACCAGTACACATTGTTGTTGCAAATGTGTTGCCATTTACCTTTCTAAAACTCTCAACTTGCATTGAACAAATGAAAGATATAGCAACATTTACAAACATATTAAATTTTCCTTGAGGAATAAAAGAAACAATAAGTATAGTAATCATTTCAATTCCAATGATAACTTGTCGCCAATGAATCTTTCTATTATTATTTTTAAAATGATTTCTTATTTTTTCTGCTATCAACACCCCTAAAATAAAAGCCAAAATAGGAATAAAATAATAAAAAGATTTCCTGACATTACCTTCTGCTATGTTAAGACCAAATAAAACTATATTTCCAGTCTGTGCATTAGCAAATACTTTTCCTCTTACTACATAAGTATAAATATCTAAAAATCCTCCTGTTATTGCCAATAAAGCGCATAAGAAGAATGATTCAGACATCTGGCTCTGTTTTGTCATATATAAACATCTCACTTTC
The DNA here is from genome assembly GCF_020662275.1 of Clostridioides sp. ES-S-0006-03. Classification (NCBI taxonomy): domain Bacteria; kingdom Bacillati; phylum Bacillota; class Clostridia; order Peptostreptococcales; family Peptostreptococcaceae; genus Clostridioides; species Clostridioides sp. ES-S-0006-03. The sequence continues at coordinate 180,769 of NZ_JADGMM010000003.1, forward strand.
TATTGATAGATACCAAATCAAAATTCTTTTAGATATTATTTTTTATTTTAATATTTTAAAAAAATTTTATATTTACATATTATTTATACACTAGTTATATGTATACATTACATGTTATTTATATTTATTATTTATAAATTAAAAGAAGCTGTCTCAAAAAACAAGAGACAGCAAATCTTTTAATTTATTCCACGTTTTTTACATCATTATTTAACCCTGTACATTTTAGCTGTAAATCATAAGCCTTGTTTTGAAACTCAGAAGCTAAATTTTCAGCTATAGTAGCTCTTTCATTTGATTCTTCAAGCTGAGCAGTTAACTCTTCTATCTTGTTTTTATAAGCATCTAACTCGGCTTTAGAGCCTTCTGTTGTATTACTAAGTTCAAATATTTCTTGCTTTTTATTTTCTATAATCTCAATTAACTCTTTCATTTTAGCTTCAGTTTCACGATTTTCTGCTTCTTTTTCTGCTATTGTAAGTTTTAAAGATTTGATTTCTAATTGAAGTTCTTCGTTGGATGAACCAACCTTCTTGCTCAATTCTTCATTAGCTTTAATCAACCTCTCATTTTCATCTGAACATTCAAATAAAAGGTCTGATATATTTAATGCAGTTAATATTGCAGCAACTGATAAGCTTAGCTTCGGGTTTTGACGTGTTATCTTATCCATTTCTTTGTCAACAAAATCAGCAATACTAATCATAAATTTCTCTGACTTGTCTCCAACCATTGGATACTCAGCGCCATGGATTTTTACCATTACTTTGTTCATCCTAACCTCCCCGACATTAGTTGTTAATTTGATCTTAAGTTAGCATTCAATTTTTTGCTTAATTCACTTAATATCTTATCATGCACCTTAGCTACTTCTTCATCTGTTAGAGTTTTATCTTTACTTCTATAAGTTATTGAATATGCAATTGATTTATATCCAGCTTCTATTTGAGAACCTTTGTAAACATCAAATAATTTGTAGCTTTCTACTAATCCTTGACCATTTTCCTTTATTATATCTTCTATTTGTTTTACAAATACATCATCCTTAACAATAAGAGCTATATCTCTAGATGTAGATGGATATTTTGGTAATGGTACATAATTCTTTGTTCTATCAGAATTATCAAATACAAAATCAATATCTATTTCAGCAACATAAACTCTTTGCCCTAGATTGTAGTTTTCTATAACATCTGGATGCAATTCACCTAATGTACCTACATATTTATTATTATACACTATTTTAGCACATCTACCAGGGTGGAAGGTAGTATTATTATCTTGAGGTTCAATTTCATAATCTTTAAATCCTACATTTACAAGTACAGTTTCTATAGCTCCCTTTAATGCAAAGAAATCTACATCTTTACCATACATACCTACACACATTCTATTTGCTTCCATAGGAAGTTCTGAATCTTGTGGTGTGAATATATGTCCACACTCAAATGCTGATACTTCTTCTATCTTATGAGATATATTAGTTGATAAAACATCTAACATATTTGGTATTAAAGTAGTTCTCATTACAGAAGTTTCTTCTCCTAATGGGTTCATCAACTTAACAAAGTTTCTCTTTATATTACCTTCTGGTACTCTTATCTTGTCAACTCCCTTAGGGCTTACAAATGAATATGTTAATATTTCATTTAATCCTACAGCAGTTGAATTATTTTTTAGCGCTTCCATGAATTTTTGTTTTGGAGTTTTAACCCCTGCAGTTGTATTTCCTTCTAATTGTACAGAAGGTATATTTTCAAATCCATAAATTCTAGCTATTTCTTCCCATACATCAGCTTCTTGCTCCATATCTGTTCTGAAACTTGGTACATCTACTTCTAGCTTATCATCAGCAATTAAATTGCATTTAAATTCTAATGATTCTAAAATTCCTACAAATTGTTCCATTGGTACATCTACACCTAAAAGATGGTTGATTCTTTGAGGATTTACTACTAATTTTTTAGGTTCTGGTTTATTTGGATATACATCAACAGTTCCTTTTAATACTTTTCCAGCACCTAACATTTCAACAAGTTGTACAGCTCTATTTGCTGCTATTTCTGCAAGATTAGGGTCTAAGGCTTTTTCATTTCTTGAAGATGCTTCTGACCTAATTCCCACTTTTTTAGCTGTCATTCTTATGTTTTCTGGCTTGAAATTGGCACTTTCGAAAAGTACAGTCTTTGTCTTGTCAGTTATTTCTGAGTTTGCACCACCCATTACACCAGCTAGACCAAGTGATTTTTCTCCATTTGTTATAACTAACATATCTTTGTCTAATGTTCTTTCAACATCATCTAGTGTTACAAGCTTTTCTCCATCTTTAGCAGTTCTTACTACTATTCTTCCTGTTTCTACTTGATTTATATCAAAAGCATGAAGTGGTTGACCAAGCTCTAACATTACAAAGTTTGTTATATCAACTATGTTACTTATAGGTCTTACACCTGCTTCTGTAAGTCTTCTTTGCATCCAGTATGGAGAAGATTCTATTTTTACATCAGTTACCATTCTAGCAACATATCTTCTACATAAATCTGGATTATCTATCTCAACTTTGAAGTCTATTTCCTCGTCACTTTCTTTTACTTCTATTTCAGGATATTTTACTTTTGTTCCTATAGTTGCAGCTGCTTCTCTAGCTATCCCCATCATACATTTGCAGTCAGGTCTGTTTGAAGTTAATTCAAAATCTATTAAAGCATCATTTAATCCTAAAACATCTTTTACATCTTTTCCTAATTCATAAGAGTCTTCGTGGTCTAAAATATATATACCACCTCTTTTGTATTCTTCAATATAATGTTCATCTATACCTAATTCAGCTGCTGAACACATCATACCATCTGATAATTCACCTCTGAAGTCAGTTTGTTTAATTTCAACTCCTCCAGGTAATTTAGAACCATTTACAGCTACTGGAATATAATCTCCTTCTGATATATTTGTAGCTCCTGTAACTATTTGAACAACTTTATCTCCAACATCTACTTTAGTTACAACTAACTTATCAGCATTTGGATGTTGTTTTATTTCTAAAATCTTTCCAACTAATATATTTTCTACTTCTTCACCATAATAATCTATTGTTTCAACTTTAGTTCCTGTCATTGTCATTTTATCAGCGAACTCTTTTACATCCATGTCTATATCGACATAGTCTCTAAGCCATTTTAAAGATACTAACATCTACACACCCTCCTAATTAAAATTGATTTAAGAATCTCATATCATTTTCGAATAATAATCTAATATCATCTATTTCATATTTAAGCATTGCAAGTCTTTCAACCCCAACTCCAAATGCAAATCCACTGTAAACTTCTGGGTCTATTCCGCAATTTCTAAGTACATTTGGATGAACCATACCTGAACCTAATATTTCTATCCAACCTTCATACTTACACATTGGGCAACCTTTACCACCACATTTGAAACAAGTAACATCAACCTCTGCACTTGGTTCTGTAAATGGGAAGTTATGAGGTCTAAACTTAGTTTTGATATCAGAACCAAACAATTTTTCAACGAAGATATCCATAGTTCCTTTAAATTCTGCCATAGTAACATCTTTTCCAACAACAAGTCCTTCTATTTGATGGAACATTGGTGAATGTGTCGCATCTGGTGAATCAAATCTAAAGCATCTACCTGGTGCTATTACTTTAATTGGTAACTCTTGGCTTCTCATAGATCTTACTTGAACTGGAGACGTTTGAGTTCTAAGTAATACACCATCATTGATATAGAATGTATCACTCATATCTCTTGATGGATGGTCTTTAGGAGCATTTAATGCATCAAAGTTATTTTCAACTGTTTCAACTTCTGGACCTTCTGCTATAGAGAATCCCATTCCGATAAATATATCTGTTACTTCATCTATAATTTGAGTTATTGGATGTTTCTTTCCAACTTTCAATACTTTTCCAGGTTGAGTAACATCTATTACTTCTTCTCTTAACTTTCTTTCTTTTTCAATAGCATTTATTTCTTCTTTTTTAGAATTTATGCTAAGTTCAATATTCTCTCTTACATCATTGGCAACTTTTCCAACTACTGGTCTTTCTTCAGCAGATAATTTACCCATCTCTTTAAGTATGGCAGTTATCTCACCTTTTTTTCCTAAATACTTAACTCTTAAACTTTCTACATTTTCTATGCTTTGTGCCTCTTTTATTTCAGCTAAAGCTGCTTCACGTAAAGCAAGTAATTTTTCTTGCACACATATCACCCTTTCGTTTTTTTGTATAAAAAAAGCCCCTCAATCCCTGTCTAGGGACGAAAGGCTATAGTTTCGCGGTACCACCCTAGTAGTTTAACAATCTAAAAATCATCAAACCACCTCTAACAAACTTAACGCGTTTTTCACGTCAAAGCCTACTATCAAATTTCAGCTTTGTTACTCTAGAGGGAACTTCTCCTGACCTCTTAGAAAACACTCCCAGCCTAGGTGTTTATCTCTTTACTAAGTTTAATCAAAATACTTTCCTCTTTCATTGCATTTACAATATTATATTGTTTATTTTAGTATTATATCATTTATATCTACATTTTGTGATTATCTATATGATTATTTTATTGTGACTATTTTAAAGTACAATCATATAATATTTTTATCAATCATGCTTAAAATATATTGACTATTTTTGATACTCTACTATTTAATTCAAGATTATAACACGACATTATATTTATTACAATACATTAAATTAAGTATTTTTTTATTTCATACATCAATATAGCAGAACTTATTGCTGCATTTAACGACTCAGCTTTGCCATATATAGGTATTTTAACCAAAATATCAGATTTTGATACAAGCTCTTCATTTATCCCATTTGCTTCGTTTCCTATCACCAAAGCTACTTTTGAACCGTAGTCTATTTTGTCATAAAAATTATCTGTATTTAAATAACTTGAAACTATATTAAATCCTTGTGATTTAAGTATATCCACAGTTTCATCTTGTATGGCATTGATTATATTCATATCAAAAATAGAGCCCATAGTTGACCTAATTACTTTTGGATTGTATATATCGACGCATCCCTTTAGTGCTATTATTGCATCTACTCCAGCAGAGTCAGCAGTCCTTATTATTGTTCCCATATTTCCTGGGTCTTGTATTCTGTCTAAAATTAATACAAACTTATCTTTTTCATTTATACTTTCTTTTAAATTTTTTTCCTTAAATGAAACTACACCTATTATACCTTGAGTATTTTCTGTGTCTACAAGTTCCTTAAAGTTTTTATTAGTAGTCTTATATATATTTGTGTTTTTTTTATCTAAGTTTTCTAATAATTCCATGTGTTCCTTTTTATTTTCAAAATCCTCATTGATAAATACATAATCAAGATTTGCATTACATTCAAGTGCAAGCACTACTATTCTGTACCCTTCTATTATGAACTTTGATTCTTTTGTTCTATTTTTTGACTTTAATAATGCTTTAGTATATTTTAATCTTTCATTATCCTTACTGCTTATAGTTGTAATCATTTTATATAAATGCTAACTTGATATTAGCACAACCTCCTTATCATTCTTTATCCTACTTCTAAAATCTTTATTTCTATTAAAATTCTATTCTCGATTGAAACTCTATTCTCGATTAAAATAAAAATAGTATCATATAACTATTCATAATTATATGATACTATCTACTTTCATTGCAATCAAATATATCTTAAATAATAAACTATCTTCTTCTAATTATACCCTTATTTCCAGATGTAATAGCTGTTATACTAGTGTTTTGACCAATTATAACCAATATACTTCCAGCTGTAAGTTCCTCATCAGGAGAAGGTGTCACATTTATATTTTTACCAGTCTTGATGGCAAGCACAGTTATCTCATATCTAGCTCTAAGCTCAAGTTCTACAAGTGTTTTACCAACCCAACCATTTGGAGTTACGATTTCAACAATTGAATATTCTGGGTCAAGTTCAATATGGTCTAATATATTGTCAGAAACTAAATTATGTGCAACTCTTACTCCCATATCTCTTTCTGGAAATACAACTCTATCTGCACCAATCTTATAAAGAACTTTGGCTTGCAATTCATCTTTTGCCTTACATATTATTAACTCTACACCCATTTCTTTGGCTATAAGAGTCGCCATTATAGATGCTCTTATATCAGAACCGATTGCAACTACTGCTACATCAAAGTTACCTAAACCCAATGATCTTAATGCTTGTTCCTCAGTAACATCCACTATAAGTGAATGAGTTACTTTATCAGATATACTTTGAACTGAATCTTCATTTTTGTCTATTGCCATTACTTGATGTCCTAAAAGATGCATAGTAGATGCAACTGAACTTCCGAATCTCCCACATCCAATGACTATATATTGCTTCATCTCGAAACTTCCTCCCTAATACACAATTTGTATAATATCTATTAAATTAACTTTTATATAGATAAATTAATTTTAATATTTTTATTTTATTAATCATAGCTAAATTTATTTGCTAGATTATTTCTATCATTAATTGATTTATTTAATTGATTATATCAAATTCATTTTCCTAGATTATATATCATTATTAATAGATTTATCTAATAAATGGTACTCTAACCAACCATAATCTTGCCTTCTGCGTATCTAACTGGCTGACTCTTTCTTCTACCTCCAGAAAGTATAGCCATAAATAAAGTAAGAGAACCAACTCTCCCCATAAACATAAAGATTATTATTATAACCTTACCTAAAGCATTTAGATTTGCACTTCCAGCTAAACTTGAACCAACTGTAGCTAGTGCTGATGTAACCTCAAATGCTGATTGAACTAGTGTAAACTTAGGTTGAGTTATTGAAATAATCAAAGTTCCAAAAATAACTGCGGATATACTAATTACAAATATCCCTAGAGATTTTTTTATAGTTGTTGGAGCCAGTCTTCTCTCAAAAGTTTCTATATCAGATTTTCCTGATAAAAAGCTTCTAACTGTAATTATTAAAACTGCTAATGTTGTTGTTTTGATACCTCCACCAGTAGATGCAGGTGATGCTCCAATAAACATCAAAATTATCATTATAAATACACTACTTTCTTGTAAAGTAGCTAAATCAAGTGTATTAAAACCAGCAGTTCTTGCTGTTACTGATTGAAATATCGCTGATAATATTTTCCCTTTTACAGGTAAATCTGCCATAGTGGCCTTTTGGTTAAACTCTATAAGAAAAATAAATATTGCACCTACTAAAATAAGTATTGCAGTTGAAAATAAAACAACTTTAGAATGCACATTTAATTTTGAAAATCTTCTTTTTCTTACAATATCAAGAACAACTGGAAATCCTAATCCACCTAACACTATAAGTGCACAAATAGTCATTGATACTATAAAATTGTTTACATAAGAATTTAGCGATGTAAATGGCCCACTTACACTACCCATTAAGTCAAATCCGGCATTACAAAACCCTGATATTGCGTGAAATACGCTATACCATATCCCTCTAGATAAACCAAATTGTGGAATAAAGACAGTTGATAAGACTAGTGCTCCTATTCCCTCTATGGTTATAGTTATTATTAATACAAACCTTGTAAGTTTTACTAACCCTGATAAGTCTGCTTGGTTTAATGATTCTTGTATCAATAATCTTTCTCTTAGTTGTATTTTTTTTCGTGCCATAAGTGAAAACATTGTAGCTACGGTCATAAATCCAAGACCACCAATTTGTATCAATGTTATTATTACTATCTGTCCAAATAAACTCCAATAAGTTGCTGTATCTACCATAACTAGACCAGTAACACAAACCGCTGAAGTAGCTGTAAATAGAGCATTTAATAAACCTATACTCTCTCTACTCTGTGACGATATCGGGAGTGTTAACAATATTGCTCCAATTAAAATAGTTGCTGCAAACCCAGATACTATTATTTGAGTAGGTCGCATTCCATCTGCGTAGAGAATAAGTCTTCTAACTATTGTTTTCAACTTTCTTTATACCTCCTTAACATAAAATCATTACTGTTAAGACCTTTAATTTGTTTATTTTTAGAGTTTTCCTCTAAATTATTACTCTATTATAGTATAAATATTGTATAAAGACAATGATATGAATTTTTATAAATTTTGTTTAGAATATTGCAAATTTTTATATATGTCTTTTAATTTCAATTACATCAAAAATTTCTATATTTTTTGCATATAATAAGTCTAATAGTAGAATAGTTTTTCGTATTTTATACTTAAAATTTATTTATCATTTTACCAATACAATTTTCATATATTTTCTTGAAGTTAAATTTTTATATTATCTATAATCTTGTCCATATTTTTATATTAAATTTTCTTAATATGCATTTTTTATATTTAATATAGTAAAATAACTAATAACTATATCCATGATTGGAGGATTTCTATGATTAAATCCAAGAAAAGATTATTTATTTCTCTAATTTTAATTGTAATTTTTATTATATTTGCATTATACATAAAAAATTATACTAATGATTCAAAAAAAGATTCAGTTAGAGGAACTATTCCTTTTAAAAAAATGGAATATAAGCGTCCTGACATAAAGTCAGTATGCGAAAATATTAACACATATAACGATAAACTTTTAACATGTAAAAATGCCAAAGAGCAATTGAACGTATTTAGTAATGTCGATAAGATTTACCAAGACTTTTATAGTACACTTACTATAGCAAAACTTAGAAATAATATTGATTCATCAGATGAATTTTACTCTAAAGAATACAAATACCTTATGAGTAAATCTGTGGATGTCGATATGGCATACAAAGATTTTCAGGATACATTTGTAAATTCTAAGTTTTCTAAAGAACTAAAAAAAGAAATTGGAAAAGATGGATTTAATTATTTAAAAAACATTGGAAAGCTTAATTCAGAAGAAGTAGAAAACCTACTTAAAAAAGAGCAAGACTTAGTTGTTAAATATGAAGACTTATTATCTAAGTCTACTGTATCAGTAGATGGGATGGAAATAGACTTTGAAGAAGCTATGTCAAAACCCAATCTCACTTATGAAGAATATGTAAAAATCTATTCAGATTACTTAAAAAAATACAACCCTATATTTGGTAATATTTTTTTAGAACTTGTACAGACGAGAACTGAAATAGCAACTAAGCTAGGCTTTAAGAATTATACAGATTATGCTTATTTAAATTTAAATAAAGATTACTCCCAAGAGGATGCAAGAAAATTTAGAAGTGAGGTAAAAGAGTACATAGTTCCATTATATAGGAAAGTTACATCACAACCTTCTGACTCTTCTATTTATATTAAGGCATATAAGAATCGTTCATTTAGAAAATTTGATAAAGTACTTGAAGATATATCTCCAAAATTAAAAGAGTGTTTTAACTACATGAAAAAGTATGACTTATACGATTATTCCTCTGGGAAAAATAAATCACCTGGAGGTTATACTACTTATATAACCAAGTACAAAGCACCCTTTTTATTTAATACATGGGACAATTCTTTTTTAGGTGTTACTAGCTTTGCTCATGAGTTTGGTCATTTTTTTAATTACTACAACAGTATTAACTCAAATAATACAATACAGCCAAGTATTGATATATGCGAAGTTCATTCAACATCTTTAGAAATTTTATTTTACAAGTATTTTGATGAATTCTTTGGAAAACAATCTGAAGCAATAAAAAAAGAACACTTATCGATTGTTTTAAACACAATTATTGATGCTTGTCTTTACGATGAGTTTCAAGAAATTATATATAAAAACCCATATATGAGCTTAAATGATATAAATAAACTATTTTTTGATTTAGAAGAAGAATATGGAGTATCTAATAAGATACTTAAAGATAAAAATGCTCCATTTTGGATACTTGTATCTCATAATTTCCAAGTTCCTTTTTACTATTTAAGTTATGGTCTTGCATCTGATGTATCTCTTCAAATATGGGAGTTATCACAAGGTGACTATAGAAAAGCTGTTGATGTATATATGGATTTTTTAAATCAAAATACAGATGCAGGATTTAAAGATGTAGTAGAAAAAGTTAATCTACAATCTCCTTTTGAAAGCGGAAACTTGGAGGAAATAAGCTCAGCTTTATACGATTATTTTGGTATAGAGAACCCTCTTGAATTAGAAAATGCTTCTTAGTATTTAATAACTTATGATATATCTAATAAATATTTATTAATACTTATTAACTCATGTTATGTCTAGTACGTACTTATTAATACTTATTAACTTATGTTATATCTAGTAAATATTTTCCATACTTAGTAACATATAATAAAACCGTCAGAAATTTTATAAACCTTTACCTTTATTACTTCTGGCGGTTTCATATGTTTGACTGATTAGATTAATATTTAATAACACTTGCACCAATAGTTATAAGTTTCATTTCACATCATCTCATTTGATAATATTTTCTATTAAAATATCAATAAATTTATCTCTCTGATGTTTAACTTTTATATTTGTACCACTATATAATTGAAATGAGTCTGGTGATAAAGCCTCCATTTGTATAGGTAAAATAATTTGTAAGGCAATAGTTCTTAAACTCATTTCGTCTTTTTCGTCCCCAAATATATTACGAAGCATAGAAATGATAGCAAGTTGTGCCTGCATATTTCCATTGATTATACATTGATTCAATATAAAAGATAGTACCTTATCATAACCTACCTCCAAAACATTTACATTTTTCGTTCTAAACATGTTCAGTATAATATTTTTTTATTATTTGTCAATATATAATTTTTAGTTGACTCTACCACTATGATATGGTTTATATTGATATTGAGCTCAAAAATAACACCTTTATAAAGGAGATGTAAATATGTTTAAGATAGGCGATTTTTCAAAACTTAGTAAAATTAGTATTCGCATGCTACGTCACTATGATGAAATTGGACTTTTAACACCAACTCATATAAATAAAATTAATGGTTATAGATACTACAGTGCAAATCAACTTTCCACTACAAATAGAATCCATGCCTTAAAAGATATGGGATTTAGCTTATCTTCTATCAAAGAAATTTTGACGGAATACAATGATAGAGAAAGCTTGATAAGGTATTTAAATATTCACTATTCTCAAGTAAGAGAACATCTAGAAGACACGCAAAAAAAACTATTAAAAATAGAAACTACTATGGAGAGAATTGGAAGGACTGATATTATGAAAAATTATGATGTAACTATAAAAGACTTTGCTCCAAAATATATGATGACTTTAAGAAAAACTATACCTACTTATCAAGATGAAGGAATGCTATGGCATCAATTATTCTCAGAAACAAAAGGGCATAATGTACAAGTTGATGTTCCTAACTATTCTAAAGCAGTCTTTTATGATGTTGGGTATAAAGAAAATTATGTTGATGTTGAAATACAACTTGCTGTATCTGGAAATTATAAAGATACTGAAAATGTTAAGTTTAGAACTGTTCCAAGTGTAACTGCTGCAACTGCTATTGTAAAAGGAAACTTCAATCAACTTACAGATGCTTGTGAAGCTATTGGTAATTGGATATCTGACAATAACTATGATGTAGACGGCCCTATGTTTAATATTTATCATATAGGACCTGGTCAAGACAGTAATTCTGATAATTGGGTAACAGAAGTATGCTTTCCAGTTAGAAAAAAATAAGTTTCAATGATGTTTTATTTATATAATATTTGTATTCTAGCTCTTGTTGTACTTTTTTATAAGTCTTTTAAACATAGATTCATACTTTAAGTACTACTTTTGAATAAACATCCCAATTAATGACTAAGAAATTTCTATAACCATCAATTACAATAGGCTTTAGATTCTTTATGTTTTTCAAACTTTGCTAGAATGTCTGACAAGCTTCCTAACTAATAGGAACTTGTTGGACCTCACATTTTATTTCTTTACTGAGTATAAATATCCTTTGCTAAACTTACAACCTAGGGAATAATATTTATTTTTATTCTAATCTCTTATTTTCCAGACATCGAACTACTAATAGCAAAAGTATATTTTTTCATAGCATTGTTAACTACTCTATTGAAAGTATCATATTCACATTCTCACCTTCTGGATAATCACCTTGACCCCATTTATCGAAGTATTTCCCATAATACTCTTTAGGATTAAAACAATCACTTACCACAAAACCACATTTTTCATAGGCCTTTATAGCACGAGAATTTTTAATCCATGGTCGAATAATAAATGTGCCTACCTCATAGTCTCTAGTCAAGCTGTCAATTAACAACTTCATAGCTTTTGAACCAATCCCCTTCCCAGTATATTTCATTGAACGCAACCACATATCTAGCTCCATATTAGGTATCTTACCATCATTGTATGCATGAGAAATGGTACCCACAATTTGATTATCATATTCTATAAGCAAGTATTTATTAATACCAGGATTACTACTAAAAAAGTAAGATTCTTCATCATGAATGTCAGACCAGTCAAAATCCTCTTTATTGTCAAACATTGACTTCCATATCTCATCTTCCTCAAATGCCATATCATATATTAGTTTTCTATCATAATCTTCAGCATAAAAAAGTTTTATTTTATCTCTCATTACATATAAATCTCGCTTCATAAAAATCACTACCTTCATATAAACAATATTATAAATTAAATAGCTGTCTCTCTATTCTGATACAAAATTATTAATTTCGCTTTGCAATTTACTTAAGAACATTTTAGTTGCCTTAGAAAAAACCTGATACTTTTTCCAGACAATATTTAAGTGTGCTTCTAATCTCGGTTCTAAAGGTCTAAAACAAAGATTGCTATTACCTGTTGTATTGATTAGCTTATCCAAGCAAAGAGCATACCCAACCCCTTCATCTACCATAAGAGAAGCGTTGTAGACAAGATTATAAGTTGCCACTATATTAAATGCTTGAAAATCTTGCCCAGACCAACCAGAAATTACATTTTGAACCAATGTTTGACGTGAAGTTAAGATAGGAATTTCCTTCAAATCATCTGGACATACCGTTTTCTTTTGAGCAAGCTCACAATCTTTTTTCATAAGCAATCCCCATACATCATTAACAGGAAGTTTGATATAATCATACTTTTCCATGTTGGCAGGTTCGATTAAAATTCCAAAATCTAAAAGCCCTTTATCTAGTCTTTCCGTTACATCATCAGCATTTCCACTAAATAGATGATAACGGATATGAGGGTATTCTTTCTTCAATTCTTTCGCAGTTTTGGCAATAAAACGCATAGCATCTGTTTCTCCCCCACCAATATAAACATTTCCTCGTATATCATCACAATCATTGTTAAAATCTGAAGTAGTTTTATCTGTTAAGTCAATTATTTCCTGTGCACGTTTACGTAAAAATAAGCCATCCTCTGTAAGTGTGATTTTTCTGTTACCACGCAAAAACAACTTTTTCCCAAGTTCATCTTCAAGTTCCATAAGTTGTTTTGAAAGCGTAGGTTGTGTCACATTAAGTGATTGAGCTGCACTTGTAATACTTTCCTCTTTTGCAACTGCCAAGAAATATCTCAATACTCTAAGTTCCATTATCTATACCTCCTATTTATAGTGTACTTTTCCCTACTATGCCTGTCAACTATGGGAAGGCATTCTTTATAAGTATTTGCTATTATATTGTTTCGTTAATATAATAAACGTATAGAAACTATGATATAAATTTTAATAAAAACAATAACATAAAAAGGAGAAAAAAATATGAATTTTAATATGTATATACCAACTCGTTTTATCTTTGGAAATGGACGCTTAGATGAATTACATCAACAAAAACTACCTGGAAAGAAAGCCTTGCTTGTTATTTCAAGTGGAAAATCAACTAAAGAAAATGGTGCACTTGCCCGAACAGAAAAACAGTTAAAAATGGCAGGAGTAGAATTTGTGTTATTCAATGAAATAGACGCAAATCCTAATAAAAATTCTATCATGAACGGGGCTTTCTGTGCTCGTAAAACAGAATGCGATTTTATCATTGCCTTAGGTGGTGGAAGTGTCATGGACGCTTCAAAGACAATTGCAATGATGGTGACAAATGATGGTGACTTATGGGATTATGTAAATGGAGGTACTGGAAAGGCTCAACCATTACAAAGTGAACCACTACCAGTTGTTTGTATTACAACCACTGCTGGAACAGGTAGTGAAGCTGACCAATGGGGAGTTGTTACAAATGAAGAAACCCATGAGAAAATTGGTGTTGGTGGTTATGACTCTTTATTCCCTGTTTTGTCCATAATTGACCCAGAATTAATGAAATCTGTACCACCTGAATTTACTGCTTATCAAGGATTTGATACTTTATTCCATGCCGTGGAAAGCTATATATCTTCTTTTTCCAGTGTTATGAGCGATATGTATGCTTTAACTGCTATCGAAAATGTAGGCAACTATCTTGCACATGCAGTAAAAAATGGTAATGATATGAAAGCAAGAGAACACATGGCTTTTGCAAATACAATTGCAGGAATTGTCATGACAATCAGTGTCACTACAGCACAGCATTCTTTAGAACAAGCTATGTCTGGTTATTACCCAAGACTTCCTCATGGTGCAGGTTTGATTATGATTTCTAAAGCTTTCTTTGGATTTTTTATAGAAAAACATGCTTGTGATGAACGCTTTGTACGCATGGCACAGACATTGGGAATGAAAGATGCTAACAAAGCAGAAGATTTTATTACGGCTCTTAGCAAATTACAAGAAGCTTGTGGGGTTGCAGATTTAAAAATGTCCGATTATGGAATTACACCAGGAGATTTTAATCTAATAGCAAAAAGTGCACGAGAAACAATGGGAGGTTTATTTGCAGCAAATCCTTGTGAAATGACACATGAGGATTGTGTAGAAGTATTGAAAAAATCTTACAGTTAATCAGAAAGGATGTGCAAAATGAACTTGAACTTAAATACATTTTTAGAACACCTTAATCAAGGACTTACTGTTGTTGGAGGTTCAAAGTTACATCAGTTTATGAGTGAACTCAGCAATGAAGCCATGAAAATTACATCTAAATTAAACAATCATTATCATGAGCCGGAAGAAATTAGAACATTATTTTCAGAGTTAATTGGAAAACAGGTAGATGAAACATTTAACATGTTCCCTCCATTTTATACTGACTGTGGAAAAAATATAACAATAGGTAGAAATGTTTTTATAAATTCAGGATGTCGATTTCAAGACCAAGGTGGTATTACTATAGGAGACAATTCGTTAATTGGTCATAATGTAGTATTGGCAACTTTGAATCATGATTTTGCTCCAAGCAAACGAAGCACTATGCACCCAAAACCTATTGAAATAGGGAAAAGTGTCTGGGTTGGTGCTAATGTCACAATAACTCCTGGTGTAATAGTAGGAGATGGGGCAATTATAGCAGCTGGAGCTGTTGTAACAAAAGATGTGACACCTAATACATTGGTGGGAGGTGTACCAGCAAAGTTTATAAAAAAAATTGAGGAGGAATAAATAAATGAACAAAAAAGTCTTAATTATATCTACAAGCTTTCGCAAAGACGGAAATTCTGAAATGTTAGCAGATATGTTTTTAAAAGGAGCAAAAGAATCAGGAAATATTGTTGAAAAAATCTGTTTGTATGATAAAACTATTCACTTTTGTAAAGGATGTCTTGCTTGTCAGAATACAAAAACAGGACATTGTATAATGCAAGATGATGCCGATATGATTGTACAAAAGATGATGACTGCTGATGTAATTGTTTTTTCAACTCCAATCTATTTTTATGAAATGAGTGGACAGATGAAAACATTACTTGATCGTTCTAATCCACTATTTCCCTTAGAGTATTCTTTTAGAGATATTTATCTTCTAGCAACTGCTGCTGATAAAGAGGAACATGCAATGGATGGTGCAGTGAAAGGATTGCAGGGCTGGATTGATTGTTTTGAAAATGCAACACTTAAAGATGTTTTGCGCGGTACAGGTGCAGATGAATATGGTTCTATCTCTGCTTTACCTAATCTATTAAGTAAAGCATATCAAATGGGAAAGGTAGTATAATCATATGAAGCAATGTAATCATATAAAAAAGATTATAACCCTCATGTTAACTGCACTCTGTAGCTTTGCACTATTAGGTTGTACAAATATTCCAGCCTCAAAACAAACAGTAAAACAAGAATCTAAAAATAATACTTTGACTGCAACTCCTATTTCTTATAAAGAAAAAGAAGTAATAACACCAATTGAAAATAAACCAATTAAAAATAACATTATAACTGCCAATCTTAAAATTGGAGATAAAGACTTTGTATTGAAACTTTATAATAATTCCTCTGTACAGGCATTAATAAAAAAAATGCCACTTACAATAGATATGAAAGATTTAAATAAAAACGAAAAATACAATTACTTTATAAAAGATTTGCCATCAAATGCAGAATCCGTAAAAAATATTAAAACTGGTGATTTTATGCTCTACGGCTCTGATTGTTTGGTTCTATTTTATAAAGATTTTCAAACCTCATATAACTACACTAAACTGGGGTATATTGAAGATACCAGTAAGCTTGCTGAAATATTAGGAAGTGGAAACATACAAATAGTACTTAGTATTATTGATTAAAATAATAGTGTCATCATGGCAAATGCATCTACTATGATGACACTATTAAACCAAACTTTCTCTAACTTACAATTCTATTTTTCCCATTATTTTTAGCTATGTAAAGTTTTGTATCAGCTCCTTTTACTATCTTCTCCATAGTCATATTTTCAACATACTCCTCTACGCCACCACTGACTGTAATTTTGTTCACTAAATCAAATAATTTTTTGTCACTAGAAACATGTATGCGAATACGCTCTGCTACCTCAACCGCTTTAGATTTAGTAAAGCTAGGCATTACCACTATAAACTCTTCTCCTCCATATCTTGAAACAATTCCATCATTTCCAACCTCTTCAATTAAAATCTCACTAAATCGAATTAATACATTATTTCCACATAGATGACCATATTTATCATTTATTTTTTTAAAATCATCTATATCAAATAACACAATGGACATAATTCTTTCTTCCAATGGCTTTTTTAATATATCGGACATATATTGTATTAAATATCTTCTATTATACAACTTTGTCAAATCATCTATAATTGCCTGCTTTTCAAGTCTTTGGTTCAATTTATATACTTTATCACGCTCATGAGAATACTCTTGTAAAACCACAATCATTACTATACATAAAAACAATGAAACTATAATAAAATTACTTATCGTATCTGATGCACGAGATTCACCTATAGACACAATTAAGTTTGGGTAATTAAATGCCAAAAATATACATATACTATACACAAGTGTAGATACAAATATTATAACTATTCTCTTAAGACCATTAAGAGTCAATGATATAACACATATTCCCAACAAGAAATAAAACATCATACCACTATCCACTCCACCACTTATAAAAAAGAGTACTGGAAATAAGAATATATTAAGCCCTATATTAATTACTAGACACCCTCTATCAATATCTTGTGTTTTAAGAGAATAGATTGCCAATATTGACATGATACAAAAACAAGAAAAACTTCCCCATACAGATATACTAGGAAGATTACTAAAAAGAGCTGCAACAAAGGCTAAAAAGGAACAAACAACTCCAGCAAAACAAAAAAGATAAAAAAGTCTTTCTTGTAAGTTTAATTTTTTATTGAAATACTTCTCCATATAATCTTTAATAGACTGTTGTATAGATGCCAAATATTTAATCTCCTCCTTTATTAAGATATTTTAATTTAATTATACTTATAATATTATATCATATAATAAGTATGTTTAAATAATAGCTTGTATATCCAATATATGGAATTAAATTTATCTAATAAGTATATAATAATAAAAGTATGTAGAAAAATATTAAAAGTAAAACTTATAAAAAATAACAGACAATTACATGTATAAAATAACAAAGCAAAGCACTCATATTATATTAAAGTGCCTTGCTTTGTTTATATATTCTATAAAAATTTATAACCTATAATTTTTATTCCAACTCAAATGCCCCTGTATAAAGACTATAATAAACAAAAAATGTAAAGGAAAAATATATTCGATTCTTTATAGATAAATTTACTGGTTTGTAAATAGAAAAAGGTTTGTAAATAGAAAAAAGAAGAACATCAAATATAAAGGTTCTTCTCTTTCATCTTAGTATACTATTTTTTAGTGTTTTAACTATATTCAAATATATTTTTTATATAAACATATTCTTACTAATAAATCTAATATTACATTGTATCTAATTGTATAATTATGGTATAAATTTGCTTTGTTTTTATTGATTTACTGCTTTATCAATTTACTTATTTATTGTATTAATTCATCTTTATTGTCTCACTTAATATTTATTGTTCTACTTCATTTTTATCGCCTTACTATATTTATTGATAATATTCCATGTCCCATTTTCTTTTCTTAATTCAAGACTTATTTTTGAATAATACTCTCCATCTTCACTAGATTGTGTCACTATAACTTTATTTCCAGACTTATTCTTGTAGGTACGTTCTTTTATCTTATTTTTGGTATGCCCAACTACAATAGCATCTATTCCATCTACTGTAGTAGCAAGTTTTTTTATCTCGCTACTTGGATTTTTTAAATTTATATTATCACTATCTGAATGTACAACTGTGACAATTACATCTGGATTTTCTTTTTGCATAACCTTTACCCACTCATTTGCATCCTTCACTAAGTCATTAGTATATAATCTATTTGTTTTTTTAGAATTTTTTTCTGAACTCGAATCATTGGTATTTTTTTCATCTTTATCTATAGTAAGCCCCAATATTCCAACCTTTATATCACCTTCCTTAGTCTCAACTTTATGCATTATATAAGGTTTTACATAATTTTCTCCAGACTCATCATATATATTAGCTGATAAAACAGGAATTTTCATTTCCTCAAAGTTTTCTATAATAGAATCCAATGTAGACTTTTTTTCTTCAAAATCATTTTTTTCAGATAGAAGTTCATGACTACCAAGTACTACAGCATCATAACCAAGATAAACAATAGGCCATTCGTTTATTCTTTTATGAATACCTTTTTTTGTATTATACTGCCATTCTTTAGACCATCTAGTCATTTCTTTTGTATTAGCATCAAAAAAATCTCCAGTATCAATAAAGATTGGCTGTACAGCTCTATATCTTTCATTAAATAAACTAACTGCCATTTCATCTGAAAAATTTGAATGTAAACCAGATGTCGTAATTATATTTACTTCTTTTCCAAATACCTTTAATTCACTATGCTTATCTTTTATAAACCACTTATCATTCTTCTTATCCAACTTAAAATTAATCTTTGATACACTATCACCATGAGCTCCAGGCTGTGTCACTATCACTTCTTCACCAGATTTATTCTTAAATGTATGTTGCTCTATCTTTTCATGTGTATGACCAGCTACAATAGCATCTATTCCTTCTACTGTTGTTGCCAGCTCCTTTATTCTATTTCCTGGGTTTTTAGGATTTTTAGGCTCTTCACCTGAATGTACAATGGCAACGATTATATCTGGACTTTCTTTTTTCATGATTTTTACCCATTTTTGGGCATCTTCCACCAAATCATTTGCATATAATTTACCTTTATATTGTGCTTGTTCTTCAAGTGCTCTAGCTTTTTTATCTTGCTCAAAGCTTTTAAATCTTGAACGTTCTCCTACTTCTTTTATAGTAAGCCCTAGTATTCCTACCTTTATATTCCCTTTTTCTGTTTTGACATCTTTCATTATGTACGGTTTTACATAGTTTTTTCCAGATTGTTCATATATATTTGCAGACACTAATGGTATGTTGTTATTTTTAAAATCAGAAACTAACCTATCAAGACCTTGCTTATCATTAGAAACGAACTCATGATTTCCAAATGTAACTGCATCATATTTTAATTTTGCCATTTCTTTAGCTATAGGAACTTCTCCTTCACGTGGCTCAGCTATTTTTTTAAATTCCGGCATACCATCATTAAATCGTACTAGTTTTTGACCAGTAAACCATCCATTCATATCAATACTTTGTATGTCAAAAAAATCGCCTGCATCAACCATTAGCAAGTTTTCATCGTATTTTCTCTCTTCTTGCACATAAGAAACTAGGTTTTCTGGGACTATTGAGTGTAAGTCGCTTGTACCAAGTACATTGATTTCTATATCTTTAGTACTTTCACAGCCCACTAATAATATTATTAGAAATATTATTGATGTAACTATAATAAATTTTATTTTCATAAAAGCCTCCCCCTTAATTTTTTTGATGATAATAAAATTTACTCTTATACCTTATCTTTACTATATAAGTTTGTACTGTTTATTATACTAAAAAAACTATATGTAAATTCCTTTTTAAATAAATCTACATATAGTTCTTGATATTTTTCAGTTACAAAACAAGGCTTACTCTAGTATGCTAAAATTATTCAACCTCAATTGTTTTACTAGATTTATCATTAATAACCCATGAACCCTTTTCTTTTTTCACTTTAAAAGTAATTTTAGAATAATATTTACCATGTTCACCTGGTTGTGTCACTATAACTTTGCCTCCAGACTTATTCTTATAGTCATGTTCATCTATCTTTTCATGAGTATGACTAGCAACAATAGCATCAATCCCATCTACTGTAGTTGCTAGTTCTTTTACTCTATTTCCTGGATGCTTGGGATTTTTAGGCTCTTCTCCTGAATGTACAACTGCAACTATTATATCTGGATTTTCTTCTTTCATCACTTTTACCCACTTCTTTGCATCTTCTACTAAATCATTTGCATATAATTTACCTTTATATTGAAATTGCTCTTGTAAATTTACATTTTTAAGACCTTTACCTACCTCTTTTATCGTAAGACCCAATATTCCTACTTTTACATTTCCTTCATTTGTCTCCACATCTTGTATGACATATGGTTTAACATAGTTTTGTCCAGATTGTTTATATATGTTTGCTGATAATACAGAAATTGCTGTCTGTTCAAAATCTTCTACAACGGCATCTAAAAGACGCTCATCTGCCCAAAATTCATCTTTCTCGGATACAAACTCATGATTGCCAAGTACTACTGCATCATACATACCCTGATTCATAGCTATTGCCATTGGGCATCTACTAATCACTGTATCAGTATTATTATCCCTTATAGCCTTCCACTCTTTATACCATTCAATCATTTCATCTGTTTGAGGGTCTAAAAAGTCTCCTGCATCTACTACAACAGGTTCAATTGGCTTACTTCGTTCATTAACAAGGCTTACTAATAATTTGTCAGAAAAATGTGAATGTAAATCTGCAGTAGCAACTATATTTATTTCTTTATCAACTATTTTTAATTTGCTAGCCTTTTTCTTTATATCCCATTTACCATTCTTCTTATCTAATTTAAAGCTAATCTCTGACACACTATCTGCATGCGAACCTGGTTGTGTAACAATTACTTCTTTCCCAGATTTATTTTTATATGTATGTTGCTTTATTTTCTTATGAGTATGACCTGCTACTATTGCATCTATTCCATCTACTGTAGTTGCTAGTTCCTTTATTCTATTTCCTGTATTATCAGAACTCTTAGATTCTTCCCCAGAATGTACAACTGCAACTACTATATCTGGATTTTCTTTCTTCATCACTTTTATCCATTTCTTTGCATCTTCTACTAAATCATTTGCATATAATTTACCTTTATACTCAGCTTGCTCTCCAAGTTCTCTTGATTTAGTTTCTTTTTCAATATCTTCAAATCCTGAACTTTTCCCCACTTCTTTTATAGTAAGACCTAGTATTCCTACTTTTACATCACCTTTATCTGTCTTAACATTTTTCATCACATATGGTTGTATGTAGTTTTTTCCAGATTGTTCATATATATTTGCTGATACTACTGGTATATTATTATTTTTAAAATCAGAAACTAATTTATCAAGACCTTGCTTATCATTTGAAATAAATTCATTATCACCAAGTACTACAGCATCATATCTCAATGGTATCATGTCTTTAACTATAGGTACTTCATCTTGACTATTCTTAACTATGTCTTCATATTCTGCTGTACCACTCTCTCTAATATTAACTAGTTTTTTGCCAGAGGTCCATTCCCACATTTCTTTACTCTGTTCACCAAAAAAATCTCCTGCATCTACCATAAGTATATTTTCATTCTTTGCTCTTTCTTCATTTACATATGAAACTAGAGAATCTGTCACAACTGAATGCAAATCACCTGTTCCTAATATTTTTACTTCTGTATCTGATACATTAACTTTTGTATCTTCTATTTTAGTTTCTTTATTTTTAGTACTTTGACATGCCACAAGCAATCCCACTAAAAACACTATCAATACCATTATAATAAATTTTATTTTCATAAAAGCCCCCCTCATAAATTTTTAGATTATAATAAAATTTAATATCATGCTTTATTTTAAACTATAGCAGGTTATAGGATTATGAGCAACATTCATTGGACTAGTAGATTATTACCTGTAAATATATCTATAATTTAAAGATATACATTTCATTTCTTATGTCATGGTATTTAAACATACTTAATAATATATTTAAATATACTATTAGAAAACTTTAAATAGATACTTCAAATAACAAACTTTTATTTAACACAGATAGCTATGATGAGATTGTAGCGATATTAAAATATATGGAGAAAATCGAGTATAAAATATTATTTGAACAGTTAAGTAACCAGAATAGTTGTAAAATTGATAAAGGGACTTGTGTATTTTTGACTGTATTACGTATATTTTATCTTATATTCAAAATATAGAAATACAAAGTAATTTTATATCCTCAGATATGATTGTTGCATATGTAAGCATCCTCAATATGCATGCTTATAGGAACTTCATTGTACCACTTCACTTTCTTATGTTAAAAGGTACAATGAAATTCTATTTTATTTATACTATCCTTTATAAATTAGAGCATTACTTCTTAGGATTTATAAGTTCATCAAGCAACATTGGAAGTAACTCGTCTATTTGTTCATCATTAAATTGGCAAGTCCCAACAGCTTTGTGACCTCCACCGCCATACTTAAGCATTAGACTACCAACATCAACATTTGAAGTTCTATTTAAAATACTATATCCTACAGCTACAGAACACCCTTTCCCACCTTTTCCATTTACAATCCAAGCAGAAATATTTTGTTCTGGATACATACTGTAAATCATGAAACGATTACCTGTATAAATTGGCTCTACTCCACGTAAATCAGAAATAATAACATCTCCTTCTGTACGTGTGTATTTAGCAACCATTTCTTTAAATTTATCTGTTTGTTCAAAATAAACTTCTATACGTTCCTTTACATCTGACAGATTTAAAATTTCTTCTGTATCTAAAGTTCTACATGCATCAATTAACTTTTCCATCAATTGATAGTTAGATATAGTAAAGTTTCTCCAACGCCCCAACCCTGTTCTTGGGTCCATAAGATAACCAATTAAAATCCATCCAGTTGGATTTTGTACCTCTTCTATAGTAAGATTTCCAGAATCAACTTTGTCTACTGCTTCTAACATTTCATTAAAATGAGAAAATTTTTCATTTCCACCATAATACTCATAAATAATTCTTGCACAAGAAGGAGCAATGCGACTTTCGCCTCTATACCTTCCTTTAAGCTCATTTCGCTCAAATTCACTAGAATGATGGTCAAACCAAAGACCACACCCTTCTACAAATGGTACATTGGCAAGACAATCATTTTCTGTCACCTCAACCAACCCATCTTGTAAATCCTTAGGATGAGCAAATTTCCAATCATCAATAATACCTGCTTCTTTTAATAATGCACCACAAACTAATCCATCAAAATCAGAACGTGTAATCAATCTCATATGTTTCAACCCCTTTGCTTTAAATATATGCCTATAGATATTGTAATTTTTTCCTTAAATATATAATATCACTTTACATGTCAGCTTGATATACATTTCAATATATACTAACAAAACTTATTTTTGGGACTATAAATAGCTTTATTTATTATCTAAAGTACAACGTTGTCTTTTACTAAGAATATAGTTATAACTTGCCTAACAGCCAAAATTAAATCAAAATAAAATACTTATATTACTATGAATATACTTATATTTTGTTGTAGTCTTAAATATAACCTATATCACGTTATATCAATTCATCATATAAATTTTATAAATTAACATAAAAATATCACTTATCACTTATCACTTATCACTTATCACTTATCACTTATCACTTATCACTTATCACTTATCACTTATGTAAAGTTTAACATGCTAAAATAAAGATAGCAATTTGATATAGAAATCAAACTGCTATCTTTATTTTAAAACTACCCTCAATATTTTATTTAATCATACTAGCTTATATATTGTTTACACTGCACTTCAACAATTTTACTTTATTCTTCTTTAGGAGGTGCAATTATTAATCCTATAGAGTGCATTTTGCGTCCTTCTCCTGATGAGTTATTTCTTAAAGGTTCTAGTATATCACCAATCTTTCTAGCTACTTCAGTTATTTCTTCTAGATTCGCATATATTGGACAGACAGAAAAAACAGAGCCATCTTTTAAAATATCTTTTTCTTCTCTTTTAGCATAATCATAAAACTCCTTCATAAATGCCATCATATATTGAGTAAACAGCTGTACATATGCTTCTGCTGAGTTTTCATTTATCATTTTTTTTGCATCATCATCAATATCTGACTTAACAGCATATACCTTTTCAACAGTTCCTCGTATTTTATTTTCTTCAACTACCTTTAGAATATTATCCTTTAACATTTTATCAAGATAACGATAAAGTGTAGCTTGTGATATCTCCTTAAACTTCTCTGCTAATTGCTTTGCTGTAGTTTGCTTATTTGAATAAATCTCAAGTAACAACTTGCATTTAACTGGATTTATGAAGCAATCCATAAGTTTATCATTCATATTATACTACCTCCTCATTATTATTAATAAGATAATATTATTATATTGATAATATTTAATCAAGTTTATTAAAAATTTTATATAAACAAATAATATTCAAAAAATAAAAAAAGCCCTTGAATTATTTAAATAATTCAAGGACTTTTTTTATCATGATTTAATACTAAGCTAATTTTGCTTTAGCAACTTCTGCTAATTTAGCAAATCCATCTGGATCTTGTATAGCCATTTCAGATAACATTTTTCTGTTAACTTCAATACCAGATAATTTTAATCCATTCATTAATCTTGAATAAGATATTCCATTCATTCTAGCTGCTGCATTTATTCTTTGTATCCAAAGTTTTCTGAAGTCTCTTTTCTTTAACTTTCTTCCTATATAAGCATTTTTTAATGCCTTCATTACGAATGTATTTGCTGGTCTATATAATTTGCTTCTAGATCCTCTGAATCCTTTTGCAAGTTTTAATATTTTTTTATGCTTCTTACGAGCGTTCATAGCTTTTTTAACTCTTGCCATCGTTATGACCTCCTTTTATATCCCTCTTCTATAGTTATTGTTTATAATCCGTATCCTATCCTAGTATGGTAATAATTGTGCTATTCTCTTAGCATCTCCATCACTTACTAGAGTTGATTTTCTTAAGTTCATCTTAGTTTTTGCAGATTTTTTAGTTAATATATGTTTTTTATAAGCTTTAGCTCTCTTTAACTTTCCTGTTCCTGTTTTCTTTAATCTCTTTGCTGCACCTCTATGAGTTTTCATTTTAGGCATGACAAATTCCTCCTCTCAGTTAATCATCTATTTTTTTGGATCTATAATTACAACCATATTATTACCCTCAAATGCAGGGGCTTTTGTTGGTTCTCCAAACTCTTTTATTATCTCTAAAAACTTTAACATAACTTCTCTACCTATATCTTTATGTCCTAGTTCTCTACCTCTAAATCTAAGTTCAACTTTGACTTTATCCCCTTTTTTAAGGAATTTTATAGCATTATTAGCTTTCGTATTTAAATCATTTTGTTCAATACCTGGTCTAAGTCTTACTTCTTTTACAACTATAGTCTTTTGTTTTTTCTTAGCTTCTTTATCTTTTCTCGCTTGCTCATATCTAAACTTTCCATAATCCATTATCTTACACACTGGTGGATTTGCATTTGGCGAGATTTGAACCAAATCTAAGTTTTTACTAGTAGCCATTGCTTGAGCTTCTTTAGTAGGCATTACTCCAAGTTGTTCACCTGTAGGTGAAAGGACTCTTATTTCCTTGTCTTTTATTTGTTCATTGATTGCTAATTCTTTGCTAATTGTAGGACACCTCCAAAATTTTTATAAAATATAAAATAAAAAGCGGATGACATAATCATCCGCAATATAAGTTACCAAATTTAAACAAGCTTAAATTACTATTAAGCTTTAACTTATATTTACCTTACTAACCATCGGCGTAAGGTGAGAAGCGGACTTCTTCTTTGTTTTATTCTTACCCTATCTACTATATCATTTTATCAAATTTTTTGCAACTATTTTTTTAAGTTTAATAAATTTTTACTAAATTAACTGCTTTTTTATTTAAACCTACATATATTTATTATAAGGTACATCGTATTTGCATTTAATTATTTCTTCCTAATACTTATTATATGCTTGTACTATTTATTTTGCTCTTATTTTTCAAAATTTAATTAAAAAAATTCAAACTTCAACTTTAAAATCTTTTATTATCCTACTACTCTATATAGTAAATACCTAAAAACACTTCTTTAGCCAATTTTATACTGAATACTTTACTTTACATCCTTTAATATCTATATTATGGTTTTTTCATCATTTCAATTTTATCTTGATTTGTCGTATTTTTTTAGTATATAAAGTTAATTTGCACATATTTATAAATGACTTTTTTCAGTTAAATTTATGAATTTATTTTTATTTAGATTGCATGTATATTTTTTCCATAAAAAATAAATAATAAAAAATAGTAAATATGGAAAATATAAAATTGATTAACAATAATTAATTACCTGAGGTGTGAATATGAAAATGCTAAACAACTTTTTTAAAAAAATTAACAATCCAGTTCCTGTCTTTGCACAGACAAAAATGGAAAGAGAAAATCAAACAGATGATTCACTTTCTACAAAACCAAAAACTACATTTAGAGATGTAGCTGGATTAGACGAAGTAAAAGAAGAACTATTTGAAATAGTTGATTTTATGAAGTCTCCACAAAAGTATCAAAAAATGGGTGCAAAAATACCTAAAGGGGTATTATTTTATGGTCCTCCAGGAACAGGAAAAACATTACTTGCATCTGCTGTAGCTGGTGAAACAAACTCATCATTTTTCAATGTTACAGGTTCTGAGTTCGTTGAAAAATATGTAGGTGTAGGAGCAAAAAGGGTAAGAACTCTATTTGAAAAAGCTAGAAAAGAAGCTCCAAGTATAATATTTATAGACGAAATAGATGCTGTAGGAGCAAAAAGACATCTTGAAAGTAACAATGAGAAAGACCAAACGTTAAACCAACTTTTAGTTGAAATGGATGGATTTAATAAAGACTCCAATGTATTAATAATAGGTGCTACCAATAGACTTGACTTATTAGATGAAGCTTTACTTAGACCAGGAAGATTTGACAGACACATTCATATAGGTGCACCAAATTATCACACTAGATTTGAAATTCTAAAGGTACATACAGATGACAAGCCTATAGACAAATCTGTAAATCTAGAACTTTTAGCTAAAAAAACTCACGGTTTCAACGGAGCCCATCTTTCAAATATAGCAAATGAAGCAGCTATATTTGCAGTTAGAGATGACAGTGAATATATTACAGCAGAACACTTCGACAAAGCACTTGAAAGAGTTATTGCAGGATTAGAATCTAAAAACTCTTCATTAGTTGAAAAAGAGAAAAAGATAGTAGCTTATCATGAGGCTGGACATGCTCTTGTAAGTGATATCGTTGGAATTTGTCCTATACAAAAAATATCTATAGTACCTAGAGGACAAGCATTAGGTTATGTTCTTCAATTACCTGATGAAGATAGATATATTTATACTAGAGATGAACTGATTGGAAAAATAAAAATATTACTTGCTGGAAAAGCATCAGAAGAATTAATATTTAATCATAAATCTACCGGAGCAAAGGATGACTTAAAGAAAGTTACTGAGATAGCTAACCAAATGGTTTGTGAGTATGGTATGAGTAACTTAGGATTTATGACTATTGATGGAAATGATAAGACTTTCTTATGTGATAAAATTCAAAAAGAAGCTAATCGTATAGTTGAAAGTTGTTATAAGGAAACTTTAGAGATGTTAAAGGATAATCTTGAAGATTTACATTCTGTTTCTAAATTCCTATTTGAAAAAGAAACTATGACTCATGAAGAATTAAAAGATTTAATAGGAAAAGAAGCTGTAAATTAATTTGATAGTATTTTAAATAATTCTTACATTAAAATTAATAATTAATCTTAAAAAGAATTTCAATATTTAAAATGTACCAAAATACTTTAAGATGATATGTCTTGAGGCTGTAGATAGATTTGTGTAAAAACAAATTTACCTACAGCCTCTTCTTTACCTACAGCCTCTTCATTAATTTTATAGCCTCTGACTACTCTATTCTTTCTTCAAAATCCTATATTTGTGATTTGTCTTTATCAATTACATCTATAGCAATTAGATTTTTGTATATTAAAGCTACACAACTTTATCCTTATGTAAATATGATAATCTCTTAATGTAAACATGACAATCTCTTATCTGATTTTAAGAATCATTTAGAAATTGTCTCTTTTTATTTATATGATTAATAATAAATGCTATCTTCCTGTAAACATAAGATTAACATTACTATGATATTGTTTTGTATATAAATACCAATAGACTAATATATAAGACACTAATAAAAAGTAAATTTTAAATGTTAAACACATAAATAATACATATAAAAAGGGGGAAATATCATGAATAAAAAATTAAATGCAAGAATTATATCTACAGGAATGGTTATGACTACACTAGTTACAGGAGTTGCTCAGGCACAAGAAACTGCTCAAGGTAATACTAATCTAGAAAAGTCAGAAAAAACAACACAATCTAAAAGTAGAAAAGAAATTAAAACTAGTAGTACTACATATAGTCAACTAGCTGATTTTCTTTTACAATCAGCTAAATCATATAATTCTAATATAGATAAAAAGAAAATCCTGTCTGGATACGAAAAGAAAGAAAATCAAAAAGTTAATAGACTAGATGGTCTTATCATGATAAGTAGAGCTTTTGGAACTTTATCAGCTCCAAAAGGTCAAAATGAAAGAGTGGCAGATAAAAATGTAAGTTTTACAGATATCCCTGTTTCTGCTAAGTCTCATATAGATAACTTAATAAAGGGTGGAGTTATGGTTAACACTAAAGACAAAAAACTTCATGGTAGTGATGTTATGACTGTAGGAGAAGTTGATACTATGGTTAGACGTATCTGGGCATTTAAAGGTAGCAATCCAAAAGATGATTTTTATAATTTTGTAAATAAAAAGTCTTTGGAAGAATCAAAGCTTCCAAGTGACGAAGCAGTATCTGGTGGTTATGTTGATATTGAAAATGAGAACACAAAAAAAATTAATGCTATTATTAAAAAGATAGTAGAAGGGAATCATAAAAAAGGTAGTGAAGAGCAAAAGATTAAAGATTTCTATCTTAATATACTAGACATGAAAAGCAGAAATGAACTTGGAAATAAACCAATAAAAAAATATCTTGATGCTATAGATAAAGCAAAGAATGTAAAAGAACTTAGTGATATTCAAAAAAAATCACTTGAAGAAATAGGAACTGGTGGTTTGGTTACTCTTTCTTTAATGCAAGACAATGTAGGTGAAGCAAAATATGCTTTATATATAGGAACAATAGCTGATACACATTTATTTAGCTCCTATTCAAATGATGAGGTAATAGAAAATAGTAAAACATTTTTTAAAAAACTGTTAATTTTAAGTGGAGAAAGTGAAGCACAAGCTAGTAAGCATGTTGATGAGTATATAAACTTTGTAAAAAAAGTATCTGGAGGTGAAGAAAATATTGATAAGAGGATGACTTTAAAAGAGATGGAAGAAAAAATGCCAAACTTAGAGTTGTCTAAAATGCTTACTGCTGCTGGATATACTAATCTTCCTAAAGAAATCAAGCTAATGAATCCAAAAGATTTAGAACTATTTAATAAGGCATACACTAATAACAATTTAGAAGTTTTAAAAACACTTTTTAAAATAAAACTTTCTGAAGAAAATGCGCAATTTTTAGACCAAAAATATCTAAATGTTTGGGCTGAAAATTTTAATCCTGGTGCAGATGCTTCACAAAGTAAAATAACTGAAAAAGATGCATCAGTATTAACATCAGAAAGGTTCAATTCATATCTTGGAAAATTATTTGTAGAGAAATATTTTCCTGAAAAATCAAAGAAAGATATTGAAGATATGATTAAATCTTTTGTAGAATTATATAAAGAAAGAATTAAAAAACTTGACTGGATGAGTGAATCTACCAAAAAAGAAGCTATAAAAAAACTTGATAAAATGACATTTGTAGTTGGCTATCCTGATAAATGGGAATCTGATACAGAAAATGTAGACATTAAAGGTAAAGAAAATGGTGGAAATTATTTTGATAATATAACTGCTTTTAAACTTGCACGTCTAAAAAAGGATGCTGAAGATACAGGTAAGGTAGTACCAAAAGATAGATTTAATTTAGCAACATTTACTGTAAATGCAGTGTATGGAATGTATGATAATGCAATGACTTTCCCAGCAGGTATTTTACAAGCACCTTTATATGACCCAAATGCATCAAGAGAAGAAAATCTAGGTGCAATAGGTGCAATAATAGGTCATGAAATTTCTCATGCATTTGACAACAGTGGAGCCAAATATGATTCAAGTGGGAAAGAACATGATTGGTGGACTAAGGATGATTACAGAGAATTTCAAGAACGTTGTAATGATGTAGTTAATTTCTATGATGGATGGGAAATAGCTCCAGGTGTAAAAGCAAATGGTAAGATAAGTTTAGGTGAAAATATTGCAGATATAGGTGGTGTAGGAGCAGCCTTGGGAATTTTATCAAAGATGGAAAATCCAAATTATGATAAGTTCTTCAAGAGTTATGCAAAGTCATATATTAGATTATACACAAGAGAATATGCAAAGAACTCTACAGGAGATGAGCATAGTCCAAATACTTTAAGAGTAAATCGTGTCTTATCAAATTTCGAAGAATTCTATAAAACGTATAATATAACAAAGAATGATGGTATGTATGTAGCTCCTGAGGATAGAGTAAATTTATGGGATAATCTAGACACTAATGTAAAATCTAAAAAAATGACTGGAGATGACAGATTCGAAACAGCAGTAAAAGTATCTAAAGAAGGCTGGAAAACTTCAAATACTGTAATACTTGTAAACGGTACTGATAAGCACTTAGTAGATGGATTATCGTCTACTCCACTTGCAAATACAAAAAATGCACCAATGTTACTTTCTAATGGAAATAATGTAGATAAATCAACAATGGATGAAATTAAAAGATTAAAAGCATCTAATGTAATAGTTGTAGGTGGTGAAGCTTCAATATCCAATTCAGTTGTTAACCAACTAAAAGGTGTTAATAAATCTATGAATGTAAAAAGAATAGGTGGGAAATCAAGATATGAAACGTCTTTAAATATAGCTAAAGAAATGTCTGGTAATAACAATATTGATACAATATATGTAAGTGCTGGAGATGGAGAAGCTGATGCACTCTCTATTTCATCAGTAGCAGGAAAAAATAACTCTCCTATAATACTTACACAAAAAGATGGTTTAGATAAAGATACATATGATTATATTAAATCTAAAAAAATAAAAACTTCTTACTTTATAGGTGGGGAAACTAAAATCTCTCAAAAAGCTATAGAACAAATTAATAATGTAACTTCAAATGATGTATCAAAAAATAGAATTGCTGGAAATGACAGACAAGAAACTAATGCTCGTGTTATTGAACATTTCTATAAAGATAATAGCATAAATGGGGTGATATTAGCTAAGGAAAATAATCTGATTGATGCTTTATCAGTAGGTCCATTTGCATCAAAGGAAAATATGCCAGTTGTAATAGCCACAAGTAGTTTAAATAAAGAGCAAGAAAATATATTAGATAAAAAAAACTCAGAAAAAGTATATCAAGTAGGTGGTGGCATAAAATTATCTGTACTTAATAAATTGAGACTTTTATTAAACAAATAATATAAACAAAAAAATATACTATAAATATAGGTTTACTAAATTAATCACAAGTATTCAAGAAAGTATTCTTCATTTTGAATTTGAAGAATACTTTTCTTGTTTATACAGTATTATTAGTATATCTTTAATATAATTTTATCCTAAATGGTAGAATCTCTTTTAATTAATTCAGGCTTAAGCATTTCAACTACTGGCTCACAATCATCTTCTTCTAATAAGATTTTAAGTATATTAATCGTTTTTCCAATTAATAAGTCTAATGGTTGTCTAATCGTTGTTAAACTATAACTTTTCCATGAGGCCATCTGAATATCATCATATCCCATTACTGATAAATCCTCTGGTATCTTCAATTTATACTCAAATCTTGCAGCATCCATTACACCCATAGCTATCAAATCACTTGTACAAAAAATTGCTGTTGGAGGACTTGATAATGCTAACATTCTCTTCCCAGCTTCGTATCCAGAATCATAATCATAATTTGCAGATTCTTCTTTAAGATTGTGAATTCCATTTTGTCTTAATTTAGAATAAAATCCAATTTTCTTTTCCATTTCCTCACTTGTTTCTCTTGTAAATTGAATGTATCCTATATTTTTATGTCCCCTATCAATTAGGTATTCAGCAGCCATTCCTCCACCTTCAATTGGGTCTACATAAACTGTACTTATTTTTATACCTGGTATAAAACGATTAAAAAGAATCACAGGAATATTATTTTCTTCACATGTCTCAGCCATTACCTTATTCATAGCTGAAGCTGTAATAATCACAGCTTCCACTTGAAACTGAATTACTCTTGAAATTATATTATCTATTCTTTCTTGTCTAGGAACCTTAAAAACAAGACACTGTTTACCTATTTCTTGAATCTTTTCCACGAATAAGTTAATAATTCTGTTGTAAAACGGACCTAGATTATCACCAACTATCAATCCTATAACATTTGTTTTGCCACTAATCATTCCTCTTGCAACTAAATTAGGAACATATCCAATTTCATCTGCTACACGGAAAATTTTTTCTCTTACTTCAGGTTTTACACCTTTTCCATTTGCACTACCAAATGCCCTTGAAACTGATGACTGCGATACTCCTGCTAATTTTGCAACATCTTTTGAAGTAGCCGATTTATTATAATGAACTTTCTTTTGATTCATTTAGTATTTCTCCTTAAACATCTTGTATTTCTTTTTAAACATCTTGCATTTCTTTTTAACGCCCTTTACTTCTTATTAAACATCTTGCATTTCTCATTAAAATTG
Source organism: Clostridioides sp. ES-S-0006-03 (assembly GCF_020662275.1). Taxonomy (NCBI): domain Bacteria; kingdom Bacillati; phylum Bacillota; class Clostridia; order Peptostreptococcales; family Peptostreptococcaceae; genus Clostridioides; species Clostridioides sp. ES-S-0006-03. The sequence goes on from NZ_JADGMM010000003.1 coordinate 214,339, forward strand.
TATTAAAAATAAGATTATATATTGGACAACGAAAAAAACTAACACAATTAACTCTTGTTTACCTAAAGAAAATGGCAATACAGACACTCCATCTACTTTATCTATTCCTTGTGAAATAAGTTCTTTTCTCATACCAAATACAGTATATTTTTTAATATCTTCTATATTATGATTATTCTTTAAAATGATACTAAAAATATATCCAAATATTAATGTTATTGTAGCACCTATTGCTGGATTCCACAACCAACTCACATTATATTTATTAGAAATAAAAAATCCTAAAACTAATCCTATGATAAAACCAATAGATACCCCTTTATCATGAGTTTTGTATGTAAACATAGCCAATATAAATGCACCCGTAGCTGGACCAGCAAAATATGAAATATAGTTACCAACAAGGTCAAGAATTGATTTGATGCTTCCTCCAAATCCCATAATAATAAAACATGTCATAACAATACCTATAATCATTGTTATAATCATCGTGACTTTTAATGACGATTCCTCATTATCTTTTTTAAAATAAAACTCATAAATATCCTTTGTAAAAACAGTTGTCATACTATTTAATATAGAGTCAATACTAGACATCGCCGCTGCAAATACACCAGCAATAATAATTCCAATTGCCCCTACTGGAAGTTCATTCAAAATAAAAGTAATCATTATTTCATTTGAAGTTTCAAATGTCCTTCCCTTATAATAAACAAATAAAATCACTCCTACTAATAACATAAAATAGTAAGCTAAATTCATAACAAATGCACTAACTACAAAAGAATTTTTGGCTCCTTTTAAAGATTTAGATGTCAAAACTCTTTGAACTTGAGATTGGTCAAAGCAGAAATATCTTATCCACATTACAGTTCCGCCAATCAGAGTAGCCCAAAAAGTATTTGTAATTGAAACATCCATATTAAAATCAAATGTATTTAATTTACCACTCTGTTGTGCAATTTGCAATGTATCAAAAAAGCCAAGATTCATTCCTTTTAGTGCTGTCATACTTACTATAAATACAGCACCTATTACTACTAACATTTGAATACTATCAGTCCATATAACTGCTTTAATTCCCCCTAGTAGTGTATATATAATTGCTACACATACAACTATTGGAACCAAAATATAAAGTGACCAACCAGTGATTATTTGAATAATAAGTACTGGTATATACACCATAGAACTCGCTTGAATCAATGAATTGATAAAAAATTGAATAATAGTTAAGCCCCTTGAATAATTGCCTAAACGAAGTCCCATATATTCATATACAGATGTTATTTTTAATCTATAAATAACTGGGGTGGTAATGCTCAGTGCAAAAAATATTGCTAAAGGGACTGTAATGTTAACCATTACTGGATACATTCCATCCATATATGCCCATCCAGGCCCCCCTATAAATCCATTAGCACTAATCATAGTAGCAGCAACTGACAAAGCGATTGGAATCCATGGCATTGACCTACCTGCTAAGAAATAATCTTCTTGATTTTTATTATCTTTTCCTGAATAATAACCAATAACCAACATTAACAGCAAATATCCTACTATAATACACACATCGATTACTGAAATCATAAGCCACCCCTTTCTAACCAACAAAATAGTTCTTAGAATTCTACTCTTTCTTGTTTAATGTTTCTGGTAAGAACAGCCATACAATAGCACCTGCTACAAATACTGCTGTTGATATATAAAAAATAGTTGTCATACCTAAAGCACCAGAAGCTGTACCAGCTATTGCAGGAATTGCAAATGTAGATATAATTCTTCCTCCATTAAATGACATTCCAGAGGACAATGAACGATATTTACTTGGGAATAATTCTGTATAGTATGCTCCCCATGCTCCAGAATACCCAACAGCAATTCCTAATAATACTGATATCATATAAAATGCTGTTGTATTATTTCCTCCTAGTTTTGTATATATAAATACAAATACTGCTGCTAATGCCATCCCTATAAAAGGTACTTTTCTTCCAAATTTATCTGCTATTGAACCCCAAAATAAATATCCTACTAACTGCCCAATTCCTTGTAAACTATATATAGAACCTGCTACTGCTGCTGTCATTCCTATCCCTGTTACCAAATATGTAGTTGCATTGTTTGAAAATGCTGAGTATGCTGTGAAGTTAGCACCTGATAAAATAATTGTTCCTAGTCCAATCCACAAATATTTCCCCTTATACATACTTACATAGCTAATTTTTTCACCTGTTTCTTTTCCTTTTTTAACTAATTCTCTTGTATACTCTGAATCATCTGGTACAAAGAAAAATGCCAAAATAGCTCCAACTATAGGTGGTATAATCGCAGTATACATTAATATTTGCCAATTTGCATCACCTAAAAATCCATACACTTTCCCACCAAAAATCATAGCTAGTGAAAATAATGCAGTTAATACAGCAGCTAACTTACCACGATATTTGCTTGGAAACATATCTGCAACTAGAGGCATAGCTGTTCCAAATACACCACCCAATACTACCCCTGTGCATAAACGTGCAATTTTCCACAATATAATATTTGCAGGAGATAACATTGGAATAAAAGTCGTCAACCCAATTAATAAAGCTACACTAATTAAAGTTTTCTTTTTACCAAGCTTTGTAGAAATTACTCCAAAAATGAATGTACCTGGAATTGTACCAAAGGACATGACAGCAAATATTTCTTCTGTCTGTTTTAATGAAAACCCAAACCCACCTTCTGCCAAAGTATAAATCATTGTTGGTTTAATAAAAGTGCCTACCATAAAGTTATAGCAATAAAAAAAGTATATTAAAGCAATCGAAAAAAATGCAATTCCCCTTTTTAGATTTGAATAATCTTTTCCTAGTATAATATCATTTTCTATCACATCTGTTGTTTTCATATTATTCATAATTACCCCTCCCTTACTATTAAGCATACTATTGCTAAAACTTTAAATTTTTACTTTTCATACATATTTCTTGCTTAAATTATATAACAAGAATACTTATTATATAATTTCTAAAAATATTTATACTCTAAACTATCTTACTCTTCTACACCCATGTACATCTGCTTCAAAACATCCATACCATCAAAAGTCATCCATTCTTCCTTTACCTTACCTTGTAGTACATGATAATGATTAATTCCCATTACCTCTACATGCTTACCAGAAGGTTGTCCAAAAAATCCAATGCCTTCATTTATTCCACGTAGTCTCCATCTCACAGATACATCATATCCTTCATTTTTTTCCTTTTGATTACAAGTTACTCTTTCTACTTCATAACTGCCATTTGGAATTGAAGCAAGTAAACTTACAATCATTCCTTGAATCTCATCATACCCATTTAAATCTTTATCACATATGAAATGTACTACTGCATTATCGTGATAGTACTTTTTAACTTCATTTATATATTTATAATTGTAAATACGACTTGTCATCTCAAGCATCATTTCACCAACAGAATCATCTTTAGCTTGATACTTTGCTGGCATAAATTGACCATCCATAGACTCACAAATACCATAAGTTGATTGTAAACTCAATACTTTAGATGCACTTGCCTTTGCCATATTTTTTGCCACTTCTTGAGGATTTAATCCTAACTGAGTAACAATCCATAGATTATCTCTAACTAGCCATTCTTCATGGATTCTATTATTCGTAGTAGCACAATCAATTACAGTTCTAAAATTTATCTTTTTTCCAGTTGCTGGAGCAAAATTACTGTCACCTAAATTAGTTGCTGTCGACAAAACACGATGAGAAGACAAAAAACCATCAGCACCAAAATTAGACCATATTACATTTTGACCAATCAGCCTTCTATCTGGAAACGCATGTAAAGTTTGAAGAGTATTTGAGATAACATCTTTTATACCAACTAAATTAGAAGAACCACAGTGCATTGTTACATTATTGTGATATGTATCATAAATAACTCCAATACCTTTTTCTTCCCAAATATTATGTGTAATTTTCATAATATAGTCTACAAAATCTCTATATTTGGAATCAAATCCAGGTAACTTCTGCTCCCTTTTTGTTTGATTTGAAAAATCATTATAATCCATTACTCCAACAGGTGTTACTTCTAGTGAATCTCCATAGTAAATTTTTGTAGACTCCATATTTGTTTCTCCCTTCAATGTAATTTCTTCAGCTTTTTTAATAGTATTATTCTCATTGATTTTATCTATATTAGCTTTATTTACTTCAACATTATTAGCTTTATCTACTTCAACATTACTTAATTTAATCTCATTTATATCAACTTCTTTTGCTTTTTCTTTATCTTTTTCTCTTACATCATTTTTATCAATATACTTCAATTTACATTATCCCCTTTCTTGAATACGTATTCAAAATTAATTATTAAAAATTAAACATTAAAAATACTTTTAGTTCTTTCAAGAATATCAAGACCTTGTTGTTTTAACCAGTATGGAATATCAATCAACACCCAATTTTCTTTAAGTTTATCTCCTTTACGATAGTAAACATCAACGACTTGCATATCTGCCTTAACCTCTCCACCTGGCAATCCTAAAAATCCTCCACATGGGATATTGCTTAAGTTAGGCCATCCAAAGAAACAAGCAAAATTACCTTCTGCGAATCTACATACATGTCCATTAAAAGTCTTTCCTTTTAAATTATTTCTAAATGGCAATTGATGTTGTTCTTGATATCTAGGTATAGTATAAGAAGCTCCAATCCCCCCTGGTCCATACCAAATCATATCTTTAGCCCATGATTTTTCAAGTATCTCTGGTGGGCATCCCATAGAACCACTGTCATTTAGTTCAGACAAATCATCTACCATTTTATTGACTAATGCTAAAGTCTTAATCCCCTCTACTTCATCTGCATCTTCAAAAAGTAATCCATTATGGTCAATTGGTCCTGGATATACAAAATATGAACCTGTTTGTGGTGGCAATGGATTGACACCTGCCTGAATCATAAATCCAATTATATCTACAAATAATCCAGTTTTGGAAATTCTACCATCCTTCACACAGTTAAATTCCGCATATCTTAAGCTAATCATCTTGCGAGTATGCTTAATCCCAAGCCAATCATTATCAAAAAGTCCCATAAAATGACCCATACTCATTACCCACTCACTGTTATCAATTTCATTAGTACCTGCAATGAAGATATCTTGTCGTCTTTGCATATTACTCAATGAATGCTTTAAAGGCTTCCAAAATATATCTGCTACATTTTCAACTCCTTTTTGTTCACGAAATGGATATACGCCTCTCCAGTCATAATCTGACTTCATGTGCTGTTTTAAAATTTTTTTAATTTCATCTCCATTGGCATTTTCTAATGCTTCAAAGTAATTTCTTACAACTCTTTTTGATTCTTGATATTTTCCCATGATTATATCCTCCCAAATTTATAAAGTATAATCTAACTTTATTGACTTGTCATTGCATACGTTTTCTTTTTTATAGCCTTTTTATCTATTTTAAGGCTATTTTATGAATACATATGCATTTTTCTAAATATTAACATATATCTAAAAAATTGTAAAGAAAATGTTATCATAAAAATGTAAATTGTAACTTATATCTACTCAAATTTATATGTTTTTAATCATTCCTAATAAAACTAATCTTTATCTCCCATATTTATTGAAATACTTGCACCAATAAACAACTATAAAAAAATAAAGGTGACAGTCTTTTTAAAGCTATCACCTTTTTGATTTAGTCAATAATATGTTTTTATTTGTATTCTGATATTTATTTTTTAACCTTTAATTTAATTGTTTATTTATTGAATTTCTAACCCTATTTTTTATCAGTATCTTTTTTTTCACCTTTAATTTCTTCTTTAGTATTATTTTTATTAACCTCTTCTACTTGTTCATCAATTGCTGTTTTAGATTCATAAATTTTTTCATATTCTTTTATATTATTTTTCTCAGTATCTGATTTATTTTCAGACACTATTTTTTCATCTACATTTTGGTTTTCAAATCTTCCACATTTCTGATATTCATTGTTTTCTTGATAATTTTTAGCATCAAATTCTTCATTTTCTTTAAATTTTCTGTAAGTTCTTTCATGACCACTTGGTGCAAATCCTTCATGACCTCTATATTCTCTATTGCCATGACCTCCTTCGTATCCTCTTGGCGCAAATTCTTCATGACCTCTATATTCTCTATTGCCATGACCTCCTTCGTATCCTCTTGGTGCAAATTCTTCATGACCTCTATATTCTCTATTGCCATGACCTCCTTCGTATCCTCTTGGTGCAAATCCTTCATGACTTCTACATTCTCTATTGCCATGACCTCCTTCGTATCCTCTTGGTCCAAATCCTTCATGACACATCATTTCAAATATTTTGCACCCTTCACATACATGATTCCATGAATGTCTATGAGGACCTCCATATCCTCTAAATCCTTCTCTTTTATCTTTGTAATAATTCATATTAACTCCTCCCAATTAACTCGATTTTTTCTATTAATTTATTTTTTAAATTTTATTAAGGTACCTTATCTATTTTTAATTATAAAGGTACCTTATAATTTTGTCAACACTATTTTTAAGGTACCTTTGTATTTTCTTCAATTTCTTTTATTTTCTATTTTCAAAATGAAAAAATTAGGGATACTCCTACTAATAAAATAATTATTTAAAAAAAGTGAACCATTTATAGTAAAATTTTATCTAATAAGTGTAAGGCAAAAAAGTAGCGCTACGATTTGCATAGAAAGGTAGGAGTACAATTGGATAAAACTACATTTATTAATAATATTCTTGAGTCAGAACAGACCTTGTATCGCATATCTAAGTCTATTTTAGGAAATGACCAAGATTGTGAGGATGCTGTCAACAATGCTATTTTAAAGGCATATGAAAAGTTAGACTCACTGAAAGAACAACAATATTTTAAGACTTGGTTGATTAGAATAGTCATAAATGAATGTAATTCATTAAGACGTAAACAGTTTAATCTTCTACCCTTTGAAGAAATTCTCAAGAACAAAAAAGTAGAAGAAGATGATGATTACAGTGATTTATATATTGCTATTCAAGGTTTATCTAAAAAAATTAAGATTCCAATAGTTCTTTATTATATCGAGGGATATTCAATAGATGAGATTAAAGAAATATTAGATATACCTCAAGGAACTGTAAAAAGCAGATTATCAAGAGGTAGAAAATTATTAAAAACTAAATTAGAAAATGTGGAGGTAATGTATGAACAAAAACAAATTAAATAATTCATTTCCGAAAGCTCCAGAAAGCTTTCATAATAGATTAAATAAAACATTAAATAGTCTACCAGAAAGAGGGGAAAATTATAAAATGATTAATAATAAAAAACATAAATTACCATTTAATTTATCATTCAAAAAAGGATTAATTGCAACTTTTGCTGTTACTCTACTTTTGGGTACAACAGTTCTTGCTACAGGAGAGATATCTAGTATAATTGGAAAATCAAGTACTAGGGCTACCTATACATCTATCCCAACTACAGAACAAGTAAAAAAAGACTTTAAATTTGCCCCTAATATAGTTTCTGAATTTAGTAATGGATATAAATTTAAAGGAGCTTATACTATAAATGAAAAAGGACTTGATAAGGAAGATAACATTTTAGGCGAATTAAAAGCACTTGATTTTACCTATGAAAATGGTAATGATGAAATATCTCTTAAAACATCAAATAATGTACTTGGAAAAGATTCTGAGAATATAAAAGTTGTAGATACATACAAAGATGTAAATATTTCTTATGAGGAATTCAAGCAAAAGTATGTACCAGAAGGTTATAAAATGACAGAACAGGATAAACTTGATGAAAAATCAGGTAAATATGTATTTAGTGAGTGGTCAGGTGATGTGGAAGTTAATGAATATAAATATTTGAGCTGGAAACAAAATGGAGTTTATTACTCATTTATAGTTCAGGACTCAGATTTATCTATGAATAATTTAGTAGAGATGGCTCATGAAGTAATAGATACAAAATAAAGATAAGTAATATAAAACATAACTAACAATTGAATTATTTATGAGTCTATTATTTGTGACTTTAATTTATTTATTAGTAAACATAACCATCTATTTTATATTAATATTTTTTTTAGAATTTATATATCAGATTTTAACTATTTAACTGCTATACAAATTCTAACTAAATAATACTACTAAAAAAGCCCTTAAAAACCATCTATTTTGAATTTTAAGGGCTTTAACTTTATCATAAAATACTCATATAAATATTCATTACAAGTACATAATAAATATATAATAATCCTAAAAAATTAGAAAAGAATTAAAATTTCATTATTTTAATATTATTTTAATATTATTTTAATATTGTTTTAATATCGTTTTAATATTACTTTAATCTTACTTTAATATTGTTTTAATAAAGAACTTATCTCATCTAAATAATATATGTTTAGTACATGAAGAGCTCTTGTACAACAAGTATAAAGGAGCAACCTTTCATCTTCATTATTATAATTTTTATTGCTTGCATTATATATAATAACCACATCAAATTCAAGCCCTTTAGATAGGTATGAGGGCATTATTAACACACCACTTATATACTCATCATCATCTTTTGTTATACACTGTACATCAACATCATTCTCTTTTAAGAACTCGTATACTTCTCTAGCTTCACGAACTGTTTTTGTTATGATACCAACAGAGTTATAATTTTTCTTTTTATAACTTTTTATATCTTCAATAAGTTTTTTATTCAGTTGATTTTTATCTTTAAAACCGATTATCTTAGGCTCATCACCATGTCTTTCAACATATTCATCATTTATATATTCAGTAAGAAGTTTTCTTGAAAATCTAGTAATTTCCATTGTTGAACGATAGGTTTTACTTAGATTTATTATACAAGTATCATTCTTTAATATATCATGAATATTATTGTAATCTCCAACATTCATAAATGGATTGATTGATTGGTTGATATCTCCTAATATAGTCATATTGGCAGAATTAAAGAGTTTATAAAATATTTCATATTGTAATGGACTGTAATCCTGTGCTTCATCTATGATTACATATTTAATTTGTGATGTATTTGGGATACCTCCAAGAACCCCTTTTAAATATAAAAGAGCAACTTGGTCCTCATAATAAAGGCTCTTTACACTCAAATTATCCATTGTATAAGTTCTTATATTATCTATAAGATTTTTATCATACTCAATATTCGTTTTATCTAAAAACAGCTCCAAATTCTCAAATAGATTTTTATAAGTGTCTATCAAGTCTAGCTCTGTCATTTTTAAAACTTTAGAATAGATTTCTTTCAAATTTTCTTTTACAATAAGAGTACTTTTTTCTATCATTTCTTCTTTTTCTATATAATCTCCAGATTCTTCAAGTTCTTTAAATATTTCATCAACCCAAATTTTTTCATATGGTTCAATTAGAAACATTATTCTTGATTTTATCTTTTCTAATCTTCTCTTGATTGGTAGATTTGAATAATCATTGGAAAACAAATCTTGCAAATCCTTAGATGAAATTATCAACTTGCCTCTCACAATAATATCTTCAAAGCATCTATCCTCTGTCTCTAGATGAGTTATATATTTTTTTAATATATCCACAAACTCTGAAGATGTTTTAAATTCTATATTTTCTATCCTATCTCTATATGTTATTTTTTGATTATTATCAAATATATACTCCATCATTTCTGATGGACTTTCTTTTTTAAAATCATTTCCTAATTCTTGATGCATATAGTCTTTAAATGTGGTCTGGCAAATATTATCTTCACCAAGTTGTGGTAATACATTTGATATATAGTCGTTAAATATGTTATTTGGAGAAAATATTATTATATTTTTAGATGTTATTTTATCTTTATGTCTATATAGTAAATATGCAATTCTATGAAGTGCTATAGATGTTTTTCCACTTCCAGCGGCGCCTTGTACAATTAAGTTTTTATAATCTTCATTACGAATCACTTGATTCTGCTCTCTTTGAATAGTTGTAACTATAGTTTTCATTTTCTCATCAGAGTTTTTGCCTAAAAGCTCTTGTAAGACATCATCATCAATATTTAGATTGCTGTCAAACATATACTCAATTTTTCTATCTTTTATTTTATACTGTCTTTTCTTAGTTATTTCTCCAGAGATTAATCCTTCTGGGCAATCATAACTTGCTTGTCCAATCTCATAGTCGTAAAACATACTTGAAATAGGAGCTCGCCAATCATATACAAGAAAATCATAATCATCATCAATGAGATTTGATAGCCCAATATAACACTTTTGAGTATCAACTTCATTATCTTCAGTAAAGTCAATTCGTCCGAAATAAGGAGATTCAATCATTTTTTCGTATTTATCTTTGAGCTTTTCAGTAAATTCATGGCTCCTTTTTTGATGCTTCATAACATCCATAAATGACATAAACTCAGAAAGTTGTTCTAATCCATTTTCAATAGAAATAGCCCCCAAATCACTCCATAATTCCCTTTGAGTTTCTATAGCATCTTTTTTTAGTTTATCCTTTTCTCTACGTTTTTCCTCAAGCTGTCTGTTAGCTTCTTTAAGAACTTTTTGGAGCCATTCATTTTCAAGATTCAATTCAAAATCATTTAGATTCATATTATAATCCTCCTCAATTGAAATTAACGTTTAATCCGCTATATCAATTATATAGAAATGAGGATATATTCATAGTCTTAAAAAAACTTTTTATTTATGATATAATTATAGTGGGAAGATAGATAGTTTCTAATCTTCATTAACATCCTTTTCGCGATACTTTTCATCCTTAGATACATTCTGCTCATCAAATTCCTTATTCTTGAAAAACTCTGGATGTTCTTTTACTATCTGTTCAAAAAATCCTGGATGCTGTTTCGTCATTTGTTCAAAGAATTCTTCTCTATTAAAAAAAGCTTGAAATGCTTCCATACGTGGATTGTAAAACTCTTTTTCTTCTTGAGAACTTGGATGTGGTTCCTCATGTGGATTTGGATGTGAACCCATATGCCCCATTCCAAAACCTTCTCTTCCATTAAAACTTAAGCGTTGACCAGGATATGGTCTTGAGTGTGCTCCCATATGCGCCCCATCAAAATTAATATTATCATCATTTTTTATAGTTCTCTCCAACTCATTAGTAATCTTAGTAAGAATATCACTTAGAATACTTTTTTCTTCTTTTTCTAAAATATCGAATATTTTATTAGTTGGGTCTTCTTCCTGCTCAATTTTATTAATTTCATCCATACCCTTTGATGTCAGTCTTACTACCATTACTCTACGGTCTTTTTCTGAAGGTGTACGAGTAATAAAGCCTTGATTTTCTAGTTTTGAAAGCAACTCGCCTAAAGATTGAGGTCTCATATCAAGCAAATAAGATAGTTCTTTTTGAGTAATTTCTGGTTTTATTTTTAGCATAGATAATACTCTTCCTTGACCTCTATGCGTTCCTCTAAAAAAACCATGTGATTTATGATTTTGAAGGTGAAATTTATGTAGTAACGATTGTACTTTAAAAAATTGCTCTAATAAATTTTCATCTTGAGTTTCATTCATGATTTTTACCTCCTAAATTAATTATTAATTTTGTAATCATACATTTTACTAATTATATGATTTTTTTCGAATAAGTCCTTTAAAAAGGTACCTTACTTGTATTGAGTATAAGAGCAAGCCTTCGATTTGTCAAATATTTTAACACTTTATTACACTTTAACTGTACTATATTTTAAACTTTTACTAATATTATGCCCCGATTATACTCTACTCATATTTCTTATGTTTAAGCTTTTCTCTTAGGCATTTTGTAGCCTTCTAAAGCTTTATTAATATAATCATTAAAAGGTTTCATAAGTAAGAATTTATCAGTAACCATTTTACAAAATTCATATAAATTGTCTAAGTCACTATCCTGTAAGTGATATTCAATATACCAGCTTTTGTGTTTTAAATACTCTCCTTTAGTAAAATCTTTTGGATATCCTCTTGGAATATTTTTTAGTTTTTCGCCATCTAAAGTAAAATTCTCTGAAAATTTATGATTATACAAAATAGATTCTAATTCATCTGAATGTTTAAGTATATAATCCCTCACTCTTGTTGTTGCATCTGAAAGCTGTGGTGTAAAAAGTCCTGCTCCTAAAAATATATTTTGTGGAGAAATATCTATGTAATACCCTACTGGAATTGGTACTCGTCCAGCAGATGAAATATGTGCTCTAAATGATGGGTTATAAGGTGATTTATCATTACTAAAACGAGTATCTCTATTCAACCTAAATATTAAATCTTTTGCATTTAGATGTGCAATAGATTTATCTTGATAAGCTAAAGCATTAATTATATCTTGTAACAACTGTTCAAATTGCAATGTAGCTTCTTTTTTCCATTCTTTATTTTCCATCATCCACTCTCTTGAATTATTGTTTTTCAGTGCATTTAAAAACTCTAATATACAATTTTTTTTCATAATTTTCTCTCCCTTTTATATTAATTTTATTAATATTTTTAAAAATTATTTAAATACTTGATTGATACTCAAATACCATATAGCTATTTTAAAATACTCATTAATTAATTTTTAAAATTACATATCTAAATAACTTCTAATATCCATACTTAATACTTATTAAAGTTTTGCATCATATTTCAAAAACTTTCTAAGTATTTATAAATTTTTAATTATTGAGTAGCAGTCTGACTGTAAAAAATCTATTAGAAATTTTTTTAATTTTTCACTAGAATAATATGATGGAAGTCTTGAAAATACTGTTGAAAAATTTTCAGCTTCCTCCATAGCAGATTTAAATTTAAATATAGTATTATCATCATCTTTTTCTAGACTAGAATACTCCAAGTTTTTAGGATTTATACGGTGATTAACTATTGCATAATTAATACGCTTCTTGCACTGACATACCCCTTTTCCACTTAATCCACAATACTCATCTAAAAATGAGGCCATTTTCTTCCTAATTCGTGATAGCCTCTGTCTATATGCTTCAGAAGATATATCCAAAATATCAGCAGCAACTTTACTATTTAGTTTAAACATTGTACCTAAAATAAAAATGCATCTACTCTCTACATCCAAGCATTGTAACATTACATTTGTACATGAATATTTTAGTTCTTCTTCAATAATAGAAGTTTCAACATTTTGAGATAAATCAGGTATATCTTTTGATTTGCCATTTTTGATATCAGCTCCATAATATTCAAAACTTAAATGCTGTTTAGAAAACATACTTTTTTTATAATTTTGTAAATGATTGTATGCTATTCTAAATACCCATGTAGAAAAAGAACTTTCTTTTCTAAATGTAGATATATGAGTAATTACACGTATCATAATTTCTTGACTGGCATCCTCTGCATCCTGTACAGTACCTAACATTCTTAAGGATAAATTAAATACTAAATCCTGTACATCCAATAACAAAATTTCAAGAGATTTTTTGTCTCCTAAAATAGCTCTATCTATCAAATTTTCTATTTCATCTTTTTTTACATTATTTTGTGTACTTTCACTCATAATTTCACCCCCATATTAAGTTAGACAATTTAAAAAGTACTTTGTGACATAAAATTTTTATTTTTAGTATATTATTACAAAATAAAAATACCCAATCAACCTAAATAGTCCAATTGGGTATAAATTCTCTAAAAAATCATTTTGTATTTAAATAATTATCTTTGTATTTGAATTTTTATCTAACTCTAATCTTTATCTAATTCAAATCTTTATCAAGCTCTAGTCTTTATCTAACTCCAACTTTTATTTAACTCTAGCTATTAGAGAAATTGTATTAAAATACTTACCATCTTCTACTTCCATCATTTTTTTATCATTTTTTGCATAAGAATTATCGCAGTTTAGCCAATCTTGCCATGCTTCTTCATGACAACTTAAAGCTTCACATTTCTCTAAAATCACAGACTCTGATTCTGACCAAAGCTCATTCCACCATTTAAGAGAATGAAAATTCATGTTATCTTGCCAAAATGGAATAAGTTCATCAGGTATACAATCTACAAAATCTTGTTTTAATCCTGGCATTGCCATTGCAATTATTCCACCCTCTTTTACAAGAGGTGATATGTGATTTTCTAAAAAACCTTCTTTATTTCCAAAGTAGTGATAAGAATGAACACTTATTACTGCATCAAAAAAACCTTCTGCGTAAGGTAATTCATGTGCCTCTGCTTGTATTGGAAATATTTTATTATCTAAGTTAAAGTCCTTAAATCTTTCATAATTCTCAGTTGGTTCTATCCACAAATCTGTTGCAAATACAGTTGCATCAAATTCATTTGCTAAAAATATAGAAGATATACCTCTTCCACATCCTAAATCTAAAATACGCATTCCCTTTTCTAATTTTATCTTATTTGTCAGTTCCTCTAGTATTTTTATACAATTAGGTCCCATCATATTTTTCATGAGGAACTCTTTGTCATACTTATTACTTTTCGTAAATACCATTCTATCTTTCCTTTCCTTATAAATTATTATTTATTTAAATTGTTTATATTTTAATGTATATACTAATTAATCTATTTAGTTTAGCGGATATTTGACACTTTACCTTTTATTATACCATTTATTCTCATAAATATAATAATTCTATTATTTTAAAATTAATATTTATAATAATTTAAAATAAATACTTATAAAATATAGTTTATCATAATAATACTATAAAAAAACATCGAAAAATAAGTATTCTATAGTGAAATAGGAAAAATAACCTTGATATATGTTAGCTATAAAATATGAACAAATAAAGAAGCAGATATGAATAGATTTTGGAATATCTAAAAAATCTAACTCCAAGACAATTTTTTTAAATTCTCCAGAGAGTATTACGATACTACATTATAAAGCTAATTAAGATATTATTCTAAAAACAATAAAATAGGCAGTCAGTAAACACAAATTTTTACTGACTGCCTATTTTTGTTTAATATCTATTATAAATCTTCTAAATAATACTTTCCTTCCAAGAATTCTGATTCTAGCCCTAGATTTTTGAAGTAATTAACTAAAGACATACATGCAAATTTTTCTGTAGAATAATGAGTAGCACCTATAACATTAATTAAATTCTCTTTTGCAATTCTATGAAATTCTAATACTGGTTCAAAATGTTTTAAAGGCTTGGTAAATCCAGTAATATATAAATTTATACCAAGCTCATCAACTTCACTTGCTACAAATGGGTAACTTCCTCCCCCTGCTGCAATAGCTACTAAACCATCTTTTAAAAAAGAGCTTCCATAATCATATAGTTTCACATCATGTCCAACTGCTTTTTTAACAAGCTCCTTAATCTCTTCTACTGACTTTAAGGATGTTTTACATAAACTCCTACCTTGATTTTATCATCATATTTGCAGAATGGTTTGACAATTTCAAGACCTAAAGCATTTGCAAAACTAACAGAAGTTGAATAATCACTATAATTGTCTAATGGAGAATGTAATACATAAAAAGAAATTCTACGTTTTTTCATCTCTTCCATATAAGATAGTGAAATGTCATGAAATGGAAAACCTTCATCAGATGCTATATATCCCATTGCATGGTGTGAAAAAAGTAAGATATCTCTTTCATCTTTATCTATGATTTGCTGAATTATTTCTTTATCTGGAAAAGTAACTGTATATACTTTATTAATGTCTTGAGCATTATCTAATACTAAACCTATGTATTTTTTCTTAAACTCTGGAGTAATAAAATCATTTTCAAAATTCATAAAACCCCAATCATCATCAATATTTTTAATATCAAATTCTAAGTCTAACTTTTTATAAAGTTCTTTTGCTTTAATACTAATCACTCCTTTACAATAATATTTAACTAATATCTATTTATACAAGAGTTCTATAGTATACTTATACTTTAAAAATCAACTATATCTCAAAACACTATAAATACTCACTTATTTTAAAGAATAGTTTATTTTTCTAGTATACATTCTATCTCAATACTCTTGTCTAGAAATATCTTTTCATTTTAATTTACATCATTAATCTTGTCAAATACTATTATTTTATATGATTAGATTTTTTGGAGGCTTTTTCTTAACTTCAATAATCTTTAAAATATCATCAAGCTCTTTCTCATTCTCCACTCTATAATTTATCCATCCTCCACTTCCACAAGGGTATCGCTTATTCCAAAATTCATTTGTCTTTGGTAATAAGTTATCCAGTATATCTAATAGCTTGTCTACATCATTACTTCCAATTTGAATAGTTGCCGTAAAGCAATCTTTCTCAAAAAACACATAAAATAGATGCATTGTTTTATGTGAATACTTATATCCCCAGCCATAATTATTTCCAAAAGGAAATCTTAATTCTTTACGCAAATCATATTTTTTATCTAATAAATTCTCAAGATGCAAAATAAGATTAAAATGTTTTTTGCCAACATACTTAGAAATCTCTTTTTCTGATGGCATAACACTTTTATTCAACATTCTTTCATACAATTTTAATCACCACTTTTGGTTTTTTTTTAATCTAAAAATACTAGTAACAAAATTATTCACTCCTTTTACATTCCTCTACAAATTCAATTGGATGTTGAATAATCTTAGAAACTTCTTCTACAGAATACCCTTCATCTAAGTATCTTCCAGCTATAACTTCCATAGCTTCTCCTACCTCAATAATATGCTTATCAGGGTCATAAATACGCACTACTCTCTGTTTCCATTCATATTTTAGTGGTTGGTGAACATACTCTACATCTTTATATGATTTAAGTTTTTCAATAAATTTATCAAAATCATCAGCTTCAAAATAAAGTTCCATATTGTGTGATTTTTTCACAACTGTATCTGGATTTAGTCCTGTTAACCATGCGAAATCCTCTTGTATTGCAAATCCTCCACTAAAAGTTACATTTTTCCCTAAATCTAACACAACTTTTTGGTCAAACAATTCTCCATAAAACTTTTTTGACACTTCTACATCATTTACTGCCAATAATGAACATTGATATTTCATAAATATCCCCCCTAATTTTTATTATTATTTTATTGTACCAATTTAAACTTGAAAGCTATATGTCATATTTATAAAAATTATGAAATTATGTATTCTACACAACTACAATCCATATGCAAAAAGCTACCCTAAAATATAGTTATTTAATTGATAACTAAAGGTAGCTTTTTATATTGAATTAATAGAATTGTCCATCATTAATTTACACTCATATTTAATTTTATTTTGGTTCATATTACAATCCACTTATAATTTATAATTTTCAAATACAGATATACTACATATCATAAATATACTGTATATGATTTATGTTTATATTATACAAAATTTTGCTTTAATTTTGCTTTAAGATTGTATTTTTATAATATTTAATTTACATATAATCTATTAAATTACATAAATCACCAATCTAATGTTTTACTTATATTATACAAGCTCACAAAATTTCTAAAAATAAGTTTTCATATTTTTAGGTATCATGTTTTATTTTACAAATAGCTACTATTTTTCTTTAATCTTATTTTCTTATTTTTATTTAATACTTCTTAACCACTCTTCAATAAAAAGTATATCTTTTTCACTTATATTATCATCTGCATGAAGTGATAATAATAAGCTTTTTATAGAGGAATCATGAATATTACTAAAAAATTCTCTCGTTTCAACATTCAAGTAGTCCTTTTTATTAATTAAAATCTCATACTGTGTATGTTTATTTACCTTTTTAGAACTTAAAAATCCTTTAACTACTAATCTAGATAAAATAGTTAAAGTTGTCGTTTGCTTCCATTGATATTTTTGCTCCATAGCTAAAATAATATCTTTTGATGTTATTTTGGAATCTACTTTCCATATAAATTTCATTATCTTCAATTCTGATTGTGGCAACTTTTTTATTGGCATAATAAACCTTTGCTACTCAGAATACAGACAAGCAATATTCACAGTAAAACTTTCATCAATTTAATTGATGTTATATTCATTTAAATTACTGTAATTTTATAAGATTTTCTCAATCTTAAATTCTAAAGTTAGCTATTTGTACATAATAAACATGTGTAAATAGTGTCAGAATTACTTTATATTGCTTAAGTTTTATGAAATATCTTGTACTCAGCTATATACTTCTGGATACTTGTCTCAGTAGCTCTCCCTTCTTTTAAATTTTTCTTTCTAGTTTTAAGCATTTATATTTTAGTAATCTTACTTCTTTTAATTTTGACTTATTGCTTCTCTAGCTTTTAAAAAAAGAATCTCTCATTTATGATTTTTTTAATCCAAACCTTTTCCTCAACAGCTCTTTATAGCTCTAATTTAATTCAACATATCTAGACATCTATACTTTATATCACTAAAAATCAGACACCAAAACTCTACTTTAGTAGAGTTTATATGGTCAAAAAATGTCTATTTAAGATGCTCTTTCGCTCTAAATACAAGGTTCTAATAAAATATTCCTCTAATAATTACATAAAAGTTCTTCTAATTAAATCTGCTCTTAAAATCTGGTTATCTTCTTCTCAAAATTAAAAACTACTATATTATAATTCTATTTTAGTAGAATATTTTTGTCAATAATATTTTAAGTATTATTGAAAAATATTAAAAAAAAGGGAACTATTTAAAGAGTTTAACAGTCTTACAATAATTCCAAAATATATTATTCCTATGAAAATTTTGATACCATGAGTAACTTAGCTCTAAGCGCATAAAGCAAAAGTTACTATTTTATTTAATAAAACTTGACAAGAAAAGAATTTATATTTATTCTACTACGATAGAACATTTTTGTCAATAAATAATAAAATTATTTTCAAAATATTTTCATTGTTCACGCTTATTTATTATTTTATCATAAAATTTTACTTTGCTAGTGGTAATTTTAAAGTTATTTTTAGACCATGACAATTATCACTTGTGATATTTAATTTACCTTTATGTGCGTTTATAATACCTGCTACTATTAAAAGACCCAGACCATGATTCTGACCTTTAGCATATGCATCACTCAAATTATATTGATTATTCAATAAATAACTAATTTTATCTTTGCTCATACCTTTTCCATCATCTTCAATAGTTATATAACAAAAATCTAAATCAGACCTTGAAACTACATTTATATTACACCCATGTTGATTGTGAGTTATACTATTTTGTATCAAATTGCTAATAGCTCTTTTTAATAACTTTTTATCTGCATCTATAATAATATCTTCATCCAATATATTAATCTCAATATAAAAGTTATTATCCAAATTATTATTTATAAAATCAGAAACAACCTCTCTCAAGAAAACAGAAACTCTAATTTTACCACAATCCAATGGTTGCATATTGTATTCCAATTTAGAGACTAAGTTAAGGTCGCTTACTAATTCCCTAATCTTAATACCTTGATTACATATAATAGATACTTGCTCATGTTCTCTTTGAGAAAGATTTTTACTTTCCTCAAGCTCTCCAGCATATCCTATTATCATTGAAAGTGGTGTTCTTATATCATGAGATATTCCTGCAATCCAATTAGACCTAGCTTCTTCTCTTTTTCTAAGCTTTGCATTTTTTTCCTGTAATTCTCTAGATACAGAGTTAATAGATTTTGAAATATCACTAAGTATTCCCTTTTCTTGAAGAAATACTGGCTCGCCCTTTGAAATAAGCTTCATCCCTGTAATAATTGGCTTTATAGATTTTACCATTTTTAATCCTATGAACAAAGCTATTAAAAAAGTAATTATTGCATTAAGCAAAAGCATAACTAATATTAACCTTGGAAATTGCTCTATTTCTCTAATGGTATAAGTAAGGTTAAACCTAGTATACTTGTCTTTTGGATATCCTGTAACTAGAAGCCCCTCAGGATGCTCCCATACATACACAGGATAGTCTTTTAAAAAGAATCTCGAAAATTTAGCTACATCCGTTAAAGTATAATGCTTTGGTATTTCTTTGGGTAAATCATACTCCCATATTCTGTCCCCATTATCATCAATTAACATTGCCCAAGCTTGATTTTTATGTAACACATCTTTGCTAGATTCATCCAAAACAAATTTACCATCTTTTGAGGTTAACTTTTCTTCAAGCATCATTAAATTTGCTTTAGTCTCTCTGCTAGTGCTTATATCCGATTCTCCCAAGTATGGATATATAAAGGTTACGTATGAAAATATCAAAAATCCTGTTATGTTTAAGATAATTAGAAATAATGAAATCAAGATGCTTGAACCTATAAATCGCCTCAATATATATTTTACACTATCCAAAGTTAAATCACTCCTCTTGAAATCTTCCTATGGCATAAATCAATTAACAATTAATTTATATCCAAGCCCTCTTACTGTAAGAAGATGCTTAGGAGAAGATGGTGCTTCCTCTATCTTTTCTCTAACTCTCCTAACATGTACCATAAGAGTATTTTCATACCCATACATGTCATCTCCCCATATAGCTTGACATAGTGCATCACTAGTAACAATTCGCCCTTTATTTTCATACAACTTTGAAAGCAGGGAATGTTCTTTAGCAGTTAAAGATATTTCTTGTCCATCTTTTTTTACACATGCAGTATTTAAATTTACGACAACAAAATCTCCTAGTTTAAATACTGGCAACTCCTCTTCCTTCATAGGAATATATACACGATTTAGTATACCTATTAACCTTAAAGTAAGTTCTTTAGGTAAAAATGGCTTTACTATATAATCATCAGCTCCTAAACCCAAACCAATCAATCTATCTTCATCCTCTCCTCTTGCAGAAAGAAAAATAACTGGTATCTTAGACGTCTCTCTAATTTTTCTCATAATAGAAAATCCATCTCCATCTGGCAATACTACATCTAAAATTGCACAGTCTGGTTTTATATTTTTAAATACTTTCACAGCTTCTTCATAACTAGAGGCTAGAAAAATTCTATTAAATCCATCTTTTCTTAAGATTTCATCTATCATTTTTAATAATTCTTTATGGTCATCAACCACAAGTATTTTTTTATCCTTTATTGTTTCCATAATTATCACCCTCCATAAGTATATCATATACCCATTTTTATAACTTTACCCCAATAGACTATTTAAGGTTATCGTAAGGTAAACTTCAGCTATCTGAAATGTAAGTACTTTATTGTATTAATATAAGCTACAAACACTACTATATGTAAGTCATAAAAATTCATACTAAATTATAGAAAAGAGGATAAAACATATGGAAATGATAGTTAAAACAAACAGACTTTCAAAAGAATACAATAAAATATTTAGAGTAAAAGACTTAGACCTTAGAGTACCAAAAGGAGCTGTATATGGCTTTTTAGGCCCTAATGGTGCTGGTAAATCTACTACTCTTAAAATGCTACTTGGACTTGCAAAACCTACACAAGGAAATATTAGTATTTTAGGTAAAGAGTTAAATGATAAAAACAGAATATCAATTTTAAATGATATTGGCTCATTGATAGAATCTCCATCATATTATGGACACTTGACAGGGCTTGAAAATATGACTATTATGCAAAGACTATTAGATTTACCTAAAAAAAATATACATGAAGCCTTAAAAATAGTAAGACTAGAAAATCAGAAAAATAAGAAGGTCAGTCAATATTCACTAGGTATGAAACAACGCCTTGGCATTGCCATGGCAATAATGAAGTTTCCAAAACTATTGATACTTGATGAACCTACAAATGGACTTGACCCAGCTGGAATTGAAGAAATTAGAGAACTAATAAAATCTCTTCCAGAAAAATATGGCATGACAGTTCTTATTTCTAGTCATCTTCTAAGTGAAATTGACCAAATCGCCACATCAATAGGAATAATAAATCATGGTGAACTTGTTTTTCAAGATAGTATAAAAGAACTTCATGATAAAGGTCAAAGTCATATTGCTATTAAAACACAAAATCCAATATCTGCTCAAAAACTTTTAAATACACAAGGATATATGTCACTTATACAAGATGGATATTTAACTATTGAAAATTTAAAAGATACAGATGTAGCTAAAATAAATAACATACTTGTACATTCAAATATGGATGTATTTAGAATAGAAGAACATAAAAAGAGCTTAGAGGATATATTCCTTGAACTTACTGGCAAGGCGGTGACTTTATAATGAAATATCTTAGTTTAGAATTTTATAAAATTAAAAGAAAGAAAATTATTTTGATGACATTTTTATTTGTAGCTGTTGAAATAATATGGTGTATCATGAATTCAAGTAGAGCTCTTACAAAGAATCCAGACATGCTAAGTGGATTTGAATATTCATACATGATTATGAGTTTTACAAGTTTAAATGGATTATTTTTTCCTATCTTAATATCAATAATTACTTCCCGAATAAGCGATATAGAGCATAAAGGAGATACATGGAAACTTTTAAAGTCTTCTGCTACACCCTTAAATAGTATTTATTTTTCTAAATTTTTATGCTCTACTATTTTGATATCATTATCTATACTTATACAAATATTGGCTATTTTAGGTTTTGCATCTTTTAAGGACTTTATCGAACCATTTTCTATGTCCTTAATTATCAAATATACCTTAGGTACGATACTAGTTAGTATAGCTATAATAGCACTGCACCAATGGGTTGCAACTGTATTCCAAAATCAAATGCTTGCTGTTACACTTGGTATGTTAGGTAGCTTTATAGGTTTAACATCAGGCCTATTTTTTCAAGGTATTCGTAGATTATTTATATGGTCTTATTACATAGAATTAACGCCTCTAAATTATGCTTATGACACTGCCCTTGGTTCATCAGTTTACAAAGTAAATATGAATTTTTCAATGACTGTTTTAATCTTCTTTGTTGGAATGTTAATTTATTATATTGGAAAAAATCATTTATTAAAAAAGGAAATATAGGAGGGATTTAAATGTTAAGAAAATCAGTTTTGGGAGAAATCCTAAAGTTAAAAAATTCTTTTATATGGTATATATTATTGGCTTTACCACTTCTAAGTGTGCTAATTGGTACTGGAAACTTTTATCTAAATCAAGATATCCTTAAGAAAGAATGGTATAGCTTGTGGACTCAAGTTAGTCTATTTTATGGTGAGTTTTTCTTTCCTATATTAATAGCAATCTTTTGTGCCTATGTTTGCAGACTTGAACATATGAATCATAATTGGAATAATGTAATGACACTTCCAATCAATTTAAAAAACATTTTTTTATCTAAACTTATAGTTATTTCAATACTTACGGCTATCACTCAAATTGCTTTCGTTATTTTTTACATAGTTGCTGGAAATATGATTGGATTTTCCCAAAGTGTACCTAATGAACTCACTGGCTGGATTGTTAAGGGTTGGATTATTTCAATTTCAATAGCTTCTATACAACTATACCTATCTATAAAGATTAGAAGTTTTGCTACTCCTATTGGTATCAGTCTTTGCCTTTCTCTATTTGGAATGGGCTTACTAATAGCACAACCTTCTATTGGTATATTTTTCCCATACTCTATGTTAGGAAGTGCTATGGGTATTATAAAACAATCTGCTTTAAACGTTAATGATACTATAGTTACAATATGTGTTGCATTTGCCACTACTATAATATTTTCTGAAATCGCTAAGAGAAACTTTAGAAAAAATGATGTTATATCTTAACCTTACAATAAAATTATATATGACAAGATGGTGTCATCCTCTTGTATTATAATAAATCAAGTATGTATGATAAATAATTCAAATCACCTCTTGACCATCTAATCAATAAAAAAGACTTTCATGATGTAGTATGGTAAAATATAAAAAAGCTTGCCTATATTTTATGAGGAGGAAATATAACTATGCTTACATTTAGTGGAATAATCTTTTTATTAATACTAATACTCATAGTAGGTATACTTGTAGGTATTATTAAAAAAATAAACCAATATTAGTTACATCCTTAGTTACTTTATTAATTCTACTTACTACTATAATCATAATTTGGAATTCTATTCCAGATACATGGTAGTAAGATTATATAAAAATCACAACCGATAAAGTTGTAATCAACGAGTTATTATATTGGATGTTCTTTAATCTATAAACTTCTACTTTATATAGTATTACATAAATTTTTAAATATTAAAGTCAAGGAAAGCATTATACAGTTTCCGCATTATGTTAGCAAAGTATACAATTAGAAATTAGAATTGGTGAGGTGAATGAGTAATGTATTCATTACGAAAATTAGAAGAAAAAGATATTGAGATGGTTAAATCATGGTTATATCAAGAATATATTGTAAAATGGTTTGGGGATGCTTCTGATTGGTTAAATGAAATAAAAGGTAGAAATAATGAATATAACTTTATACATCATTTCATTGTTGAATCTGAACACAAAGCTATTGGTTTTTGCCAATATTATAATTATAATCAAAGTCCCCTTGAGGATTCAGAAATTCCACAACCCAATGGAACGTATGGTATTGACTATCTAATTGGTGAAAAGAATCTGTTGGGAAAAAGCATTGGAAAGCAGTTGGTAAAATTGATTTCTGACAAAGTGATTGAAGAAAATAAAAACGTCGTTCGTATTGTAGCTGACCCAATAATCGAGGAAACAAGAACGAATGTAGCATCTATAAAAGTTTTAGAAGCAAATCAATTTTGTTATGATGAAAAATCTAATCTATATAAAAAAGATATAAAAGATATATAAGTAAATTTAATTTTGTTCAATTGATATCTGTTTAAATAGCTTAATATTTACATATCAATATTGGTATTTAATTATCGATAATATTTATATAACTGAATATTTACACATCAATATTAATGTATAACTATCTATACATGTACTAAATCTTGATACTTCTATTTAAAGATTTTTGATATAATTTGGAGGCAATAAATGAACACTATAGATTATGAAGATAGCAAAATAACAGAACTTTGGAATGAATATGCAAATACAAGAAATAGAGGATTAAAGAAATTAGCAAACAAAAAACTAGACTTTTTAATCGACTACATATTAAAATTACCTGAAAATAAACAAAAGCATTTTGTTACATATATTTGTAAGGAACGTTTTGATAAAAACAACATAAAAGAATTTCAACAACCTTTAGTGGTCAAATTAATTTTTCCAATAGTTGAAAAAGCTGTTTTAAATAAAGAAATGCCTTTTCTTAGGTGGGGATATCAATTAAATCTATTTATTTCTTTAAATAAAGAGAATTATGATAAATATAGATACTACTCTTCTGAGGATATGCTAAAAGATGCTTTAAAATTAGATGACACAGATATTAAATCTGTCGAACTATTATTAAATAAATATATAGATGAGTTATGGTTTGCTTCTCATCATATACAAGAAAGTGTAATTCTAAACCCTAAAAAAAATATTAAAGAAGATTTAGAGGAATTAGATAGACTACTTACAAAATATAAAGGAAACCTAGATTATTATGATGAATATTTAAAAGAAAAAACATACTATCAAGAATTATATGACTTATGGTTTCAATATGATGAAAGTAGCAAAAAAATTTCCTTTCCTGAATGGTTAAAAATTAGAGGATATAACTATTCTTGGTGTAATGCATTTTATTATGAAAAGTGATAAAACTATTGATAAGGCTATAGTACACTGCTATTTTCATTTTCTAGAATTAACCTTAATAGAATTAGCTTTAATATAACAGATAAAAAAATTTAATCCACAGGAGTATAAATTAAAATGATAATTAGACAAGAAAAAACCAGTGACAAAGATAAAGTATATGAAGTTATTAAAGCTGCATTTACAAATGAAGAATCTTCTGACCATGATGAACAAAACCTTGTTAATCGATTAAGAAATAGTACTAGCTTTGTTCCGGAACTTTCACTTGTTGCTGAAGATGATGGAGATATAGTTGGGCATATTCTATTTACAGAAATAAAGATTAAAAATGATGTACTACTTGCACTAGCACCAGTAGCAGTTTCTCCAAGTGTCCAAGGCAAAAAAATAGGTTCAAAGTTAATTGAAGAAGGACATAAAATTGCAAAGTCAAAAGGATATAAAGGTTGTGTAGTTTTAGGTCATGACAAATATTATCCTAAGTTTGGCTATCAAGTAGCAAGTAAGTTTAATATAAAAGCTCCATTTGAAGTGCCAGATGAAAATTTTATGGCTATAGAGCTACTAGACAATGGATTGAAAGAAGTGTCTGGTACTGTAGAATATGCAAAGGAATTTTTTGAACAGTAGTTATAAACTATGATTGGTAATTCTATTTAATATTTAAGATATAAGGAGTGATATAATGGGTGAACTTTCTAAATTACCAAATATAGGTCCTGTAGTTGAGGGTCAATTAAACCAAGTTGGAATCACAACCTATGAACAGTTAAAGGAAATAGGTAGCAAGCAGGCATGGTTAAAAATAAAATCTATTGATGCTTCTGCATGTATTAACCGTCTATATTCACTAGAAGGTGCAATTCAAGGCATCAGAAAAAGTCAATTATCTTCAGATGAAAAGGAAGAATTAAAAGAATTTTATAATATATTTAAGTGTTAGAAAAGGAGAGTTTATATGTTTGAATCAAGATGTGGTGTACTCTGTAACAGTTGTGCAAGAAAAGAGAAAGTAAATTGTAAAGGATGTACTCAAATGAAAGGTCCATTTTGGGGTGGTGAATGTAAGGTTAAGACTTGCTGTGAAAGCAAAGAACTTAATCATTGTGGAGAATGTGATACTTTTCCTTGTGATATGCTTTCAAATATGGGGAAAGAGCAAGGTTTTGACCCTACAATAAAGATTGAACAATGCAGAAAATGGCTAGCTGAAGAAAAATCTTTAAATGATTCTCTTAATTAATTTAATTCATTGATTGAAATACATATTATGTTAAGATACATATGATGAGTGAGGTATTATAAAGGAGCTAAATAATAGTTTTAATTATTATTCAAAACTGATATTTAACTCTTTTATAATCACTCTTTAGTCTTTTATAATTATTCTTTAGTCTTTCCAATACCACCACTTTAGTTTTTCTGGGTCTGGGTTTTCTGTTGATGCAAAATATATTGCACAGCGGTATACATATAGTTGACATCTATCTATATGTTGCCCACTCATTAAGCATTCTTTTTGGTACAACTCTTCTGGATTGGCATCTTTAAGGGATTCAATTGTTGTATATCCCAACATTATTAGGTCTTTTTCAGTTTCCTTTCCTACCCCAGGAATTTTTCTCAATTCTCCCATGTTATACCTTCTTTCTAGGATATGTGTTTTTATATTTTATTGTATATTAAATATTATTTTTATGCTACATCTAATATTGAAATTTCATAGTACTTAATTTATATTTTTTAATATAAATTAATAACGCTGACTAAATTCTACTTTTTTGATATAAAATATTATTATTGTATGCTTTTTAATAAAATACATTACTTAGTTATAACCTAAGTGATACCAAACACCAAGAACTTAGTATCTAAAGCCACATTTTTATAACGAAAGACCCCTTCTTTTATACCCTGTTCTACAATTAGAATTTTATTAAAGCTATTGCACTAAAAAAAGAAACCACATTCTGTTTTTATATAGAATATAGTTTCTTGAACTTTAAATACTTAAAAGCAATATTTTATTTATTTTTTGAATTTTCTAATTTTATAGTAGACAACTTTATTAGTTAACTCTTAAATTTTTATCTTCTCTACAAAATTTTCTTCTTATTAAGAAATATGCAGAGATTACAACAAGCTCTATCGCTAAAAATATACCATAAGTAGCTATAGAATCTATGCTGTCTATACCATTTCTAAAGAAAACTAATGCTATTCCTGCTGCTATAATTCCTATAGCATTTTTACCTATAGCATTCTGACCAAAACCATAAAAAGAAGGGAAGTTTCCTTTTATCTCAACAAATGTCAAAATTAATCCAATTACTATAAACAATACTCCTACAACTTCCATAATCATACTAGCCATTTTACACCCTCCTTATTAGAGAATTAACCACTACTATAAAAATAGCTTGCTTTTATAATTACATTATATATTCAATTGAACATTTTTGGAAGTATTAGTTAAAAATAATTTTATATTCTATTTAAATATATCTTTTATATTAAAATCATCTCAATTTTTATATAAATATTAATCTAACCTTTATAGTTTTATAAATTAAACAGGTTTAGCATAACCATCTTCTATTATAACTTGACCAATATTTTTAAGATGGATGGTAACAATAGCTCAATAACTCCAGTAATAATCAATGAAAATATTATTGATACCAAAAACGAAGTAGAAATCAAACTTTCTGCTTTTTTATGCTCTTTTGCCCCCAATTGCTTGCGAAAGTAAAATAGATATACCATTTGTAGCCCCAATAGCTATAGATGTCAGAGTTAAAATAATTGGCGTGGAAGTTGTAAGTACTGCCATAGCAGTCTCTCCTAATAAATTACCAATCCATATACTATCTACTAGATTGTATGCCATGTTTAAAAACATAGCTACTATTAATGGCAAAGACATCTTATTAGACATTTCTTTGTGTCCTCTGTGATAAAATCCATTTTTGTACTCATGTGTCCTTCTTTTTATGAATGAATTTCATTCATTAATTAATTTTAAAAAATACCTGAGATTTAAACAGGTTTGAGTTAAAAATTTACAAAATTATAAAGTATCATATGTTTTATTTTTTATGTATTTTTTTATGTTTTATGTTTTATTTTATGTAATTTTCTTTATATGTTTTTCTCTATGTGTTTTTCTTTTATACTTTCTTATTTTATGCTGGTCACAATATATGAAGTATGATTCACGCTCTTCCACACAATGTTTCTAAAATCTACAGCTAACAATTTACATATTTCTTTTTCTGAGTACATTTTTACATCTCCATCTTTATTGTACTTCATAAAAATATTCATTATATGTCTAAATAAAAATGGTTGCCAGCAGTCACAAATTATTAGGGTTCCTTCTGGCTTTAATACCCTACATACCTCTGACAATACCTTATCTGGTTTAGGATAATGATGAAAAGAATCATTACAATATACAACATCAAAAAATTCATTTTCAAATGGCAAATACTCTGAATCTCCTAAAACTAAGGTAGCATTCCCTTTTAGTTTATTTTTTGCTATATTTAGCATATTCTCAGAAATATCAATTCCATAAGCCTTTTTCCTACAATCTTCATTTAAAATAGCTTGCAATACTGCTCCTGTCCCACACCCTAAATCTAAAATAGTATCATATGAAATATCTGAAAGTGTTTTAAGTAAAACTGGATAAAGATTTCTTGCATGTTGTCCCTTTATATCTTGGTCATAGGTATCTGCTTGATTATTAAATGTTTTTCTTGATTTTTCTTTTATATTTGTCATATCTAAACTCCTCCTTTCTTGTATTGTTCACAGTATATCATGGGTAATTCTTTATGTCAATGAATGATATTCATTCACTACTAATGTTAATATAACTATATTAAGTTCTCTATAGTTATATTAACATTCAATTTATACTATGTGTATTATGATTAAGTTATATTATGCATACGATTCTTAAATTATACTATGTGTATTATGTTTAAGTTCCATCATTCACATTTTTCTTAAATTATGCTATATATATTATTTTTATTTGGTCAATTTGACCTTTTAATATTTTTTCTTTCTTCTAACTTTTATAAAATAATACTAAAATAAAGTATCATAATAATTACTCATACTTATCATACATTTTGCTGTTTTATCGTGACCTTTTATCCTGTCTCTGTAAATTTCACAATTAATACCTTGCCCTAACTAGCTCCTACCTTTAAAAATTTACTTTTAGAACCTATCAATTTTATTCTTTAATTTTCTCTTTACTTTAAAGATAAATCGGTCACAATACTGTTCGTTTTTTACCAACAGCTCATATGCATCCATAATCCCAATGGATTGTACGAAACCAAAAATACCAACTGCCAATCCCAAAAATACAAGTAAATGATATTCTGCCCATTCAATGTACCCTCTAACTGTTACTGCGATAATAAGAATACCAACCACAAACAAAAATGTACTTGGGATAGCAACTAACTTATATTTTTTCTTGATTGAAATATATTCCTTTGATAATTCTTTCAAAAACTCATAATCAAATAACAGTGGCTCTTTTCTCAAGATTTTATAATCTTCTTGTTCTGCAAACATTCCAAGTATAACAGCACCAATACCTAAAGCAACACAAACTGCAATTCCCAAAATACGCCAACTTGTATGAGTTGGAAACATTACATAAGGAATACCTGCTAATGCCCAAAACAAAAAACCTAACCCCAAATATTTGCATTCTCTTTTCTCATTGATGAGATAACCCCTTGCCACTTCCTTGCTTACATAATATCCCTTTTCATTTGCTCCTTTTATTGATTTCTCATCTTTTAATAAAAAATCAGTTGATACTTCAAAAATATTTGATAGTAGTAAAAGTTTTTCTGTTTCTGGAAATCCCTGATTGTTTTCCCACTTACTAACCGCCTGTCTTGTTGTTCCAACTTGTTCTGCAAGTGCTTCCTGTGATAATCCTTTTTCTTTTCTTAACTTAAATAATTTTTCACCAAAATTCATATATTATTACCTCCTGTGATTTGATATTCAAATATTATCAAACTATACTGTTAAATTCTATATTTTAAGAAATGCACATTGTCAACTTTAAGTTGCACTCATGTAATTTGTTGCTAAAACATGATTTTGTAATAATTTTGCCTCTCTTTTTGTATTATAGCATCAATGGAAATCTAAATCCTTTCCTTTATATTTTGAAAGTAATATTTATCAAAATATGATTTTATTAAGTGTATAACCATTTGATTAACAATAGGTTTTTTGCAAACTATTCTCTAATATACTGTTTTATAGTAATAGAAAAGCACATCTTTTCAGACGTGCTTTCTGCAACACTTTATCTACTTTATCATAATTCTTTATTTTATATATAACACTTTATCTTCTCATTAGCATCTAGAATTTATATTCTAAATACAGCATATCCACACATTGAGATTCCCCTTCAAAAATTGGCTCTGGATAATTATCTATAAAAAAGTTTTTAATCTTATGTGAATAAACAAATCCAAATTTCTCATAAAATGGGATTCCACTTTCAGCTGTACCCACAACCATTGATGAATACTGTTCACTATAAACATCTAAAATATGATTTATCATCTTTGATGCATAACCCCTATTTTGAAAATGCTCATATGTAGCAATATTTTTTAATTCACAGGTTTCTTTAGAAATTTCAATTACAACTGCTATACAAGTAAGTTCATCATTATCATATAAAGCATACATAATGCCTTTATCAAGATACTTATCAATCATTACCTCATATGGGTCAGCTCGCAACAAAAGGTCAATATGACCTTTTTTATTTTCATCTATAGTTTTTATTTCTATCATATATATCCCCCCTTCCTTTTAACATATATTTCCTTTATGTATTTAATACACTTCACTATCCTTTACATATTTGATACACTTAACTAAATGATAATACAATTGAAACATTGAATAATTATTACTATCTAATTTCATTGTATTTATTGTTTTTTAGTTTTTACTTTTTACTTTTTGCTATTTAATTTATAATCGAATAAATTTTTAGAAGAATAAATAGTAATTGCAACTTATAGCTTAAAAAAACTTTAATTGCATATCTGATTTCTTATACGCTTCTATAATATCTTTCATCTCTGTCAAAATACCATAACGAGCACATTCTTTTTTTAGCACTTGTTCACATCTCTTTCCATTCAAGCTAGGACATACATAATTTAAGCCATACGTTTTTTGATACTGAAATACTAGTTTTGGTGATATATTCTTTAAATGCTTATAAAAAAATTCTCTCTGACCATTACGCATTGTCATTCCATACATACAATAGATAAACTTTGCATTAGCCTTATGTGCTTTTTCAACAATTGCTCTTATTTCATTCTCATTGTCAGTCAAAAATGGTATCAAAGGTGTCAATAATATACCACAAAATATTCCAGCATCATTGAGCTGTTTTACTGCTTCAAATCGTTCAGAACTTAGACTCACATTAGGCTCGATTTTCTTTGCTAACTCATCATTTGCAGTGGTTATAGTAACTTTGACAATAGTAGAATTGTTTCTTGTTATTTCCTTCAAAATTGGTATATCTCTAACTACCAAACTACTTTTTGTATCAATAGATACTCCAAAATGATTTTCTGAAATTAAATTCAAGGCTTGTTGAGTAATGCAAAGGTCTTTTTCAAAAGGATTGTATGTGTCAGACATAGCTCCAATACCAACAACTCCTTTTTTTCTCTTTGAACGTAGCTCCTTTTTTAGAGTTTCTATCACATTTTCCTTATATCTCACTTGGTCAAAATTTTCTATGTTGTATACTGTGCTACGACTGTCACAATAAATACAACCATGAGGACAACCACGATAGAGATTCATATTATAATCAATCCCAAACCATCTTGAGTTGTCAAATTTAACTTTCTGTAAAATTTGTTTTGCTGGTATGCTTTTAATCATTATCTTATCCCTAATTCCATCATATAATTTTTTGTTATCCATTGGGATATCTTGTAATCAATACAAATCCTACTCTTTTCAAGAAAATACTATTACACTTTGTCCATCTTGTTATAAGTGGCTGTACATAAGGAGTATTTTCAAATAAGCTTTGGCAGGATAAGTCGTAAATATCCAATGAATAAAATTCAGATGACCATTTTCTAATTTGTTTCTTAATTGCTTGTAGTAGGTCATCAATCATTTTAGTCAAAATCCTAGCTTCATAATATCCATTTTACCACAATGAGATTGCTAATTCATGATGACCTTTATATTACTTTGCAATCTCTCTTAGATGAGTGAGGTTAACCTCTTTCACTGTCAACATCTAGAATAGCCTTTAGAGAATTCACCCATGTTTCTAATGTTTGAGCTAATACCAATTGCTGGTCTAAAATAGCCTTACCTGTTTCTGGTACATTCGATTTTGTGTTTATATTTTCCTCTATATACGACTTCAATACTTGTATATTTTCTTCAATACTATTAAGACACAACTTTTGCTTTTCTGGTGTAAGACTGTATAAATTTACTATTACAGCATTGAAATCCAGAAAAATATTTACTGGCTTTGAAGCTGTATCAAACATTAAGTCTAAAAAATGTTTTTCACCCAATTCTGTTAAAGAGTAAATTGCTTTTTCTGGCATTCTCCCCTCTCTTACAATTGTGCTTTGGATATAACCTTTTTCTTCTAGTTGAATTACCTTCTTATAAATTGATGGTGTACTGATTTTAACCCAACGTGATATATTTCTATATTCCACCACTTTTTGAATATCATAAGCACTCTGAGGCTGTTGCTTTACTATACCCAGTACAATTAAATCTATTGTTGCCATAAAAATTCTCCTCTCGTTTTCTCTCTATTGACAAACACTATAATTTATAGTAGCATTTTCTTTATTACTATAATTTATAGTAATATATTTTAGAGCTAATGTCAATAGAAAGGGAGTGTTTAGCATGAAAGAAAGCAACAAAAAAATTGAATTATTAGGGTCTGCCCCAATACCAAAAGCCTTGTTATCTATGGGATTACCTACTATGATAGGTATGATGATAACTGCATTGTACAATTTGGTAGATGCATACTTTGTAGGTGGTCTTGGAACAAGTCAAATGGGTGCTATATCCGTTGCATTTCCACTAGGTCAGATTATTGTGGGATTAGGATTATTATTTGGAAATGGAGCTGCTTCCTACATTGCCAGACTCCTAGGTCATGGAGATAAGGAAAAAGCAGGCAAAGTTGCTAGTACAGCTATTTACAGCAGTATAATAGTTGGTATATTATTTATTATTGTCATTATGATTCTTCTCAATCCTGTTTTAAAATTATTAGGAGCTACAAAAAGTATTATGCCTTATGCAATGTCTTATGCTAGTATCTATGTCGTATCATCTATTTTTAATGTATTTAATGTCACTATGACTAATATTGTCACAAGTGAAGGAGCTGCTAAAACAACCATGTGCGCTATGCTATTAGGTGCATTGCTTAATATAGTTTTAGACCCAATATTCATTTATACCTTTGGCATGGGTGTAAAAGGTGCTTCCATTGCAACTGCTCTTTCTCAGATGATTTCAACACTTGTTTATATCAGGTACATTTTTAGCAAGAAAAGTATGTTTAGTTTTAGAATTAAAGAATGTTGTTTTTCAAATGAAATCATGTCAGAAATTTTAAAGATTGGTGTACCTACTTTAATATTCCAGTTATTGACTAGTCTCGCTATTACATTAACTAATATGGAAGCTACAAAATATGGTGACTCTGTGATAGCTGGAATGGGTGCAGTAACACGAATAATGTCTTTGGGAAGTCTTATCGTATTTGGGTTTATAAAAGGCTTCCAACCAATTGCTGGTTATAATTTTGGCTCAAAGAACTATGATAGATTACACCAAGCAATAAAAACATCTATAGCATGGACTACTCTATTTTGTGTAGTACTTGGTCTTGTAATGGTGTTTTTTCCCACAGCTATAATTTCACAATTTACAAGTGGTGATGTGTTATTAATTGAAAATGGTAGTAAGGCTCTTAGAGCAAATGGATTTTCATTTATGTTATTTGGTTTTTATACAGTATATTCTACATTATTCCTTGCACTAGGAAAAGCAAAGGAAGGTGGGTTACTGGGTATGTGTAGACAAGGTATATGTTTTATTCCTATAATCTTGATTTTTCCTATATTTTGGGGATTAAATGGTATTTTATATGCACAACCAATGGCTGATTTTGCTGCTGCAATAATCGCAGGTTTTATGGCAATAAAACTACATAAAGAGCTTCATACTTTAAAAATAAATTCTATTTCTTCTAAGTAAATATACTTCAAGATATTTCCTAGTTATACAAATCTAATATATATATTAGTTATACAAATCTACCATCAGAAAAGATATAAAATTATTTCATGCATTTTGTAGGCTCAAAGAATTGTATGATAAATTCTTTATCAAACAGCTCTTTCAGCTTACAAGATATGTATATTATAATTCATTAATTTACATGCTTAATATGACTTAATCTACTTACAAATAGGCAATAATATATATTAACATATATTTTCTACACAAATCATACTATTAATATACAATTGAATAATCCTTTTTCACAAACTACTTGTTATTTTATCTATTCACTTGTATTATTGGATTATAATTATTTTAGGAAAGGAATCACTATATGCTTTCACAAAACGATATTGATATACTTACACAAAGTTTATCTTTTTGGGATAAACTCACTGACTCACAAAAAAGCTTATTAATCTCTTCAGCCAATATATCCCACTTTAAAAAAGGAAACTCAATTCATTGTGGTGATAGTGATTGTATTGGTATTTTGATTATAAAGTCTGGAACAATACGTACATACATACTTTCAGATGAAGGGCGTGAGGTGACACTTTTCCGTCTTGATAATGGTGATGTATGTATCTTATCAGCATCATGCATTCTAAACACAATAACTTTTGATGTATATGTGGATGCTGAGACAGATTGCGATATTATACAAATTAGTTCTTCTGTTTTCTCAAAATTGTCTACAGAAAATATTCACGCAGAATTGTTCTCATATAAGCTGGCCACTGAACGTTTTTCTGATGTTATGTGGGCAATGCAACAAATCCTTTTTATGAGTTTTGATAAGCGTTTGGCATCTTTTTTAGTTGATGAAATAACTAAAAACAATAATACTACTATAAATATGACTCATGAGCAAATTGCTAAGTATATGGGAAGTGCTAGAGAAGTTGTGTCTAGAATGTTGAAATATTTTGCTAGAGAAGGTCTTGTGTCTCTATCTCGTGGTGGTGTAAAAGTATTGGATAAAGATAGACTTCGTTCTTTAACATTATAAGGAGATGTTTCAAAATAAGAATTTGAATCATCTCCTTTTTATCTCTTTCTTCAACTTCTTCTTTAAAATTTCCACTTTTATTCATAATGTAAGTACCCTTTTTTATTCTATCGATTCTTCATTAATTTAATCTTATTCTCCATATAATTGCCTTCCACTTTTATAAATACTCATAAATTTAATTTGAACTTTTATTTGCTAATAAAATAGCTTAGTTTTACTTCTATTAGTAATATGAAATAAGTAGTAATATGAAATAAGTTTAAATTTTTTTTAAAGTTTACTCTTATGATTAGTATAACTTACCTGCGACTTTACCTGAAACTTCTCTATCCATTTCATCAAGAATATAAGAATATATATCTTTTATTGTTATGTTAACAATTCAAACACTATATTTCAATCGGAAATATTGCATTTCAAATTGAAATATTATATTTCTATTTGAAATATAATATAAAGAAATATAATGTTATTTTATCAAACTAGAAAAAAATATTTTAATAAAATTGTATCAAAGTAATTTGATTAACAGTTAAATTACAATAAATCACATAAAAAAACAAATAAAATATTATTAATCTAAAAAGTTGGCATATTTCGTGCTTTTATAATTTAGTATAAATCTAAAATTAAATAAGGAGAAGAAAATGAATAAAAAACAGTTGATGAAATTCTTACTTGTTGCAGCTATACCAATAATTATATGGAATTTACCTGCACCACAAGGATTAAAAAAAGAAACTTGGGATATTGTTGCTTTATATCTAGGTTTACTAGCAGGTCTTATTATTAAACCATTTAAAGAACCAATCATTACTTTAATCATTGTAGGTGTAGCACTTATGTTTATGGATGAGTCAATACTACTTCATGGATATTCAGATAAGATGACTTGGTTTTTAGTTGTTGTAACTATTGTCTGTACAGCTTTTGTAAAGACAGGATTAGGAAAACGTATGGCATACAACCTTTTGCTAAGAGCAGGAGATTCTACCTTAGGACTTGGATACCTAATGATGATAAGTGATTTAATACTTAGCCCTGCTACAGGTTCAAATTCATCTAGAACAACTATTATATACCCTATATTTAGAAATATAGCAGAAGGTGCAGGTTCTAAACCTGATGATGAACCTAAAAAATTAGGTGCATATTTAACAGTATTAACATATGTAGTATCTCAAGGAACAGCAGCATTATTTTTGACAGGTATGGCAACCAATGCGATAACAGTTTCTTTGGCAGCAAGTATGTTAGGTGTTAACTTAACTTGGGGAACTTGGTTTATGGCATCAATCGTACCAGCAGGTTTATTCTTACTAGTAGCACCACTTATAGTATATAAGATATACAAACCAGGTTTAACTCATTTAACAGATATTAAACCACAGATAAGAAAAGATTTGGAATCATTAGGTACTATTACAAAACATGAAAAGATACTAGTTGTATTCTTTATTCTTGCAATTCTTGGATGGATGTTTGGCGAAAAAATACCTTTTATAAACTTAAATATGCAGGTAGTAGGATTTGTATTCTTAGCATTAGTCCTTATAGCAGGCATTTTAGATTGGGATGATGTTATTGGTGCTAAAGGAGCATGGAATATATTTATATGGTATGGTGCATTTTATGGTATTGCTGGCTCATTAGCTGATGCAGGTTTTTACACTTGGTTAGCTGATAAATTAGGTACAGTATTAAATCTATCAGATGTAAATGGATTATTAGTTACAATAGTACTATTGTTAGTGAGTTTGGCAGTTAGATACTTCTTTGTATCAAACAGTGCATTTGTAGCATCTTTTTATCCTGTACTATTTGCAATAGTTTTATCTACTAAGGCAAATCCGATGGTAGTTACATTATTACTAGCATTCTTTGCAAGTTATGGAGCTTTATTGACTCATTATGGAAATGGAGCTGGTCTTATAGCCTTTGCATCAGGATATGTATCTCAAAAAGATTTCTGGAAAGTAGGCACTATCATGGTAATGGTTGCATTAGCAATATTCTTAGTAATAGGCTTACCTTACTGGAAAATAATTGGATTATGGTAAGTACACATTAAATTTATATATTGGAGATGAATAATTATGCTAGATTTACTTATTGTAAATGGACACGTAATAGACCCTAAAAATAATGTAAATGGCAATAAAACAATTGCTATATACAATGGAAAAGTAACTGAATATAAACATGGTGATAAGGCAAAACACACAATAGATGCAAGAGGTAAATTTGTTTTTCCAGGGCTGATTGATGCACATGCTCATATGTTTGCAGATGGAACTGAAATTGGTATATATCCAGATAGCACATATCTTCCAACAGGCGTTACTAGTGCAATTGATTGTTCAGCAGGAGTAGCAAACTACCAACTCTTTAAATCTTCAATTGTGGCTAGAAGTAAAGTAAATATAAAAAGTTTCTTACAAGTTTGTTCAGCGGGATTAGTAACTACTAGCTATCATGAATGTATTGACCCAAAGTATTTCAATCATGAAAAAATAGAACGAATATACAATGAAAATAAAGATAATATATTAGGTCTAAAAATAAGATTAAGTGAAAATTTAGTAGAAGGTCTAGGAATAGAGCCATTAAAGGAGACTATTAAAATAGCTGAAAAAATAGGATGCCCTGTTGAGGTGCATTGTACAAATTTACCAGTTCCTACAGAGGATGTGTTAAATATCTTAAGACCAGGAGATATATTTGAACATGTATATCAAGGTGTTCAAAACACTATCCTCGACTCAAATGGCAATTTATACGAATGTGTAAAGAAAGCAAGAGAAAGAGGAATCATATTTGATACAGGAGAAGGTAGAAAACATGGTGATTTTGAAGTCATGCAAAAAGCAAAAGAACAAGGATTTATAGCTGATATTTGTAGTACAGATTTGGTATTGGAAAGCATGTTTAGAAGACCTATATTCTCTCTACCAAATCTTATGTCTAGATACATATGTATGGGAATAAGTCTATATGATGTTGTAAAAATGACAACACAAAATCCAGCTAAACTTATGAAAATGGAAAATCAGATAGGATGTCTATCAGAAGGTGCAAATGCAGATGTAGCAATATTTGACATTATGGATGTTAAACAAACTTATACAGATTGGAAAGGTAGTAAATTCGAGGCAGATAAATTATTAAAAACAGAAATGACAATTAAAAATGGATTTATAGTATATTGTGCCCCAGATTACATATATGAAAATTAATTAGGAGGAAAAAAATGGGTTGGAAAATATTATTACCACAAGAAATAATGCAAGAGGGAAGAGATTACTTAGAAAGTAGAGGACATGAACTGATAACTGGTTCAGGCATGGAGACTAAAGATATAATAAATGATATAAAAGGTATTGATGCAATTATAGTTAGGTTATCTAAAATAACAAGAGAGGTATTTGAAGCTGCTGATAACTTAAAAGTAATAGTACGTCATGGAGCAGGATTTGATACTGTAGATTTAGATGCAGCAAAAGAATTTGGTGTTCAAGTATTGTATTGTCCAGTAGCAAATAGTACTTCTGTTGCAGAAGTAACACTAATGTATATGTTATACTGCTCTAGAAATTATACAAAAGTAAGAAAAAGTTTTATAGATGACTATTATAAAGCTAAGCTGAGAACTCCTAAATGTGAGCTTGATGGAAAAACTGTAGGAATTATTGGATGTGGAAACATAGGTTCAAGAGTTGCTAAGATGTGTATGGATGGATTCAATATGAAAGTGGTTGCATATGACCCATATAAACCATCTAAAGACTTCCCACAAGGTGTAGAAGTAACTAGAGATATAAGCAAAATATATAAAGAAAGTGATTTTGTTTCTGTTCACTGTCCAACAACTTCTGTCACTAAACATTTTATAGGAAAAGAACAGTTTAGTATGATGAAAGAAACAGCATTTTTTATAAATGCAGCAAGAGGAAGTGTTGTAGATGAACAAGCTTTATATGAAGCATGTAGAGATAATATTATAGCAGGTGCTGGCTTAGATGTATTACAACAAGAGCCAGTAGATTCTAAAAACCCTATATTGTATTTAGATAATGTTGTGGTATCTCCTCATATAGGAGCAGCAACTAAAGAAGCTACTAATAGAGCCTCTTTACACTCTGCAATTGGAGTTAATGAGGTATTTGAAGGTAAAAACCCTACTTGGCCAGTAAAATCAATAGATTGGGACAATGCAACGATATACAATGATTAGTAAACAATAAACACTTATTAGGAGGAACTTAAAATGACAATAGGAAATAGAGTATATTTAAAAAGAGATTTACCAGATAAAGAACTTGTAAAAAGATTTAGTGTATTACCAGCAGCTAATGTAGGAGATTGTATGTATAGGTCAAGTGCATTAAGTTCAGAAATAAAGTTAATGTCTTCACCAAAAAACAAAATGTGTGGAGTTGCGTTAACAGTAAAATCAAGACCAGGAGATAATTTAATGCTTCATCAAGCTCTTAATATAGCTCAAGAAGGCGATGTAATAATACTATCTAATAATGGAGATAGAACACAAGCCATCATGGGAGAAATCATGTACAAATATCTTGCAGATTTCAAAAAAGTATCAGGAATTGTAATAGATGGTCCAATAAGAGATATTGATGTTATATCAAAGTCTAGTTGTCCAATATATGCTACAGGAACTACTCCAGGTGGCCCATATAAAGAAGGTCCTGGTGAAGTGAATGTACCTATATCTATAGGAGGAATTGCTGTTAATCCAGGAGATATAATATTAGGAGACAAAGATGGTGTAATCGTAATCCCTAAAAATGATGCAGTAGACCTTATTGATAAAGCAGAAGCAAATGCTAAACAAGACCATGCTAAAGTGGTAAAGGCTTCTGAAGGAACTGCAAATAGAGAATGGGTAAATGAGACATTAGAAAAAAAAGGTGTACAAATTATAGATGATGTTTACAGAGTTTAGTAATAAATGACTTCTACTCTATGTATATAAAATATTTATATATAAAAATTTTAAAATAACAGGTGCTGTTACATAACGATTCTAAATTGTTATGTAACAGCCTCTTTTATTTTATTCAATAAATATTTAATCTGAAAGTTGATACTTTTTAAGTTTACGCCAAAGAGTAGTAGTACTGATACCCAACTGACTTGCAGTAACAGATTTTACTCCATTATTTTTCTCTAACGTCTCAAGAATTAATTTTTTTTCATAATCTACGATTTTATTCTCTTCCAAAATAGGAGAATAATCTATTGTAGTAGTTAAACTTATATCCTTTCGAAAATGTGGCTCAGAAGTTAAAATTTCAGAAACTAAGTACTCATCTATAAAATTATCATCACACATAACTACTAGTCTTTCTACTATATTTTTTAATTGTCTTATATTACCAGGAAAGTCATATCTACTTAAAATTTTAAGTGCAGAATCAGATATTGACACTGGTTTGTTATAATGAGATATAATAGCATATGTAAGTTGTTCGATATCTTCTTTTCGCTCTCTAAGAGGAGGTAAATCTAACTTCAACACACAAAGTCTGTAAAATAAATCTTCTCTAAAATTATTATTATCAATCTGCTCCACTAAGTCTTTATTAGTAGCTGTTATAACTCTTACATTAATAGGTACAACTTTAGTATCCCCTATTCTAGTGACTTCCCTCTCCTGTAATACTCGAAGTAGTTTGACTTGAACATCTTTAGAAATTTCTCCAATTTCATCTAAAAATATAGTCCCATTATGTGCCAATTCAAAGACACCTGCTTTCCCTTCATTTCTAGCACCTGTAAAAGCTCCCTTTACATATCCGAATAATTCACTTTCAAGTATATTTTCAGGTATAGCTGCACAGTTTATAGCCACAAAAGGTCCATTAAATCTATTGCTATAGTTATGAATACTTTGAGCAAATATTTCTTTTCCAGTACCAGATTCACCCGTAATTATGATTGTAGAATTAGATTTAGCAAATTTCTTAGCCATGTTTACCGAGTGCATTAATGCATCACTTGAACCCAATATATCGTTAAAATTGTTCTTTGCACAATGAGATTTTGAAATTAAACTCTCTCTTATTTCTTTTTCTGTTGATTGAATATTTTCGATATCTTGTATGGTTGCAACACATCCAAAATGCAAACTATCAATTATAATTGGGAAACAATCAAATGTAAGGGAAGAACCTTTAAAATTAATTATATTGTTACATAGAGAGTGCCCATTTTTTAGTGAATCTGAAATATCACCAGAAGTTAAATAATCTTTTATAAATTTATCAACTTGGTTAAATAGTAACCTTTTTGCTTGATTATTTATAAAAAGTGGTGAGTGATTTTTATCAATGGCAATTATACCACTATGTGTACATTCTAGAATTTCTTCTGTAATAGAGTTATTTATTCTCTTTTCAATTCCTATGTTATATAGATGAATTGCTTCATTGATAGACGCATGAATAGAAGACTTTTCAACTTCAGTCTCTATACAGAGTTTATTGTATTTAGAGGTGATTTCTTTTGTTGTTTTACCACCTATGAAAATCTCAGTGCCATTATCAATTAATTCTTTTATTGTATCTTCAAATTCAGAAAGAGAATTTAACTTAGGTATTTCTAAATCAAAATTGGAGATTTCTTTAAATCGTTTAGCAGTTTTATATGATGATTCTAAACCTATAAATCCTATTTTTGAAGAATACTTAAGTGCTTTTTTATATGAATAAAATATATCTTCGTATTTGTATCCAACATCCACTATAGGAATTGAGACATGTTTACGCAATAAATCAACATTTTGTCCACGAGTA
The DNA here is from genome assembly GCF_020662275.1 of Clostridioides sp. ES-S-0006-03. Taxonomy (NCBI): domain Bacteria; kingdom Bacillati; phylum Bacillota; class Clostridia; order Peptostreptococcales; family Peptostreptococcaceae; genus Clostridioides; species Clostridioides sp. ES-S-0006-03. The sequence goes on from NZ_JADGMM010000003.1 coordinate 257,191, forward strand.
ATTATTACTTTAGTGCCTAAGTTAATTATGTTATCTGCTAGTTCTATAGTTTCTTTACCTGTAGCAATGTATGATGGAATTTTTATATGTAATTCTTCAAGTACTTCATATACAGTATCTGAAAATAACTTAGAGGGAGCAATGACTACTATCTCATTTTTCATATCATAAAACCTCCTTTTGTTAGTCTATTTTTTATATTATTTTTTCACACAAAATAATGTCTTCAGAGTGACACTCAATTTTCTACTCACAGGATTTTAAAAATATTCACCTCAGAATTACTTTACTATTTACTTTTGCAGTAATTTTCTCAATTGAAATTGTTTTTCTTTCAAAATCTACATTCTCCCATGACGGACGTAATATTTTGGATGTTCTCATACCCAGACTAATATTTAAGTTTATGTGAAGTTCTAATTCAGTATCTTTGCATACTTCTAATAGTTTTATTATTTACTCTTCATCATAATTTTTATTTTAAATTTGTTTTGATTTAACTAAATCTACTCCTTTAGTTGGATTCTTATTATTTTTAAATCAAAAGCACTTTTAAATACAAGTTTCATTATATTGATGTAAATTTTTAATGACTTGGAACTTAGTATATCTGATAAATTATTCACATAACGATATATATGTATTGTATCAATATCTTATACTCTCATTTTACCATGATAAAAGGTGATGTCTCAAAATAAAAATTTGAATCTTCTTCTTTTTTTATATAAAAACAGAAAAGGAGTTCCTAAGAACCCCTAATCTATATGATAATTGCTCTGTTAAAAAACAAAACTCACATTATAATTATATCGACTATGAATATTATAATTAATCGACAGTACCATTAGACATTGAAACAATTCTCCTCTAAGATGATTCAATAAGATTACTTAGCCTAATTATATATATCCATAAATATAAAATACTATTAGTCACAAACAATAACATACAAACAATAAGTAAAAATAAATATATTATATATACATATTATAAACCTCAAAAAATTCTTCAGTCGTAACTGTATCTAACCATTTTTTAGAAGGATATAAAAACTTATGCTGATTATCTTTAATAAGACTATCCTCTATAGTATCATAGATGCAAGATAGTAATGATGCAGACTTCACAAAAGAATTACAAAACTCCTTAGATACAAGAGATTTTAATACCTCTAACATAGTCTTTTCGTCTAATGATTTACTTGCAGTAATATAAGATGGCAATGCTATAGCCCCGTCATCAGGATATGACATAAATAAATCTTTATTATTAGCACGCTTTGCATATATACTAGGAGTTATAGCTAATCTATCCGAACCATTTTTTACATCATTAAATGATTGTATTGGCATATCTAGTATAGTTGAATTGGACAAAAATCTCTCTACATACTCTTTTCCATACCTACTCCAAATGGCTTTAACAACAGATTTCGCACCAGAGTTATTTATACCACCAATGACAGTTTTTGTATCAGTGTCAATTACGTTTTTTATAGAATCTATCAAACCCTTGTAATTCTGGTTATAAGAAAATACTAATGGTATAACTAAAAATGGAAGTAATCTTTCATCAAAATATATAGATGATGATTTAATCTCACTCTTAATATTGAAATAATTCGATAATGGATATAAGTTACTTGAAAACCTTGAATAGATATTCTTGTCTTCATACACTTCTAAATCTGTAGAAACTATAATATCTGGAATTAAAGCGTCTGGTTTTTTTAAATATTCATTAAGTTTGTAAGGATAACCTATACCAAAATAAGTTACCTCTAAATTAATATCCTTCTCTTTTAAAGACATAATTAAATTATCTAAATAGTTTTTCTCATATTTATGAAGTATACAAATATTGCTCCAATACAACCTAACATTTTTCATGAAGAGTCTCTCCTTTTCTTAATTTATATTGACATTCTAGTTGAAATTCATATATATCTTTAAGTTTGCCTAAGATTTCTTTTTCTTCGTTAGTCTTATTGATTACTTTGAAGATTGAACCATTTTTCATTATTATACGCTTCTCTGCTATAAGTGCTGTATGAGGGTCATGAGTAACTATAAAAATCAGTTTATCACTTTTCAATAAGATGTCTAAAGCAACATTTTTATTTATTCCAGCATTCTCTATTTCATCTATCAAAACAATAGGATTATTTGAAATGAGAGCAACATCTGCAATCATTAAGGCACGTGTCTGTCCCCCACTCAATGATGTAAGGTCTTGAGATAGGGAAATAGGTTCTGCTGTTATGGAATTTGCTACATCTAGTACTTCTTTTATTGAGACAGAAGTATTGTTTTTACATTCTTTATGTATAACTAAAAATTCCTCGACTGTAGAATCAAGAACAAACCTCATATTTTGGCTAAGATGAGAAATGAGATTTGTAGAAAATTTATTTCTTTCCTCAATAGCAACTTCCATATTATCAATGACTACTTTTCGATTAGTCAAAGAATCTTTATTGACAAACTGATCTATATCTTTGATTAACCTGCTTTTACCAGAACCAGTATTACCTACAATGGAATAAATATGACCTCTATAAAAAGTTAGAGATTCAAAGTTCTCTGTATTACCAAGTTTGTTTTTTCCAGGATATATGGTTATACTTTTCATTAAAATTCACCTCTAAAATTCATTTTAGAAACTATGCCTTGTTGGAATTCATCACCAATTCTACATTCTCCAATACAATAAGAACACACCCCACTTGGCATTGTATGTCTCAATAAATGTTCGTCATTGTTTAGAATATTAGCATTGTTTATATAGTTTGAAATTAGCTCTACACCAAAACCAACTAATCCATCTATAAAGAATATATTAGAATTAGGATTTATTTTTTTTATATTGAATGATATTATCTCTCTTTCTGCTTGTGATACCATGTCTATTTTACTTAGAACTATGGCATCACTTTCACTTAACATAGGACCTAGTTTTTGAGGAGTCTTAAAGCTAGATGTACAATCACATACACATATGTGTAGTGTTTTATTTGTTGCAGGTGAACACCTATTGCAAAGCCCAGCAGTTTCTATTAGTAAAATATCGCTACTTTTATTTTTAGCCCAAAGTATAAGTTCGTTTATGTTTGATATAAGAAAATGGTCTGGACATATGTCTTTACTAAGTCCAACAATATAAGGTATATTCAATTTTTTATATATTAAATCATCATCAGTAGCTAGACAATCTATCTTACATATTGAAGGGTTAAGCCCATTAGACTTAAGATATGGAATTAAATGTTTTATTAAAGCGGTCTTCCCTACAGAGGATGACCCAGAAATTAATATAGTTTTCATGGCTTATGTAAAGTCTCCTTTCATATTTTGTTAAGAGATATGATAGCATTAAAAACTACTAAAAATTGTATCAGATGAGACAATTAATAAATAAACTTGATTGAAAATAATTATCAATATTATTGAATTTTGGTAAATACTGTGATATTATTGCAATCAAAGTGAATATTTATCAGAAAAGGTGATGACTTTGAATGAGAAGGAAGTACTAATAAATAGTAAGTTATTTTCTGAAAGATACATTGTAGAAGATAAGATAAAAGCAAAGAGTTATAAAAAAGGTCAATTTATAAGTGATTTTTTTGATAAAGAATATTATGTAGGTGTAGTTAAAGCAGGACAAGTATCCATCTATTGTATATCGAGTGATGGAACTGAAGTTAACATGTCTATTCTAAAGGAAGGAGATGTTTTTGGAATTTCTAATATATTTGATGAAGAATCCTTAGATACTGTACTAAAATGCAAAAGTGATGTTTATGTAGTTTTTTATCCAAAAAAATGCTTTATAGATATGATGAAGTTGGACATTTCTGTAGCTTTAGAGTATTCAAGATATTGTAATAGAAAAATACAATTTTTACTGAGAAAGATAGAGTTTTTAAATATACAGTCTAGTAAAAAGAAAGTTATTGAATATTTACTAGAAAAAACTAGCAAAAATGACACTATCCTATTAGAATGTTCTAAGGAGGAGTTAAGTAAAAGGATTAGTGTAAGTCGAGCATCTTTATATAGGGAATTACAATCATTACAAAATGAAAATTGTTTAGAGTTTGGTAAAAAGTGTATAAAAATATTGAATAAAGAAAAGTTAACACAAATTCTATATGAAATATAAACTTAAATAACAGATTCTATATAAAATTAAATACTAGGAGGAAGGTTTTATGAAAAAGAAATTATCAATATTATTACTGGCATCATTAATAATAATTTCATTGGTAGGTTGTGCATCAAACCCACCAGAAAAACAAACAAAAGAAGAAACTAAAGTAGTTGCAAAGGTGACAGCACTAAAAGGTCCTACAGGAATGGGAATGGTTAAGATGATTGGCGATGAAAAGGATAAGAAAGAAAAAGATTATGAATTTTCAATAGCAAATTCTGTTGACGAAATTACACCTAAGCTTGTTAATAAAGAACTAGATATTGCTGCTATTCCCGCAAATCTATCATCTGTTTTATATAATAATAGCAATGGTGAAATAGAAACACTAGCCATTAATACTTTAGGAGTTTTATACATAATTGAGAATGGAAATTCTATAAACAATGTAAATGATTTAAAAGGCAAAACTATTTATTCTAGTGGTAAAGGCTCTACTCCTGAATATGCTTTGAATTACATATTGAAAGAAAATGGAATTGACCCAACTAAAGATGTCAACATAGAATACAAATCAGAACATACAGAATGTTTGGCGGCATTATTAAACGATAAAAATGGAATAGCACTACTTCCCCAACCTTTTGTAACAACAGCATTGACTAAGAGTGATAACTTAAGAGTAGCTTTGGATTTGACAAAAGAATGGGATACTTTAAATAAAGATAAAAATACTGAAAGTGCTTTAGTAACAGGAGTTGTTGTTGCACGAAAAGAGTTTGTTGATAAATATCCAGAAAAGGTTAAAAGTTTCTTAGAAGAATATAAGAAATCAGTTGATTTTACAAACAATAATATAGAAGAAGCTTCAAAACTTATTGAGGAAAATGAAATAGTTCCAGCACAGATAGCAAAAAAAGCAATTCCAAAGTGTAATATAACATTTATAGAAGGCAATACAATGAAAGATAAATTAAGTGGATACTTACAAGTACTTTATGATGCTAATCCAAAGTCAATAGGAGGAAAGATGCCAGGTGAAGATTTCTACTATACACAAGAAAATTAGTAAAACTCATATACTAGCAATAATCTTTTGGCTTATCGTTTGGCAAATAAGTAGTATGATAATTGGTCAGGAGATACTTTTAGTATCTCCTTTTTCATCTTTGAAAAGGTTATTCGAATTATCTATGAAGTTTGAGTTTTGGCAATCTATACTCTTTTCTTTTCTGAAAATAACAACAGGATTTATATTAGCCTTTATCATTGGAATAATATCTGCCATAATAGCATCTAATAAAAAAAATTTTAGGATACTTATTGAACCCTTAATACTTACAATACAATCTATACCAGTAGCTTCGTTCATAATATTATCTCTAATATGGATATCTTCAAAGAACCTGTCTATTTTTATATCCTTCTTGATGGTATTGCCAGTGGTATATAGAAATATCCTAGATGGAATAAATAGTATATCTAGAGAGTTAAATGATATGGCAAAAGTATTTAAAGTCAGTAAGATAAAAAAAATAAGGTACATATATTTGTCTGAGGTAGCACCATATCTAAGAGCAGCATGTAGTGTTTCTTTAGGTCTATGTTGGAAATCTGGAATAGCAGCAGAGATAATAGGAATGCCTGCTAATTCTATAGGTGAAAACTTATACAAAGCTAAAGTATACTTAAATACACCAGATTTATTTGCATGGACTATAGTTATCATTATAATAAGTATTTGCTTTCAAAAGGGATTTTTATCATTAATAGACTATTTATTAAAAAGATTGGAGATAAACTAAATGGATATAGTAATTGAGAATCTAAGTAAAAAATATAATGATAAGGTTGTTTTAGATAATTTTAATAATGTATTTAAAGATAATGCTATCTCATTTATAACAGGAACCTCTGGTATTGGTAAGACAACATTGATAAGAATATTAATGGGTTTGGAGAAAGCAGATAGCGGAAAAATTGTAGGTATTAGTAATAAAAAGATTAGTGCAGTATTCCAAGATGATAGTTTGTGTGAAAATCTAAGTGTGTCATTGAATATAAAGTTGGTATGTGAAAATCTGGGTAATTCAGAAATTGAAAGTGCCTTAGAGGTATTGGGCTTAAATGGTTGTATGAATAAAAGAGTAAGGGAATTAAGTGGTGGTATGAAAAGGAGGGTTGCAATATTAAGAGCTTTATTATATGATTTTGACTTGCTTATAATGGATGAGCCATTTAAAGGGCTGGATACAGAAACTAAGTATAAGGTTATGGATTTTGTAATAAGAAAGATGGAAAATAAGAGTGCTATAATAATTACTCATGATATGGATGATATAAAATACTTTAGAAATCATGAAAAGTTAATAATTGACTTTAAAATGCCTTCAATATATTGATTTTAAAGTCAACTAAAGTTTTTATATGAATGTTATTTCAAACTTACTAATTCTGTATACCAAAAAGGCTGTATGCAAATTTATTTTTACATAAAAAAGTACCTGCGATTAAAACAAGTACTTTACATATTTTTTCTAATTTGTGATATAATAAAAGCAAGAAGAACTACAATCTATTTGCAGTAGAGTGGAGTTCGTAAATTAGTGTTTCTTTTTGAACTTAATCTTTAGTTCAAAACTAAAGTCACTCCTGCCAGAGTGGCTTTTTACTTTTTTAAACAATTTATCAGTTAAGTAAACTATTAAACTGGCAACTAAACTTGCTAGTACACCTTGTAAAAAATTATCCACACATACTCACCTCCCTTCTATACGTTGGGAGGATAAGCTTTTGTATGAACTCCACTCTATAAATTGTAGATTACATCTTCTTGCTAAAACTATTATAACATATAATTCCTACATATTTTACCTATTATATAGTTATTTTCCTATCTCCTTCACCCTCTTTTTCTTTCCCTTTCTGCCTCTTTCATTGCTTTATATTCTATCTTATTATTTAATTATTATTGCTATCTAAATTCCTTGTATCTACTCTTTTTAATTTATCTATTTAATTAATGCCCTTACACATAAAAAAGAAGCATAGACAAGTTTATTTTATACAAACTCTATCTATACTCCTTACATATTCACATAAACTCTATCTATATAGACTTACTCTTTGCCTTACATATCATCTGAGTCATAGTACCCATAGGACAATAAACACACCATGAACGAGGCTTAAATAGTATCATCGTAATCAATCCAAGAACAGTCGATGTAAGCATAACACTATAAAAACCAAACGCAAACTGTACCACCCAAGGTGAAACTAAAGTCCCATGATATGCCCATTGCCAAGGCATCTTTATAGTCCAAAGCAAAGTCACTACCTCTTTAAAATTTCTACTACCCTCAAACACTAGATAAGTTGAAAAAAGCATATTAGCGAACATCACCATAAAAAATGTCAAAAAACCATATCTAAACCACTTACTTCTAATAAATTTAGGAATATCTTTATTTCTTGACAACTTTAATTTATTTCCAAGCAAATTAAACAGCTGTCCTCTTCCACAATACTTATTGCAGTACGCTTTATTTCCTTTAATAATAGAAATAAGCAATGGAACAAAGAAACAAATTAACCCAATCCAAGCGAAAATAATATTTACAAATCCCAATATCAAATATATAGAAGAAAAAATCCATAAATAGTCATACCAGTGTTTTTTATTATTCATGACACTTACCTTCTTCCTCTTTTAATATTGTTATAATCTCAATCACAGATGCTGGACATACCTTCTTACAAATACCACATCCAACACATAAGTCTCTATCAATTTTTGCACTAATACCATATGGTACTGAGATAGCTCTCCTTGGACAGACTTTTATACAGCTACCACAGGCTACACACTCATTTTCTAAAATATTTGCATACTTCTTTTTTTTATTAGACATAATAACCTCCCTGTATTATTAATCTATAAGAATTATAACAATATATTTACTTTTTATCTGTGACTTAATCACATAAGATATCGAGATTAGAAATTATACTCTAATTGTAGAAGGATTTTAAGTAAATAAACGACATTGAGTTGTTCAAATAATCATAACTTTATACACATTCTTACTCTATTATTCACAGTTTAAACTTAATTATAGTCGTAACTTTATACACATCACACTTACCTTATCCACAATATATCTATTTTTTTCTAACAATGTACCTGACATTAATAACACTCATATCAAACATTCTAGCTAATTCCATATAATTTTTTCCATTAAACAATTTAATCATAAGCTCATTTCTAGCCTCTTTTAAAGCACCCTCCACTGTCTTAATATAAAAATATGTTCCCCCACTTTGTTGACACAATTTCAGATACTCCAATAAATTATACTTATGTAACTCCTTTGGAATACTCACTTCTATATTGTGTTCTTCAAGCAATTCTATGATTTCCTCTAATTCTAACATCTTTTCACCTCATATTTTATATTATTTTTCGACTTTCAATAAGCTTGTTATGGCTATCTCATTACTCTAATAATTTAGTTCTTGAAAATGCAACCTATCCCCATAGTAACAAAAATGCTTATGCCTAGTCTGTCCATCCCTACACTTCGCAACTATTAAATCAACAATCTTAATTCCCCTGTACTCTGCTTCTCTAACTAATTCCTCACTTTCTCTTATATCTTTTACTGCTTCTTCATAATCACTCCCTTTTAATTGATGTATATAAACCACATTGTTGCTATCGTGGTAGATGGCTTTACTATCCCTCATAGGTCTATCTCCATAAGGTCTAAAATCTTTCATTTCATCATTTAATTGACTTAACTGAATTATTGGTATATCAAAATCCAAAGTCATACTTTTTAATTCTCTAGAAAAAGTGGCTACTTCTCTTTCTCTTTTTTCCATACTTTTTTGAGATGTAAGAAGTTGCACATAATCAACAATTAATAAGTCTGGCTTTATTTGCCTTATCCTCTTTCTAATTGCACTGATTGTGTCTATCTTGTCATTTATATAAATTAAGTTATTCTCACGTAAATCTCCTATTGCATTTACAATTAGTTTCCAATCACTTTCACTTATCTCTTTAGATTTCATATTTCTTGTACTTACTCCTGTTATCTTGCATATATTTCTCATAAACACTTGCTCACTTGTCATTTCTCTACTTATAAATAGAGTCTTTTTCCCTTGCTTGGCCGAATTTAACATTATTTGAAGAGCTAAAGCAGTCTTTCCAACCCCTGATTTAGCTGCTATTGTCGTTAGCTCTCCTTTAAAAAGACCTCCTATAGTCGAATCAAGCAAACTTATCCCAAACTTAAATCCAACATCCTTTTTACTTTCTAAAAAATCAAGGACTTTTTCTGCTATGCTATGTACATCATCATTTTCATAAGTATCTTTGTCCAAGATTTTTCTTATATTATTTTCAAATTTATAGATGCAAGTATCAATATTTTCTCCAAAGTTTATGCCTTCCAAGAGTCTTTGACAATTTTGATTTATGCTTCTTCTTGCTAAGTTTTCTTTTAAAATTTTTATATAACCATCAATACCAAAAGTTTGACCCCATGTAATTACACTAGTTAAACTACTCATTTTAATTGCTAAAGATTTCTCATCTATCTTTGATTTTACAGTTGCTACATCAATTATTATATTTTCTTTTCTAAGTTCTTTCATGATTTTAAATATTTCAATGCATGTAGAGTTCATAAACATATTTTCATTTAAGTCATCTAGTTTGTAGTTTAATTTATTGTCTAAAATAATTGTGCCTAAAATAGCCTGCTCTATTTCAACAGCTTTTGATTTAACCATATAAATTAATCTCGCTTTCCTCTTAAGTTTTATATTTTAATATTATTAAGTCTTTTATTTTTATATTAGATTTCAACGATATTGTCAGTTAGAAATATACTTTTAATTATAAAAGATATAAATATATTACTAGTTAGAAATGCATTATCAGCTATAAAAAGGTATAAATGCATGGTCAGTTGTAAAATGTGTAAATACATGTTAGCTAGAAACACATTATCATCTATAAAATATATAAATTCATTCCACCTATAAACGCATTATCAGACTAATTAAAATTCACAGATTGGATTCCAATACCTTGCATTTTCATGTTTTTTTCTTTCACGATTGCTGTCGTCATACGTGGTATAGTCAGAATACATATAATTATTACTGCTATTATTGTCGCTCTTTTTACACTGGTAAACATCACTTTGATTTTTTACAGATATGTTTTCATTAACATAGGATTCAAATTTATGGCTAAATAAGGTCTCTGGTCTTATATACATTTCCATTATGGTATCTTTCCACTTAGCTACTTTTACCTCAATAACTTTGTAGAAATCTTCTAAGACATAACCTTCCTTTAGTCTTTCGTTGATAAGTTTTATGCTCGTTGGAGAATTGATTTTAAAGTTTTTTCCTGTTTTTTTATTTAGCATATTTATAATGCTTTGCTGTATATTTTTTTTATTAAATTTATTTAAGGATTCTTTTTTATTTGTTACAAACTTATCTTCTTTTTGTGTATCATGAATATTATCAAAACCACTCTTTTTACCATCTCTATTCATGCTACTAAATACTTTACTATTACTTAATTTTATAGCATTTTTACTTTGATTATCTTCTATGTCATTTTTAGTTATTTTATCTATGTCATTACATGTTTCATTAAATCTAACATTTGAAGACCTCGATTTTAAATTAGAGTTTTCGATTTTAAGTTCTTCTCCAATAAGTGTTTTTTTGGTATAATCTTTAATTTTATTAGTTACATTAGTAAAATTAATAACAGATTTTTCAGAGTTGATATTTTCATTGTTGATATTTTCATTATTAGAACTAGTATTTTTACTAGAATTTTTTATTCCACTAGAAGCTAAGTCATTGCTTTTTTTATTAGCAGAATTATTCTTACTACTTAATATATTACAGTCAGCACAGTTACTACATTCTGTATTATCATAAGCACTATTGTACTTTGACATTCCACCACCATAAATACAATCTTCATCAATACAACCTTTATTTTCAATATTTCCATAATTATACTCTAAATTACTGAATTCATAGTTCTCAACACTGTTATAGTTAAAATCTATAGTTTCATCACTATCAAGTAAATTTTCACTAGTACTATCAAATAAATCTTCACTAATTTCTGAACTGATATAGCTATATATAGAATGCATCTTCCCCCTTGTTCCCTTAGACACAAGCCTTATTACTCCTAAATCTGAAAACTCTCTTACAAGCCTACTTATAGTAGAAATAGAAAGTTGTAAATCTGTAGCAGTTCTTCTTACTGTCATATAAAATTGACCTCTTGGTAAAGTACCTTGCAATCTCTGTATATTTTCTTTTCTCATTATATAATGATTAAATCTTATTTTATTAATATCATTTGTTATATCAAAGCCTAATACTACTGAATTCAATTTATAAAATCCATTATTCATATCTACTAACCCCTTTTCTACTAATAAGTAATCATTTCTCAATAATTATTACTTTATATAGATAACATAAAGTTTAAATTTAAATATATATTTATTTTAATATATTTTAAATATACTTATTAATCCCTTAAAATCCCTATTTATATTCTTAAATATGCAAATATATTATGTCATATTTATTTATATTTTTTTATTTATATAGCTTATTTATTGTTTTTTCCCCTTTATACAAGCAATTGTATCATTTTGTTTATTTTTTATCCAACAAATATTTTCGACTATTTTTTTTGAATTCTCAATATATCTCCATTATTTAACAGAATATTTTATAGAATATACAATCTATTTAAATTAATAGGCAATAAATTTAGTAATTTTGTCTAAAAAAACTTTATAAAATGTCTTTTACCTACTTCACACTTAATCTTTACAAAATACTTTGTATAACAACTTATATACTGTTTTCATTTATTATTCGCTTAATATTGCTTACACACATGTTGTGTTTAATGGCGAGCTCCCCATAATTAACCCCATTAAATTGTCTCACTATCTCCCTATTTCTTGCATATCTAAAAATCCCCTTACATGTAGGTATATAAGTGTTTGTACCTCCATACAATTTAGCAATCTCTACAAACTTATCAATACCCACTATTTCCACCATTGCATGAAACTGAACTGGTATATCTTCTAATTTTACTTTCATAAACTACACTCTCCTTTAAAATATTTTTAATAACTTTAGTAGCTTTAATAAAGATTTTAATGGTTTAAGAGTAAAATGTTAATATTGGACTTTTAACTTTTTTATTTACAGATTAAATTTAATAATTTTTTTAACATAAACCTTAGACTAAAACGAACACTTTTAAAGCATTTTTAATATAATAATATTTTTCCAGAAGGAGCATATAGCTATATATCACTTTTAAATTCAACAATAAAAAAAGCAGTAAACCTTAATCGATTTACTGCTTTGGTAATTTAAAATTAAAAAATACAAGTTAAAACACTTTAAATTTACAACTTAATAGCACACTCCATTGCAAGCTCAAAAGTATGTACTTTTTGTGAAATAGGATGTATAGTTAATCCTCGTTGTTCCCATACATCTGAATTTAGATTATCACAAGCATAAACAAACTGTGAAAATATAACATTTCTAAATTGTGCTGCGACAGCTACAGCAGCACATTCCATATCAACTGCAATACACCCCTGTGTCTTCCGTGTAAGTATTTTATTAGGTGTTTCACGATATGGAGCATCAGTAGTCCATATTTTACCTTTTATGTATGATAATCCTTTTCTTTTAAATACAGATTCAATAACTTTAACTCCATGTGGGTTAAGTATAATTTCACCAGAGACTGGTTGATAATGATAACTTGTGCCCTCATCATGGATAGCTGATGTTGGAATGATTAGATACGCATCATCAATAGAATTGTCTAACACACCACATTCTCCACAGATAAATATCTTCTTTGCTCCTAACTCAACTAATTCTTCAAAGTTGGTTACACATGCTGTTGCACCTACCATAACCTGACAAATTCCAATTCTTACATTCTTGAAAAATACTTCATAAATTGGTATATCTCCAGCAACATTAATTAAACGACCTATTTTTTTACCATTATACTTTTCAACAATTGTTTGTATCATAGATTTTGAAAATTCACATACGATAGTCTCAGGAAAATGACAATCAGGTTTTTCTATTACATATTCTGACATCAAAATCTCTCCCAAATCAGAGTCAAACTGTTCCAACAGAATTTCACTCACAATATAACCTCCTCTCAAAATTTAGTATAGCATATTGTTGTTCAATATCGTGTTCCTGTTCAACATATGGAGTATATTATATCACGATGAACTAGCTAAAATAATTAAAGGTATATACTTACAATCTAGCTACTGGACACAGATACTGGATACATCTAGATAGTTCATTCTAAACAAACATATTAAACATTTTATCCCCTCTAGAAAATATTCTAAGCAAAATCAATAAAAAACTATTGCACATAGAGCATACAAACATTCAATCAATCATTAAAATATATATACTTATAAAGTTTTCTATAAGATTTTAACAAAAAATCTTAAGAAATTACGGTTTAACTCCTATATTATCTTATATGATACTATAGATTTAACAAAGAAAGTCGACAAATCTTTGAAATTAAATTTTTAGGAGGTAGTTTTATGGCAGTTGTTTCAACAAAAAATTTATCTAGTATAAAACTGAAATTGGATGCTGGTTTTGATGATAAGGGTAAGGCAGTTATTAAAAGTAAATCTTTCGCAAATGTAAAGGCAGAGGCATCAAATGATGATGTTTATGCAGTTGCAGAAGCAATCGCAAATCTTCAAGAAAATCCTATTGTAGATATTTTAAAACTAGATAGCACATCACTATCTAAATAGTAACTTTCAAATATAGTCTATACTAATGATTATAGTCTACATTAAAATTCATCAACTATTTATATATCATGTTCAATATATAATACACTTGATATTATATAAATTTAACAAATTATACACTTAATATATTGATACTTTAAGCAGTTTAATATCTTAAGTAATTTAAATATGTTCGTAAATTAAACATGTTAGTTATTTTAAATACTGCTTTGCTTTAAGTATAACAATACCAGAGTATTTTCTACCCTAACAATAATTAAAATACTTAAAGCAATTAAAAAAATAAATTATTATCGTGGAGGTAACTGTATGGAGATTAAGAAAAAATTAGTCATGAGTTTCAAGAATACAAAGGATAAACAAGTTTCTTTTTCTATAGAAAATCCAAAGGAGGACTTAACTGAAGAAAATATAAAATCTGCTATGGATTTGATAGTATCTAAAAATGTTTTTTCAGTTGGAGGATTTGACCTTGCTTCTGCTGTTGAAGCTAAGATTGTAGAAACTAATACTACTCCTTATGACCTAGTTTAGGATGGGAGGTAATTTTATGGATGATAGTTTACAATTGTTAATAACTAATGTTGGTTTTCCTATAGCTCTATCCATGTATTTATTGGTTAGAATTGAGGGCAAATTGAACACACTATCTAACAGCATTGATGTACTATCTAAAAATATTTTGACATTTGAGAAGTAATTTGACAACATATGTAAGTCATAAGATAGGTCTATTTGTATAATAATTAGAGATATTCTATGAAAAGTACTACGATATTTGGATAACATTTCCAAATAGTCGTAGTATTTTTTCGAATTTTACCACTTTAAATTTGAATTTTACTATTTTAAATTTGAATTTAACTGTACTTAATTTGAAATTTAGCACTCATCTAGTTGGACTCAATAAAATATAATGCTATTCTAATGACAGTAATAAAATGAGGTGATAATTAATGAAAATACATGTCGAACAATCCACTAATTTTGATGATATTGAAATAATTATAAAATGCTCTGCCATTGACAATAATATTGAAAAAATAATTTCACTACTAAATACACCATTACTAGATATAAATGGTAAAAAAGCAGGAGAAATTTATAAGCTTAATATTTGCGATATTTTATACTTTGAGACAGTTGGCAATAAGACATTTGCTTACTATAAAGATGATGTATTTGAAGTTGACCTAAAAATATATGAATTATCAAACCGATTACACAATACATCTTTTTTACGAATATCTAAATCTATGATTTTAAATATGGATTACCTAGAAAGTATAAAAGTAATATCACATAATCGCATGCAAGCTACTTTATCAAATAATGAAAAAGTTATTATAAATCGCCGTTACATAAAAAATATTAGAGATAAGCTAAATATTTAATAAAAATTATAAAAATCGAAAATATTTTATTAATATCACTAATTATCTACTTATTAATCAACTTTATAGTCAAAATAAAATAAATATAAATTAAACCACTATTAACAAAATGAAAGGATAGTGAACATAAGATGCAATTATATAATCCCCATTTTAATTCAGATAAAAATTTAATTTTTTTCTTTACAAGCACTCTATTATGGACTTGGCTATTTAGCTTTACACCTGTATTATTAGGAGTTACAAATACCATGCTTGGAAAACTTCTTTTTTACTTCGCATATACAGCCCCTTCTGTCATAGGGCTACTTTTTATTTTCACAATATATCCAAATAGCGCAAGAAAAGATTTTCTTTACAGGAGCTTTAGCTTCAAAGAAATAGGAGTAAAATGGCCATTATTAACAGTACTCTTTTTTGCTTTAATTGTAATTTGTTCTTTACTAATAGGAAAATATTTTCATCTAGAAATTAATGATGTGGATTGGATGCACATAGCTATTTATACACCTTATAAAATACCACTTATGCTATTTATAAGCTTTATACTAAGTATACTTAGCCAAGGATTTGGATGGATAGGGTATTCTCTTGATAAATTATTAGTCAGATTTGGATTTACAGGTGCTTCAATTATTTTAGGTACTATTTGTGGAGTTTGGTATTTGGGATGGTATCTTACACCTGGTCAAATCCCATATAATCTACTGCAATATTCTTTATTTGATGCACTTTTATTTATACCATCTACTATACTTCTAAACTTTGTTATTACATTTGTATATATTAATACACATAGAAGTATTTTAGCAGGTGGATTTGTACATATGATGTGTGACTTCTTTACCATTCAACTATATTCTTACTACCCTATTGAAGCCTACGTAATGGCTCAATATGTAAAAATAATATTTTGCCTCATATTAATTATTTACATAATTTCTTCTACTAAATTTAAACAGAAAATTAATTCTGAAATTGAGAAGATAAAATCAGACGAATTTGAATTTGAGTTAGACTGCTGATTATAGATTAAACTGATAATTAAATGCATTTTCCTAAACACTTGAAGTATACAAAAACAAAATATATACTGATTATAAGTGAGAAGGGGGTCATATTTTCATGTTTAAAATTGGAGAATTTTCAAAACTAACACAAGTCTCTATTCGAATGTTACGTTATTATGATGAACTTGGTATTCTAAAACCAGCAAAGATAGATAAATACACAGGTTATCGCCTATACTCTGCTGACCAAATTTCAACTTTACAAAGAATTATTTTACTAAGAGATTCAAAATTTACTGTTTCAGAGATATCAAATATTATTCATAATTGGAACGACGAACTTGTGATTAAAGAATTGAATCGAAAAAAAATTGAAATACAAGATGAAGTTAAAAAAGAACAACAAAGAATAAATAATATTAATAAATTGATTAAGGCTATAGATGACAATAAAGATGAGATTCATTACAATGTTATCTTTAAGGAAATTCCCAGTTATAAGATTATCTCGCTTAGAGAAATAATTCCAGACTATCACCATGAAGGTATACTGTGGGAAAAATTATATGAATTTATTAAAGAAGAACATATAGAAATATCCCACCAAGCAAGCAACAATATAGCACTTTATCATGATGAAGAACTGAAAGATTGTGGTGTAGATATAGAGGTTGGAACGGTTGTAAAGAAATTAGGAAAAAACAAATCTGGATTTATATATCGTGAGACAGAGGCAGTTGATATGATGGCATGTAGTATGGTATATGGCCCATATGAAAATATAGCTGGTGGGTATGAGTCATTTGCTTACTGGCTGGATAAAAATAGTGATTATAAAATGTCTGGTATCAATAGGCAAATTGGTCATAAAGGGGTTCATAATGAGGAAAATCCTGAAAACTATCTTACAGAAATTCAGATACCAGTAATAAAAGTTAAATAGATTTCAATATAAATATTTACATATTAATGTTCAAAGGTCTTATTATACGTCTTAATAAGACCTTTAAACATTATATTATAGCTTACACCCACTTATGTATAGCTGTTATAGCTCAAACTTTGAAGTCAAAATCTCTCTCTAGACCTTTTTAATTTAGGTATCTCAAAGTAATATCTTTTTTTTGAATACGACTAATTCTCGAGTTAAATAAGAACTTAATTATGGTATATATAATATTTAGCAAAATAAAAATAAACAAAATTACAAATATATTACATTGAAAAGGAATATAGTCATTTGTTGATAAAGATAAACTTTTATGAATGAACTTACAGATTTCAATACTTGGTATAGGTAAAATGATAAAAGCAAACACCCAATAATACAGCCTAATATTTGGCATATTACATCGCTAGTACGATTTGAAACATTATTCTCTTCAAGTTTAGATATTCGTTCTGATATATTTTGTATATGGGCTTTTCCTATCTCTGGTATCTCTGTTATATTGTTTGTATAAATACCATTGTAAGAGTTTTGTGATAGATTTAATAGTTTTTTCAAATTACTTTTTGATGTGTATATAGAATCATTATCTGCATTTTGTGCAATATCGTAAACATGAAGTGATATTTCTATATTATTTTTATTATCTACAGAAAAATATCAAGTTGAATGAACTCCTGTAAATCATGTATTTAACAAGACAATTATAAAAAAACTGCCCCCTACTACCCTCCTTAAAAACTAGCACTCCATTGACATATAAAAGCTTTCGTGATAGTACCTAAACGTGTATTAAACACGTTTAATTTTTTTATGAGGAATTCTTAAGGGGAAAAATAAATCTGGATTTATATATCATTAGGCAGAAGCAGTTGATATGGTGGCATGTAGTATGTCTATGGTCTATATGAAAATATAGCTGCTGGGTAATAAGTCATTCGCTTACTGGCTAGATAAAAATAGTGATTATAAAATGTCTCTCTAAGCTCACAAGATACCTTCCTAAATGTAAAAAAGCTATACACATCCCAATACCGAGCAGATGTATAGCTTCTTTGTTTTAATTACTCTGTTTTTGTTTATTTATAACAACTATTTATGTAACTTTCAGACATTTACTAAAATATATTAATTATTTGTTTACATTTGTCTAAAATTAATATACAAACTCTTTTCTAGTTAAACCAGTTACATAATTTATATTTCATCAAATACTTTAGTAAGCATATATGTATACAAGATTATGTTTATCCTTAATATAACTTATTATGAACTTCACTCTATAGATTAACTTTAATGTATAATTTTTCTCTGAATATCATTATATTTATACGAAGTCTGCAGTTTCAACTAACCTATTATACAAACCATCTTCACTTAAAAGTTCCTTATCATTTCCAGATTCTATTACCTTGCCTTTATCTAATACATATATATTATCAGCACTCTTAATTGTTGAAAGTCTATGAGCTATTATAATAACTATCTTATCCTCTATATACTCTTTCAAGTTGTTCAATATCTCTTTTTGTGAAATATTATCTAATGCTGAAGTTGCTTCATCCAAAATAAGTACCTTTTTATTACTTACTAATGCTCTAGCAATTGATATACGTTGTTTTTGTCCTCCTGATATTTTGACCCCCTTTTCTCCTACTACTTCATCCAATCCCTTATCTAGATTCTCTATAAACTCATATAAACAAGTAACTTTTAATATCTTATTTAATTCTTCATCTTTTATTTTATTATTTAGTACTATATTATTTTTTATTGTATCATCAAATATAAATTGATTTTGAGTTACTATATCAATACTATTTCTTAATGATTTTAAATTAATATCCTTTATATTAACATCACCTATTAATATATCACCTTCATTTATATCCCAAAGTCGATATATTAGATTTGTTATTGTTGATTTACCACATCCACTTCCACCAACAATTCCAGTTACGTCTCCTTCTTCAAACTCTAAATTTATATTATTTAAGACAGTATTTGAATCATCATTGTATCTAAATGATACATTTTTAAAGTTTATCTTTTTAATTTCGTTATTATCTATTTTATATCCATTATTATCGACTTTAATATCTATCTCTTCATCTATTACTGAAAATACTCTATCAATAGATACTTTCGATTGTGCTATTCTAGTATTCGCCCTTACAATAGCTATACATGGTCCAATTAACATTCCTGTGTATTGTTGAAATGCTATTAATTCTCCCATTGTCATCTTATTATTTATTATTTTATATCCACCAAGTCCATATATTAATATTGTTATCAATCCTGTTAGTACTTGGGATATAGCTATATTACTACTAATAATCAAGTTTAAATTTAAATCTTTTTTTATTAAAGCTCTTTCTCTTTTTAAATATTTATTAAAGAAGTTCATCTTTGAATTTAATATCACAATATCCATAATGTTAGATACATACTCTTGAATCAAATTTGATAAACTTCCTGAATCACTCCTTATCTCATAAATTTTCCTAGATATAAGTTTTGTCATTTTATTTTGAGAAAATGTTAATATCAACTGTAAAAATAAAACTACTAAAAATAAATCAAACTGCAAATTAACCAAGAAAACTAATGATATTAAAGCTTTAAACACATTGACTACAATATCAAATATAATCTCTGCTCCAAAATTTTCTATCATAAATATATCACTTTCCATAATAGATAATATATTACCTGTTTTCTTACTTGAGTAATATCTCCCAGAAAGTTTTGATATATGGTTGAGTAATTTTACTTTTAGATTTATAGTAACTTTATTTTTTATTGAAGTATATAAATATGATAGTATAACATCAAATGTAGCTGATAATACCCTTATAAAAATATATATAAATACTAAATTTATAAGTAGCGAAATATTCTTATTTCCTATCCCATCATCTATTATATATCTAGTTATTTGAGGTATTATAATATCCACACCAGCAATTATAAAAACCATTATAAATGATGCTATTAGCTTAATCTTATTTTTATGTATTATTATATTTAGTATTCTAAATAAATTGTTATTACTAATTCTTTTCATCTATTTTACCATCTTTTATAGTTATAACTCTGTCAGCTGTCTTTGCAATATTATCATTATGAGTTATCATAACTAGTGTTTGTCTGTACTCTTTAACACACCATTCAAGCATATTCATAACTTCATTTGTTGTCTTACTATCTAAGTTACCAGTAGGCTCATCTGCAAATATAACTGATGGTCTATTGGATAATGCTCTCGCTATTGCAACTCTTTGTTGTTGACCTCCTGATAGCTCATTAGGATATTTCTTTATTTGTTTTTCAATCCCTAATTTGTTAATTAATCCCATAACATACTCTTTGTCTTCTTTCTTACCATCAAGTGATACTGGAAGTACTATATTATCATATACATTTATAACTGGTATTAAATTGTAACTTTGAAATATGAAGCCGAATTCTTGTCTTCTTATTTCAGATAGTTTATTATCATTTAACGTATATAAATCTACATCATCTAAGTACACATTGCCTAAAGTTGGCTTATCTAACCCTGCAACACAGTGAAGTAGTGTACTTTTACCAGAACCACTTGCCCCTACAATAGCAGTAAATTTGTGAGGCTCTATTTCCAAATCTACACCATCAAGAGCCCTAACTTCACTCTCACCTTTTCCATATATTTTTTTTAAATCTTTTACTCTAAGTATTTTCATAACATATCTCCATTCCTATATTCAAAAATCTATATTTTTTTAAATCAAATTTTCGTAAATAAGATCTACTGCCCTGGTTAAATCCTCTAATTGATATAAATATACTCCTTTGTAGTCAATGTCAATATTAAACTCTTTATTTAAAGTAGTTAAAAGATCATATGCATTATAATTTCCAATACATGTAAAGTTGTTAAATAAAGAATATTCATTTACAAAATCAAAATTTATCTTCGTTTTTGAGAAATCTCTATTTATCACATGCATTATTTGCTTTGCTATATCTAATCTTATCAAATTAGATCTATAACTTGGAATGTACAAATTTTCTATTTTTAAATCCTCTTTATTTTGGCTTCTTTGAATGAGTATTTCTTCTAATTCATTAAATTTAATATCAGGATTCTTTTTTAATATATTTGCAACAATACCAGTTGCCACTGCACAAGCTTTACTATTTTTACCAAAATGAGTTACTTTATCTTTAAATTTAATAAAATTATCTTTTGAGTTTGCATACATCTGAATCTTATTTCTCTGTTTATATATGTACTGATTATTTTTATATATATTTTCATTACCTACTACACCAATAACACTTTCAAATATAGTAGGAATACTTTCTTTCTCTGCATATCTATTATGTTTTGAACAAATAATAAATCTACCTTGGCTATTCAAAATATTACAAACTTTTTCTAATTCTTTTTCATATTTACTATTAATAGATGCAGCTGAAATATTTATTATCTGCATATCTGACATAGTCAACTTGCTCAATGTATTAAGAAGATTTAAAGAACTTGTTTTTCCAGAATCATTAAAGATATTAATAGGATAAATTTGGACATTCTTACTTATATTTAATATAGTTTTTGATACAAAAGTTCCATGCCCATTTATATCATTTATTTCCCTCCCCCCCAAATCTTCCAATTGAAAATTTGAATCATAAACATAATTTCCATTCATATCATCATCATTTATATCTAATCCTGTGTCTAAAACTGCTACTTTTACTTTACTCAATTAATAATCACCTCCAAAATACATTACTTTAGATATAAAACCAATTCTTACCATACTATAGGCTCTAAAATATTTTTCATTTTTTTACAATTTGAAGCAAACATTTTTTGGTCATTTTTCAAAGTATATATTTTTGATGGACAAGTTGTACAAAACAAATTTATTTTACAATCTTTACACTCTTCAATATTTACTGGTTTTAATTTATCAAATCTACTAAACATATCCATTTTTCTATTAAGAATATTCTCTAATATGTTTTCATTAAATTCCAATATATTGAACATCTTTAAATCCTTATATTCTAAGTTTGGACATGGATATACATCCCCCTTGTAATCTATACTTATCTGATTAACACCTGCTTTACACATATTTGAACATAAACTATTTTTATCTACATAATCATCTTTACAAATATAGTCAATATCAAGTTTGTTATTAAGATATTTGCTATAGTTCTCATTTCCTCTACCAATGTTCATAAAATTTCTTATTATAGATGTTGTGCCCAAATCTTCATTCAATTTATTAAATTTATCTATGTTTTTTTCATTATTCTTTCCTACAACCATAGATAAACCTATGTTCTCGAACCCTTTTGATTTTATAAGTTTAATCACATTTAATACTTTACTGAATACACCTTTACCCCTTACTTTACTACAACTTAATTCATCATAGCCGTCCAGACTAATTTCTATTGCATATAAATCATTAATTATATTATCAATCTGGCTCTCTTTAATTAAAGTTGCATTTGTAGATAAAATTATCTTCCCTTTAAATTTTTCTTTTACATAATCCAATATTTCTAAGAAATCATCTCTTATTAATGGTTCTCCACCTGTAATTGTTAATATTCTTGGATTTAATCGAGCTACATTATCTATTACTTTTTTTACTTGAGATGTCTCTAAATAATCATTATTGTCTATTTTAGAGTCTACACAGCAATAATCACAACTTAGATTACATCTATTAGTTGGAGAAAATGAAATTTTGTTTATTCTCTCTAGTCTAAATTCACTTATAATAGAATCACTTATAAGCCCTATAGATTCCAATTCATTTATAACTCGTTCATAATATTTTTTATCTTCGTTTTCTTGGAATACATCATATAAATTATCAAGTTGTAATTCATTATCTACTGAATACTTTATAACTTCATAACATTCTATTGGAATTTTAATCCACCTTCCATTTACCTTATTACTAAGAATAACTTGATTATTATTTATTATTTTTTCGCATATACAATTTAAAAAATATTTATTTGAGCTATTCATTTATTTCACTCCTTTCCAATATATTTAAATTAGCAATTTTATTCACTTTCTTTTATACCACTTACTATACTAAGTTTATTTATCATTCTATTAGAAAAGTAAACTGCAATAACACAAACGAAAACAGATATTGAGCCAAATATTAAAATTTCAAATGTTGGAATTTCAAATTTAACAGAATTACTTATACCATATATCTGTTGATTAAGTTTATTAGTTTCAGAAACCATTTTATAATAATTGAAACTAGATATAATTCCAGCCACAATCATACTTAATATTCCATATATAATATTTTCTTTTATTAACATTCTTTTTACATGTTTTTTAGGCATTCCTACTGCCCTGAATGTACATATCTCACTCAATCTTACAATTATATTTGATCTAACTATAAAAATAATATTTATAGATGATATTAATAAAACTCCAAATACACAAATCATTGCTAATTTATATGAAGAATCATTATAGTGATCACCAAAGTGATTACGTACATATCTTCCCTCTATATCTGAAAACCCATTTTTTTCTATTATATTGTTTATTTTTTTTATTACTTTTTCATCTGTTCCTTTTTTTATCTTGACGAAAGCTTTATTATAATCATTTATCCCTGTCAATTCTTTTAAATCCTTTTCATTAAATATAACTTGAATTCCACCTGATTGAGATTCTCCATCTTGCTCTGATATATAGCTATTTTTCATTATTCCAGCTATTCTTACTTTTGTATTTATATATTTATAATCTCCATCTTTATATACAGGCATTTTTATATCTACTAAATCTCCTACTTTGGGTGACTTTATAATTTGAGCGTTATTTGACATTTCAATTCTAGAATAAAAATTATTTACTAACAAAATATTTTTATAATCACTCTTTGTATAACTATATACATTTTCACCTTTGTCTATATACTTATCTATATTATTTAACAACTCTTTATTGTAACCCCTAATTAAAACTGTAGATTCATTTTTATTATTTATTCCAGTTCTGTCTAATTCATCCAAATAACTTTTTTCTAGTTCAGCATTTCTTAGATATCCATCTAAATAAATATTAGGTTCAATATCTGTTACATCATCAATAGCTTTTATTTCATCTAATAAAGAGTTATCGTACTTAGAAAAGGTATAATTTGCATTTATTGGTGAATAGCCCAAATAAATATCAAAATTACCATATGATTTACTTGTTATATTAGCTGCTTCTGACTCTTTTCCATATATGAACTTTGTAGAAGTTAAGCTCCCTATAAATAAAATTCCACATAGCGCTATTGTAATAATAATTATTATTGATGTAACCTTATTCCTAAATATATTTTTAAAAGCTATCTCATTTATAATTCCAACAACTTTTTTATTTGATTTTAACAACAAAAACTTAGGAACATAATTTAATTTATCTGTCTTTTTTATAGCATCAATTATAGATAAATTTCCAGCTTTATATATAGGTACTATAGAGGCTAATATAACTGCTATAATCGACATAATGATAGATTCAATTATAGAATTTGTATTTATAGTTAATTCTGCACTTTTATCATATACAATCATAAGACCTAAATAAGAAAAAACTATACCTCCAAGTAAACCTATTACTATACCCACGGATAAAACTACAATACTCTGAATAAAAAATATACGTCTAATATTTTTCTTATTAGCTCCAACAGCTCTAAGTAAACCAATTTGCTTGGTCATATCTAATATTATTATGTTAAACATGTTATATATTACTAATATTGCACATAATAAAGGTAATAATCTTTGTTTTATTGAGTAAGTTGTTGTTTTTGAAATATTTTTCATAGACATAGCCATACTTACTTCTGTATTTGGATAAAATTCATTATTTGTTAACTTATATTTTACCCCTAGATTCACTACTTTTTGAGTATCTAAATCTTTTGTATTAAGTTTTAATGTCCCCATATGATTTATTAATTCAGATGGAACAATATCTTTGCCATCGTTTGAATATGTAAAAGCTCTTACCTTATATTCATTTAAACTTTCATAGTATTCATCTGGTTTACTTAAAATCCCAACTATTTTAAATTTCTTATCTTTACTGTAAATAGCATTTTCATTATTTTTATTTACATACTCATTAACAATTTGAAAATCAATAGTTTGATTTAATTTAACATCTAGTTTCATTTTATCTAAAACTTTTTGCTCTATTACTAATTCATTAGAATTTCTAGGTTCCCTACCTTTAACCAATTGATATCTAGTAGAATCTAAAAAATTTTTATTGTAAGAACACAAATTTATAGATGCCCCATTGTTTTTACTTACAATTTCTCCAAATTTAAGTACATCATTGAATTCCTTTATATCTTCTTCACCATTAAGTTTTTTTACTATATCACTACTTACATCTTCATAAAAAGCATGATAATTGCCTGAGTTTTTGTATGCATGATTTATATCTGATTGTCCTTGAGACTCTTTAATAACACTTAATGAAAAAACTAGCATAACAGCAATCCCTATACTAAGTATTAATGATAAAGTTTTTCCTTTTTGTCTTTTTAAATATGACACTGCAAGTTTAATATTAATCATAATTAGAATTCTCCTTATTCACATTTACAAGAAAAACTCTATAATCTAAAATGATAGATTATAGAGTCCTATTCATTAAATACTAACTAACTTGTTGCGCTAGTTAAATTTAATTATTAAAAATACTAGAGTCTAAAAAAGCATATTTCATTCATGAAAACTACATCTAGTACTTTCAATATTTAATAGATTGATTAGTATTTTTTAATATGCTACTGTTCCTTTTGGAGTTTTTCCTGCACAATCCTCCATACAGTCTATTTGCGAAATTATTCCATGTGTGTCATAATACCATTTGCATGGATCTGCTTGCACCTCAACATCTTGAAGTTCTATTTTTTCTTCGATTTTTCTTATATGTATCATAATACATATCCCCCTTTACTTTTATATTATATTTATTATAACTAGTTAAACTAGGTTATAAACTACATAGCTTTTTTGTTGTTTCTACATAAACTCTTTCTAATCCACAGTAAATTGGAACTGGAGTATAGAATCTACCTGTTACCTTTTTATTTATAAGTTTACATCTAGTTGACATACAATAATCAAATCTAGTACATCCATCACACTCTTCATTCTTAGATGTATAAATTTTTATAAGGCTCTTAATTTTTTTATCATCCAATCCATCATATATATTTCCTAGTAAAATATCCTGTTCTCCAACACATACTGTACATGGATATACATCTCCTCTAACATCTATTGCATAACTATTTATACCTCCAAAACAGTCTCCTTTTTTCTTGTTTATAAATTGTTTATCTAAAATGGAGATATCTATATCAGGATAATTTTTTTTAATATCCATAATTTTACTAATTTGTTCATTTAATATTTTAATATGAGAATCATCCCAATTTTTATCCATAAAATCTGAAATTGGAGCTATATTTTTAAATCCTTGCTTTGCTATATCATATACACTCTCATAAAGATACTTAACAGTATTTGAGTTATATGTCATTCTTGCCCTAACATATATACCTTTCTCTATAAGTCTTTTTCCATTTTCTATTACTTTTTCATAAGTACCTACTCCATTAGCATATATTCTATTTGTATCATGTATATTCTTTGTTCCATCAATACTTATTGATATATTTTTTACATTCTTTGCTATAAACTCTATTACTTCATCATTTATAATAGTTCCATTTGTAGTTATATCAAATAATATTTCTTTGTCATTCAATCTATCTACTAACTCTTTATGTATATACTTAATCAAATCAAAATTTATAAACGGTTCTCCTCCATGTAAAACAATTGTTGTATAATCACTATCACTTTCTAATTCCTTATTACAAATAAAATTTATTGTTTTATCAGCAGTTTCATAACTCATATTTTCTTTTTTTTTATCATTTCCTTCATAGCAATATGTACATCTCAAATTGCAGTCTTCAGTTACAAATATGGTAAATTTCACTTAACTTCTTCATCTCCCCATATAGCTATATTTAAATTATGTTTCATCATCCTACACCATCTATCCAATTCTAGTTCATTATCCTTAACTGAATCTAATATCGCTGGGCAATGCCAACAAAAAATATTTACATCACAATTTTTACATTTTTCAAAGTTATATGGATAAATGCTTTCTAATTTAATCAAAGACTTTAAGCTCCTTGTTTTATTTCCTTTTATGACTTGTACAAATTCATTGTCAAATATATTTCCCATTTTATATTCATTCTTTATCAGTGAAGGACAAGGATATACATTTCCATCATAATTTATAAATATTTGAGAATTTCCTGCATTACATGCGCAACATCCCATTTTTTTATTTTTTTTATCTTTAAATTTTTTTAATTCATTATCTAAAATATAGGGAATCGTAATTGGAAGAACTGTATCTTCAAACAGATAATTTTCTTTATTTTCTAAACCTCTTCCTGTTGGAATAAAACATCTTTCAACGAATTCTGTACCAAGTTTTTTATTTAAATCTTTAAATTGTTGATTTAAGTGAGCATTTTTTTGACCAAATACCATAGATAACTTTATATTATTGAATCCATTCTCTTTTAATAGATTCACAGAGTTTATTACTTTATTAAATACACCTTTTCCTCGTGTTTCACTACAAGTATTTTCATCTACTCCATCAATACTAATGTCTATTTTTTCAAAATTATCTATAATAAAATCAATGTTATGTTCATCTACTAAAGTTCCATTTGTAGATAATATTAATTTAGTATTAGGTAATCTTTGTTTTATATATTTAATTATCTCAAAGAAATCTTCTCTTACTAATGGCTCTCCTCCAGTTACAACTATATGAGAAGCATTTAAAATTGATATTATATCTACTATATTTTTTAAATCATATGTGCTAAGTAAATCTTTCTTATTAGAGGACGATTCAACACAACAATGTTTACAAAATAAATTACATCTATTTGTTAAACAAAAATAAATTGCTATCTCATTGCTTAATCCTCCAATGTTTAAATTATTACTTTTAAAAATTTCATTTTTATTCATAATATCTATAAGATTGATAATATATTTTCTATCACTTTCATCATCAAAACAATTTACAAAATCATAGGCATTCATTTTATTTTCTTGGCTTAAAAGAAAATACTTATATATTTCCTCCGATAGTCTAATATATTTTCTAAATTTTTTATTATAAATTATTACTCGTTGATTTTTTCTATAAATAATTAAATCTTCTATATTAAAACTCATTTCTTCAGAATCTATCATAATTAAGTCCTCCTTAAGCTAATAAAACGTTTTCTTTCGAGTTTTTTTAATAAATATTTATTGCCAATATCAATTCCACTATATATCAATTACTACATTACTATTTTTATATTACTCAATATAAGCTTTACTAAGCTTATATTTTAAGATTTTTTCATTTTTTACTCCCCCCTTTTCTACTTAAATTTATTTAGCATATATCCTGTTAACAATATGACTATTATATCAACTATAAAAGTTATCAATGTTTTAAATCTTTATAAATATAAATCATATTATTTTTGTTCTATGCTCTTATTTAGAATTAAAAAAGATGTTATCTTATTAGCGCAAGATTCGATTATTTTTATTGCCTCCAAATCTTATATGCTTAAAAGATAACATCCTCTATATCATTTTTCAATGCTATTTATCCAACTAGGCATTTTAAAGCTCCAACTGGAATTATTTTCTAGATAATGGTATATAAATAGTAGTTGTAAACTTATTTTTATCTGAATATATTTCTACATTTCCATTATATTTTTCTACTGAACTTTTTATACTACTTATTCCTATTCCATGTAAAAATGAGTCTTTTTTATCTGTAATAATTTTATTATTCTTTAATATAATCTCATTTATTTTTGTATTTTCACATTTAATTACAAATAATCTATTTATAATAGTTCCTCTTAATTTAATCTTTTTTTGTATATTTGTATCGTAAATCTTATTACAAGCTTCTATTGCATTATCTATCATATTTGAAAATATGCTACACACATCCGCCATTTCTATAAAATTGCATTCTAAAAAATTAATATCTACTAAAAAATCTATGCCATTTATATCACAAATAGATTTTTTCTCACTTAAAATAACATCTAAAATCATACTTTGTGTATTAAATATAGTATTACATTCATTTATTTGCTTATTTATATCTTTAATATACTTCTCTGCAATCTCATTTTTACCATAAATATTCTTAATACAAATAATATGATTGTTCATGTCATGGTATAGTTTTCTTATTTTCGACTGATATTCCTGTAAATTTAAATAGTATTTATATTGCATATTTATCTTTTCTTTTGTAATTTCATGTTCCATCTTTAGGTTATTGTCTTTTATTATTCTACCTATAATACTTACTAACGAAATATTTGAAAGTAAAAATACAATTGATATAACAAGTATTGTCAAACTTTCGGTAGGATTAATACTCTTATCTTTAAAAATAAATCCAAATACAACTATTATGCTAACAATATTTGCTATTAAGGGGAAAAATAAATAGATACAATCCTTCTTGTTTATTTTTATTTTTAATCTAATAGCTTTAAGTAATGGTATTAATCCTATTAGTAGTGATTTAGATATAATTATTAATTCTAGTTTTAATAAATTATTATTTAATAAATCACTCATCTCTTGTATAGAGTTAAGTGTGCCTACTATACTTAATCCAGTACTATCAAATCCGATTAATAACATCCAATATAATAAACTTATAAACACACTTTTCCATTGGTCCACCACATAATTACTTCTATACAATAGATATGTAATAAATATACATATAAATAACTTAACCTTTATATCAAATTCAATTATAGTCAAGGTAGTAATTATTATAATTGCAATTAGTAGACTACTATTTAAAACTGACTTGCTCTTTCTTAGCTCACTAAGTTCATCTAATATAAATTTTAATACAATCCATTCTATCATTGTAGAAAATAAAGTTAGAATAATCCCCCATACATCTATCCCTAACATAATACATCTCCCAATACATGTGTTAATTTTGTCTTTAAATCAGATATTCTATATTTACTGACTGGAATATTTTCATTATTAATAACTACAGTATTTTTGCATATAAGTTGAATATATTCCATGTTTATTAAATAGCTTTTATGACATCTAAAAAAATTATATTTTTCTAATTCTAACTCTATTTTATCCATACTATTATTAGTATTATAAATACCATCTGTAGTATGTATAGTCAAAACCTTTTTCCTGACCTCTATATACATAATACTATTAATTAAAATTTTGTTGATTATACCTTTATTTTCTATCAGCATAAAGTTTTCTCTTTTTTTAATAATATCTGATATACAATTTAAAATATTTTCATTTAAATCCTCAAAATCTATAGGCTTTAATAAATATCTATAAGCCCTTACCTTATAACCTTCTTGTATATAGTCGACTATTGAAGTTATAAATATTATTTCAGAAGTATCATTTGTTTCTCTAATTATTTTAGCTACATCCATCCCTGTTAGTTGAAGCATTTGAATATCTAAAAAATATATATCAACTCCTTCTAAAGCAGACTCCAATAACTCTTCTCCTGAATTAAACTCTAATAGTTCAATTTGACTAGAAACTCCCTCTAAGGATTTTAGTATACACTCTCTTAAGAAAACCATTTGTGTAATATCATCCTCACAAATAACTATTCTATACATAAAAATCCCCCCTTATCCCTTAGATAAAAAAACAGTTAAGGCTACACATTTATAAACTACAGTACCTCCTTACTATTCCTAAACTTAAAGAGTTGGCTATCCTATTTTTGCTTAATCCTTATTCCTTTAACTTTTTATATTCTCTATCTCCTTTTTTATTCTATTACCCTCTTCATTAATCCATTTTCATTTTTTCTTTTCACGCTTCTTTTTTCATTACTTATAGAATGTTTTTAATAAGTATCTATGATAGTTTTCATACATTTTTATTATCTTGATGTTACACTGAGTCTAACATCATATAAATGGTAACAAAACTTTGTCATTTACAACAAAAAATTCTCCTCTATTTTTAGCATGTTTGCACTAAAGATAAGGAGATTTTACAGATTTATTAATAACAATCAATACTTAATATGGTTTAAGCTTATTGCCTCATTAATAATTTTGTATACTTTTTAAATAT
Organism: Clostridioides sp. ES-S-0006-03; assembly: GCF_020662275.1. Taxonomy (NCBI): domain Bacteria; kingdom Bacillati; phylum Bacillota; class Clostridia; order Peptostreptococcales; family Peptostreptococcaceae; genus Clostridioides; species Clostridioides sp. ES-S-0006-03. Next base: position 288,917 of record NZ_JADGMM010000003.1, read on the forward strand.
CGAAATTATTAATGTTTTATGATTGTTATGATAATATTAAAAGATGATAACAATATAAAAAGCTCCCTAACTAGAGTACTCTCTTACCAAGAATGACTGTATAAAAAGCTAAGAGTAAGTCGCCAAACTTAAGAACTCATGACTTTTTTTATTTATTTTTTATTTCATTATAATATAAATTTTAACATAATTCTATTTATTAGTATACAATCTTTAATAATTATATATATTAATACATGATTGATAGAACACATCTTAAACTTAGTATCATATAACCTTATTTATCATGTATTTAACAAGACAATTATAAAAAAACTTCCCCCTACTATCCTCCTTAAAAACTATCCCTCCATTGACATATAAAAGCTTTCGTGATAGTATCTAAACGTGTATTAAACACGTTTAATTTTTTTATGAGGAATTCTTAAGGGGAAAAATATGAAAATAGATTCAAAAAAAGAGCAACTAATTAACACAACAGTTCAGCTATTAACTTCAAATAGAGATATTTCAAGTATCACAGCTAGAGAAATCATAGCTAAAGCAAATGTCAATTTGGCTATGATTAATTATTATTTTAAATCTAAAGAAGCACTAATTAATACTGCTATTAAGAGAATTTTAAAATGCCATATGGATGAATATAAAACTACACATGATAAGCAAAATCTAACACCTAAGCAAGAGTTAAAAGAAATGTTAATGACATTTTGTGATGTTATAATTTTATATAGTCAATTTATAGAGATTTCTGTACCTTACATATTAGTTCAAGAAGACATTATTTATCCATTTGAAATATTGCCTTTGATTAGAGCTCATTATAAAAATCACGACAACAATAAAACTGAAGAAGATTACAAGGTTATTGCATATCAAATAACTTCATTTATACAGTTAGTTCTTCTTCGTTCTAACGCCTTTTTAAGATACAGTGGTATTGATATTATGGATGCAGAGAAAAGAAGTGCTTTAATTGACTCTCAATTAGAGTTATTTTTAATAGACACCATAAAATAGTACTATTTCAGTTTAGTATTTATATCTATTTAGTATTATGTCTATTTAATACTATTTCAGTTTAATTATATATCTATTTAGTACTATTTCAGTTTAATTATATGTCTTTTAGTTTTGATACATAACTCAGCCATACTCTGACAGAACTTAAAGATATTCTCATGGACTCAAATACTTACATTAAATAAAGGGGGAATTTTAATGTTTTTTACATTTATAGGGATAATATCAGCAGTTTTATTGATATGTACAATTATATGTGGACTTTGGATAAAACTTAATAATCGCAATAATGACTCAAATTCTCACTTTACTTTTTCAATACTTTCAATTGTATTTTCGTTATTGATTGTGGTAGCTTTTTTAGTAAAAAAATAGTGTTTTTATATTATAAAATAAAAATATATAATTATTTTACAAAAAAGACTACCATTTATACATCAACATATCTTTTATCTAAATAATCGTAACAATACCTTTTCAAAAATTTTTCTAACTCAAACATTACAAAAAAACACCCAATTCTTACAACGAGACTTATATTCCCATACACCTTTCAAATGCTATCATTGACTTACAAGATAAATGAAAGCGAGGATGATATATATGCTTAAAGTAAACAATTTATGTAAATCATACAAGGCAGGTAATAAAACGTACCCTGTATTAAAAAATATTTCTTTTGAAATCAATAAAGGAGAATTCGTTGCAATCATGGGTGCATCTGGAAGTGGAAAGACAACTCTCTTAAACTGCATTTCATGCTTTATACCAATTGATGAAGGTGAAATAACTCTTGGAAACAATAATATAAGAAACCTACAAGAAAAAGAACTTTCCGAAGTTAGAAATCAGCAGTTGGGCTTTGTATTCCAAGATTTTATGCTGTTTGATGGTCTTAGTGTCTTTGAAAATATCTGTGTTCCACAAATTATCAAAGGTAGTAAAGTTATACAAATGGAAAACCGTGCTACTAGCCTATGCAAATTATTTGGTATTGAGCATATACGCAAAAAATACCCTGCTGAAATATCTGGTGGTGAAAAACAGCGTACAGCAGTAGCAAGAGCTCTTATGAATAATCCAGATTTGATATTAGCAGATGAGCCAACTGGTAATCTTGATAGCAAATCTTGTCGTACAGTAATTGACTCATTCCTAAAAGCCAAACAAGAGCTAGATGCCACTATATTCATGGTTACACATGATAGCTTTGCTGCAAGTTTTTGTGACCGTGTCATTGTCCTTAAAGATGGAATGGTCTACAAAGAAGTCGTAAAATCAAATTCAAGACGTGAATTCCTAGATGAATTATTGGAACTTTTAAAAGAAATGGGAGGCGGTCAAGATGACAATTAATAAATTATATGGAAAACTTCGAGCCTACAATTGGAAAAACTATACAACATTATTCTTTTGTATAATACTTTCTGTAGTCTTAGTAACTTCATATGCTTTAATTTATTTTAGTCCTACAGTGCAAACAATCCTTCCAACTGGAGGAGATAGTAGAAAACAAGCCATAATGATATTTGCAGTTGCTATATTAGGATGTGCTGTTTTTACTACTTATGCCTCTTCCCTATTTTTAAAATTTAAAAGTAGAGAAATTGGTATTTTTATGGCTCTAGGGACAGATAAGAAAAAATTGAAAAAAATTCTATTTTCAGAAATACTTCTTATTTCAATAGTCTGTTGTTTTTTAGGTCTTCTATTGAGTATGCCTGTATCTTTTGGTATATGGAAGATATTCCAATTGGTAATTATTGATACAAGAGAAATGACATACCACTTTGGAACTCAAGGATTTATATATGGTTTCATATTTTGTATATTTGTAACTCTATGTATTTTCTTACTTTCAGTAAAATTCATCAATCGTACAAATATAATTGATATACTAAATGACCAAAGAATCTCTGAACCAGTGCATGAGGTAAAAAGTTGGTATGGTATATTGGGAACATTTTTTATGGTATTAGGACTTCTTCTAGGTTATGTAGTACCTTCAATAGTCATAAGTGAACTTAATTACATGATGCCATCTATATGGAACATTACGTATGTATTCTCTGCTATTGGAATTTACATGATTATGACATATGTAGTAGTACATGCAAAAAGAGGAAAACATCCAGAAAAATACTACAAAAATATTATATCTACTAGTATGATGAGATTTATGGGCAAGCAAACTGTAAAAAATATGTGTGTTATTGCATTTTTAATTGCAGGAGCCTTATTTGCTGTATTCTATATACCTAATGTGATTGCAGGAATTAATGAAAATACTAAAAAGAATCCTATAGATTACACATTCACTTATAACCAAAGAGTGAATCAAATATCTAAAAAAGAAATTGAACAGTTGGCAGATAAGCATAAAGTAAAAATCCAAAACTATATGGAACTTCCTTCTATTGAATTAATTGTAGATGGTACAGAATCAATATTTAATAAAGATAGAACTATTGATGATGTATATATGAAAAAACATTCTTTAGCCATGTTCTTTAATTCTAAGGATTTCTCTAAATTAATTGATAAACCTATCACTATAAAAAATGGTGAATATCTTGCTGTTGTAAGTAAAGAAAATAATAATAGAGATTATGATTTTCCAAAATTTATATCAAGCCCAGCCACAGAAAAAGAAACTCCTTTTAAATATTCTGGAAACCTAATATTTAATGGTTCTTTCTTTCAAAATGCTCGTATGACTGCTTATGTCCTTAGTGAAGACGATTATAATGCATTTACTAAAGGTTTATCTATAAATAACTACAATAATTCTATCCTATTTAATGTAGATAAAACTACAGATACCTATGCTTTTGCTAATGATTTAAAGTCAGAGATTATAAAAAGAACACCTAAGGAAATGGGAACATACACTATGTATGATGAATATGTGAAAAAACGCAATGAATCAACTGGTCAAAAGTATTTTTTGGATGAAGAATATCCAAGTGGAGAAGGTTCTTTAAAATTAACTCCAGATAATAATCAATTATATCTCCAATGGAAGTACTATCCTAATTTTAAAACTTTGCAGAGTCAAGATATGATAAAAAATACAGCAGTATTCTTGATGTTATTTATCTATGTAGGTATAATCTGCTTTACGGCTGTGGGAATCATTGCATATACAAGAGGTGTTACAATAGCAGTAAATCACAAACAGATTTTTATAGATTTGAGTCGATTAGGTGCTAACAACGACTATATAAAATTCTGTATTCGCAACCAATTAAAGAAAATCTTTTCATACCCTCTTATTACTGGAAGTTTTGTAATATATCTTTTTAACTTTATGATTATGGTAAACAATGATGGTAGAATTGTTCATAGTGAAGTCAATGCTCTTCTGATAAATCTAGGTTTACTAGTGGTTTGTGGGGTTTATATGTACCTTATATATCTGTTGACTTACAAAAAATTTAAAGAAATTGTTGGAATTTCAAAATAAGTTTGCTTGAATTATTTTAGATAAAACTTCTCTGAGTAAGTCTATATAATTCTTATCTGTACGATTTTAGTCAAAACTTATTTAATTAAGACTCTACTTTGCTACCTAGACATATTTTCTCTTTTATGTATCTAGGTAGAGCTCAATTTATTATATACTTAATTATATAAATATAAAACTTGAAAGGAGAATAATCATTGATTTCAATTTGTATTTGTGATGACGAAAAACAACAAAGAAGTATGCTAAATAAAATCATCACAAGAGAAATGGATTTATGGGGCTATCCCTGCCAGATAAAAGAATACTCAAATGGAGAAAGTCTAATATATAATCTAGAACATGAAAATTATTATATGGACATCATTTTTTTAGATATTGAACTTGGAGAAATTAATGGAGTTGATATAGCAAAAGTCATTCGAAAATACTCAAAAGATACTATAATTATCTTTGTCACAGGTTTTTCTGACTATGTATTTCATGGATATGATGTAGGAGCTTTAAACTATATCTTAAAACCTTATAAAAGTGAAAAAATATGTGAAGTCTTAAAAGAAGCACTAAAAAAATTAGAACAATGGAAAGAACACTTTATTACGATTCAGATTGGAACTAACCTTTGTAAAATCAATACAAAAGACATTCTCTACTTTAAAAGTGAATTAAGAAAGCTGACTGTAGTAACCTCTGACAAATCTTTAGAGTATTATGGAAAACTAAATGATATGGAAGATATTCTTCCATCTAATTTTATACGTACACATCAAAGATATATTGTCAATCTAAACTATGTAAACAGTATAAATCAAACATATGCTAAAGTACAAAATGAAAAAATTCCTATAAGTCGTCAAAAATATCAAGAAGTTGTAGGAAAATTTACAAGACATATGCTAGAATCTTAATTTTTAGAAAGGTTTTCAAATGGATACTTATTCAATAATATCAAAAGCTACAATTTATATTACAGTTTTACTTAGCATTTTTATGGCCTTTTTTCTTTATAAGCTAACATCTTATTTTATAGATTTTAGGAAACATTGGATTTTTAAAATAATATTGATTTTGGGTTATTCTATTATTGGTCAAATGATAATATGGCTTTCTGACCCTGTAAATATACTTTTTACACTACTTGGATATTTTATACTCCTTATAGTCTGTAGTAAAAGTAGGTTGATTCCTATAATATCAGTTATAATGATACTCTATCCTATTATAGTTGGTGTTAATTTTCTTTTTATAAACAATCCTCTATATAGAGAACTTGTAAGCTCAAGTGAGTATACTGTAGTACTTTCAATCTTTAAGATAGTTTCTGCCATAATTAAAGTATTTTTATGGTTTTTGATACATTTTTTCTTAAAAAATAGATTAGTTAATATAAAACAGTACCTTACAAATCGCATATGGATTTTTATTGATATAGTATGTATATCCTCATTTTTATCAATATTAATTGCCATTATTTTGCCACCCACTAATTTAATTCCTATGGGTAGCGATTATAATATTATTTTAGGTAACTTACCTTATGGTACTTATCTAATTATTTTATCTGCAATCATAGCTAATATTGGTGTGATACTTCTTTTAAATCCATTAATTGAAAATGTAAAGATGAAGTTAGAAAATCAATCGAATCATATAAAAGAAGAATATTACGACTTACTAGAGAATCAACAGGTTCAGATACGCAAAATACGACATGATATAAATAACCACTTCCAAATGATTGAGTCTTATTTAGAAGTTGAAGATATTGATGGAGCTAAAGATTATTTTACACAATTAAAACTTAGTTTTGGGACTTTAAGTGGTAAGCAATTTTGTAAAAACCCTGCCCTTAATTCAATTTTAAATCTTCGTCATACAGAATTGGAAGAAAATAGTGTTGATGTTCATTTTAATATAGATATAGACAATCACTTTGGTATAGAGCCAATGGATTTATGTACTATTTTTTCAAACTCTTTGGATAATGCTATAGAAGCATCCTTAAAGATTTCCGACTTATCAAATAGAAAAGTGGTGCTAAAAGCACGTTGTGAAAATGAGTATTTTAGCTATTTATTAACAAATAACAAGGTAAATCCTATCATTAAAAAACATGGTTTATTTATTTCAGATAAAGATAATAGTAAATCTCATGGATATGGTGTTGAAAATATCAAGGAAATTGTTGATAAGTATAGTGGAGAGTTGAATATTTCTTATACTGATACAGATTTTTCTTTATTTCTTTATATTAGGTTGTGTTAGTATTAAGCTGAGAATCTTAATATATTTAAAAAACTCCAAAAAGGAAAGCCAGAAATGACTTTCCTTAATTTATATTTTAATAATAATATAAACACATATAAATTGTGAGCTTTTTCAACTGTCTCAAAGTGATTTTAATATTTCATTTTTAGTAAGCATTGATATATTAAACTTAAATTTAAATATATTAAACTTAAATATAGTAAATAACATCCTAACTGTATCTATTAGAATACAATTTCCTAGATTTTTCAGTTACCTTTTTAATAAAATCTGATTTATTATCTGTATAAGCATCACGATTATGCTCATATTCCTTCCATAATTTCAACTTAAGATTCTCATATTCCTTCGCAACGCTTGGATTATCAATCAAATAATCTCTAAAAAATAATTCATCATTGTCTCCTGCATATCTTATATGTAAATGAAAAACTCGTTCTGCAAACCCATCTACTGTATATCCTTTATTAAATGAAATCCTATCACCACTTTCAGACATGCAAATATAGTCATCTGACTCAATTATCTCTTTAATCTCTTGCATATTACACTCAGGCTTTATCTCCATCAGTATATCAACAATCGGTTTTGCATAAATTGTATTCACAGCAGTACTTCCAATATGACTTATTCTCACAATTTTTTGCATAGGAAGTAGTTCAGTTAGTCTAGATTCTTCTTCTTTAAACCAATCTTTCCAACATTCCCTATGATTAGTTAAAAATATAGGAAATAGCTTCCATAACTCTTCTAATGTCATATCTGACAGCTGTTTTCTCATAAACCAGTTTCCCCCTTTTAGATTAGCAAATTTGATTGTTCTTTATACAATTTTATTGCTTTTGATTTTATTTCCTTCTACAACTTTATTAATTTTGATTTTATTTCTTTCTACAACTTTATCTCTTTTTTAATCTTACTTAGAGAACACTCAGCTTCATTTTTTATTAAATCATTTTTATCACTATATAAAACTTGCTCAAGAATATCTATACTTTCTTGAGTCTTAAAAGAAGAAAGGCACATTACGCATTTCCAAATAATTAAATCATCTTCCGAATACTTTTCCATTACACTTACAATCTTTTTAAAGTAATATTCACTAGCTACACCTTGATTATAAAATATCATAAATCCTATAGCATCAATTACCTCAGAAATCTTAATCCTATCATCACTCTCTAAAACGTCAAACAATACAGGTAAAATCTCTACATTCATCCTTGCTAAACTTCTTGCAATTATATCCCTTGCCAATGGATAACTCTTCTTTTTAGAAACCCTGTCTGGCAAATATTTATGTTGATTATTTCCTATTGTTCCAAGATATTTAATCATCTGTTTTGCAGTATAAGTATTCCCATTTTCAAGGGCATTACAAATCTCAATCTTCGTATATAGAGATTTTTCAACGCAAAGCTTTCCTAACAAAAACTCTACAAATTCTTTATTTTCGACTCCATATCTTTTTGACATCAAATTTATATAAACTGACCTTTCAACTGCTTTTGATGAACTTGCTAGTTCCAATAACTCTTCATCTGAATAAGATTGAAATTTATTGATATATTCTTCTGTAATAAAACCTCGCTTTATCAACTCTTCATTAGTACTTTTCATAAATTAACCTCATACTATTATTTTTTATCAGACATAAAATAGTTAAACAAGATTAGTGATATAATAATTTATCATATCCATAGAATAAGGAACTTCTTCTCTCCAAATCCCTTTTGCCACATTATTAAGACACATCAAAAATTATTACAATCGCATATAAACTCATTTAGAATGTGATTTCTACTGGACAAACAGGTAAATATTTTTTCATATTATTCTCCTTAACTAACTTAAAGTTATATATTTACTTTTAATTGGTACAGTTATATAATACTATATTTATTACGTCAAGGTAACAGATTTTATTTGTAGAAAGTTTCTTTATTTATTGTAGAAACTTTCTATATTCATTTAAGAACTTATAAGATATTTTTTCAATACTCAAATACAATAAGAGGTATCAACATATTGCTGATACCTCTTTTATATACTTAACATAATCACTTATTAATATATTTACAATATCTACACAATAAAAAATTAAATATGAATGATTAGAGATTAAATATTTTATGCTGAAATATAACACATGCACCACCACATTCCGCATTTTCTATTCTGATTGAACCACCAAGCATCTCAACTAATTGCTTGACAATGTACAACCCCAAACCAGAATGCCCATCCTTAGTTTGTCTAGCCTCATCACCTCTATAAAATTTTTCAAAAACTTTATGCATATCTTTAGCACTAAATCCAGTACCAGAATCACAAATCTCATATGAGATATATTCTTTTTCTGCCTTTGCTGATATTTTGATTTTTCCGCCTTCTGGAGTATATTGAAGACTATTGGATACGATATTATCAAAGATTCTTTCCAATTTCTCTATATCAATCAAAATAGATTCTTCTATATCACTTTGAATGTTTAAAGTGATAGATATTTCTTTTTTCCTAGCCTCTAATTCATAGTAGTATACTTTTTGCTCCAAAAACTCAGTCAGATTTATAGGAACTAACTGTAACTGAATACAAGATTTTTCAAGTTCAGAAGTATATTGCATTTGCTGAACTAGTGAGACACTTTTATCTACATTTGCTTCTATAACTGCAAGATATTGACGTTGTTCTTCACTAATCTCAGTATCATCAATCAGAGCTTCTGAATATACCTTTACAATAGATAATGGTGATTTCAGGTCATGTGCCAATGCCTCTACCATTTCTACTCGTTCCTGTTCTATTTTCCACTGTGCAGATAAGGATTTTTTTAATTCTTCTTTCATTTCTGAAAAAGCACTACATAGATTTCCTAGTTCATTATCCGCGTAATAATCTATTTCAAAATCAAGGTTCTTTTCTTTAATCTTCTGTGAACTATCCATCAAGAGTTTTAGTGGTCGATTGATATTTTTAGCAAGAATTCGAGAAAATAGTATTGTAAATCCTATAATATATATAAAAGGAGATAACAAAACAAGAATAATAACCCTATCGTCTCTCCACAACTCATTTTCATTTCCATTTGCATAAGTAAGTTTCAACTGATAAGCAAGAAGGACAGCCCCTTTGATTTTTCCACTATCATCAATAACAGGAACAATCTTGACAAAATTTCCCGAATCTATAATTTTAGTATTTAGTTTATTAAATAATTGTTCCTTTGTTTCAAAAATTTGTTTCTTATATGTACCATATAAAAAGTTACTGTCATTATCTACAACCTGATAGAATAATCCGTCACCATGAATCATATTGTTCAAATCTTCTGCATTTGAAGGAGATAGAATAGTTGTATTTTTTTTATGAATGTATTTTTCTATTTCTGGTATCTGCTGTTCATAATAATTTTCGCCATATATGTCATTATTATTTAAAGCTCGAATAAACAACATAATTACTCCAGCATAAGTAATCAGTGACGCCAATATGCTGGTGATTATAATTAAAAAAAGTGTTCTGCGAAACTGTGCTGAAAGTGACCGATTCTTTATGCTTTTCATTATATGAAAATCTCCTTCTCTAAAATTTGTTCCATTTATACCCAATCCCCCAAACAGTAGAAATATATTCAATTTTAGGTGTTACCACAGAAAATTTAGCACGAATCTTCTTAACACGCTCAACAACTGTTGAATCTTCACCTTCTGAATCATATCCCCAGACTTTTTCATAGATTTGTTCTCTAGAAAAAACCTGTCCTGCATGCAATGCAAGTAATTCTACAATATCATATTCTCTCTTTGTCAAGTGAACATCCTTGCCATCAATTTTGACTGCACGCTCTTGTATATCTAAACATAGTTTTCCAAAATACATTTTTGGACGTTTATTTTCCATATTGATATATTGTGACCTCTTTTCACGGCGTAGATTAGCTTCAATACGTGCCATCAATTCTCGTAACCCAAAAGGTTTCACTATATAGTCATCTCCGCCAAGAGTTAATCCCTTTATTTTATCTGTTTCTGATTGCTTTGCACTTAGAAAAATAATAGGGCACACTACATCATCTCGTATGGTACTACAAACTTCAAAGCCATCAGCCCCAGGCATCATAATATCAAGTATAATAAGGTCTGGCTGTTTCTTTGCTAATTCAATTCCATCATTTCCATTATATGCGATAAGTACTTCATGCCCTTTTGACTTCAGTTTTTTTTCTAATAAGGCCACCAATTCTCTTTCATCATCAACAATCAATATTTTGCTCAATTTTAATTATCCTCCAATACTTATGCATTATTAACAAGCCTGTATTGTGACCTGCTCATATATTATCTGATAATTTTTCTCATTGGTCAAGTTTATAAAAATGTCCATAGTCATTACTCATTGCATGCTCTACCTTCCCATCTGTTAAACCATATAATTCCACCAACTAGAAAAATGATAAGTCCAATTCCTGTTAAATTAAGTGCATTTATTAGCTGTGACTCTGCTCCTGAAGAAATTGCAGTTGATAAGGTAGTCTGAAAATAAATAGATGGAAACATTGACATCTTTACTGGCCAAGCCCAAGGAACAAACACCCAGATTTTACCCCCAAGACTTGTTCCTCCAATCAAAGCAGCCATTAAAATACCACCCATGCTTATTCCGATGGATGCTCCCATCCCCCATAAAAAACTGACCCACAAGTGAATAGATAGAATTGGAAGTGTCCCTATTACTGCAAGTAAGGATGCCATCATAAATAGAGAAATGCTACCTCCATCAGGTATTATAATATTTATTCCGACACATATTATAAGTGATGAAATAAAAGTGCTGACTGCCATACAAAAAATCAATATAAAAAATTTTCCTAAGTATAACTTAATTCGGGAGACTCCTGTATTTAAAAAACCATTGAACTCTCCAGCAAGTTCCTCCTCATGTATAATAAAGCTTGATAGAAGACTTATTCCTACTGGAATGATAATTGCTGTCCATACTATAAAATAACCTTCAAAAACAAATTTATATGTAACTTCAGACCTAATTGCCAGATAAGCAACAACACAAAGTGCAATGACTACAGGCATAAAGAATGTAAGCCAACGAATTGCTGTACGTTTTGTTTTTAGCCACTCTGATGATAATACTCCTATCATTTTACTTCCCTCCTATTAAACCAAATACCTGTAATTACTGTAATTACAACAAATATAACCACGGATACGATAATCCCAACAGGAATCACAGATGAATCTAAAAGTGGATTTCCAGTCTCCAAAATAGCTCCATTTGGATGCACACCAGCAATAGGACACATCAGTCTCATAGCCCAACTCCACGGTACTGCAAACCATAAAGATTTTATTGCTGTAAGAACACCTATCATCATACCTACAAGTGCAATTCCCATACTTAAAAATGTTCCTTTCCATGTAGCTGCCCACAGCTGAATAGGGATAAGTGAAAGAGAAACAAGCCAACAAACAAAACCTCCAGCAATAATCTTACCAAATGGGATTGCTCCTTCTGATAAAAACAAACCAGTCATAATTGTTGAAACTATCAAAACTAGTGTTGAAAGCAGAGTGTAAACTGCCATAGCCATAACCTTATCAGTCCAAAGAATCATAGGTGAAACATTATATGCACGCAAAGTGCGATAATTCCCAGCTTTTCTTTCCTGACTAGCTACCAAAGTAGCAAACAATCCCATACCAAGAGGTAAAAATACAAATGGCCACGAATTAAAAACCAAGGCTAGAAGGCTGTCCCATGACCAAGAGCTACTTTGAGATAATGGGTTTTTCATGATTGTTGATTGTGTTATCCCTGCATATAATGCAAAGAATATTGGAATAAAAACAATCAATTTCCCCATAAATGTTCTTTTGTATTTTAAAAGTTCAGATTTAAGTCCATTCATTTTACTTTCCTCCTTTTAAGATTACATCAGAGAAGAATTCCTCTAGATTTTCATTTGGGTCTGGTATACCTTGAAATAATAGCCTTCCTCCACTAATAATTCCTATTTTATCAACTACCTGAGCAACCTCTGATAATATATGACTTGAGAGAATTACTGTAATTCCCTTTTCAGGAAAAGATGCAATCAACTCACGTAGTTCTTGAATTCCAAATGGGTCAAGCCCGTTGGTTGGTTCATCTAAAATCAATAGTTCTGGATTATTCAAAAGTGCAATAGCGATTCCAAGTCGTTGTTTCATTCCCATAGAAAATTGTGAGGCTTTCTTTTTTCCAGTATTTTTTAAATCAACTGTGTCTAATACTTCATGAATTTTTTCATGTGGAATGCCTAGAAGTCTTGTGTGAACTAGTAGATTTTCCTCTGCTGTAAGGTTTCCATATAAAGCAGGTGATTCGATTAAAGAACCGATTTTTGTAAGAGATTCTCGTTGCCAAGGCTTTCCATTAAAAAAAATATGTCCTCCTGTTGGATGAAGAAGTCCAACAATCATTTTAAGTGTTGTTGACTTACCTGCACCATTTGGTCCAAGAAGTCCATATATACTATTACGTTCAATTTGAAGTGAAATATGGTTGGCTGCCATCTGCTCTCCATATCTTTTTGATAAATTTTTTGTTTCAAGAATTAAGTCTTTCATGTCTATTCATCCTTTCTTGTAATAATCTAAATTCATTTTCTATAAGAAGATTAACATGAAAAAATAACAATTTTATAACACTTATAATTTTTTTATTAAAATATACTATTTATTCATAAATGAAAAAAGTTAATCAGTACTAACAAAGAAAAAAAGCAGGATATCCTCCTACTCTTTTTTCTTTGTTAATATTATGTAATTTATATCTTACACTACTCTATTCTCAATACTTGTATTTATTCAAAAGCTTTAAACTCAAGTATATTTTCTTTAATATACTGCTTCATATTTCTTTAAAACACTGCTCCAAAAAGGTTAATAGTATTTCTATAGTGTTTAGACTAAAAACATATCTTTTTAATTATCTTGTTTAGTATCAGAATCAAAAGGAATCCATGCACGTCCAAACTCTTTATCTTTAAATAAATAGGATAATCCAGTTATTTGCTTTAATCTAAGAATCTCCTCAATATCCATCCCTAAGTGCTTTGATATCCATTTATCAGATTTTCCAATATCACAAAGTTCCTTTATAATATTGCTCATTAAATCCACATTATGTGAACCTCTTGCACGATTGTGACGAATAGTACTTGCCATTCTCTCATCAAGTGATTTATCAATTACTGAAACAGGAAGTACTCCACCTTCTCTATCATATATATCCTTATTTTCAAGCATTATTCGATATCTATGAAAACCATCTACAATAACATATTTGTCATTTTCTGGATTATAATAACAGACAATCGGCATTGTATATCCATCTTCTTTTATACTTTTATACAGCAACTGCATTTCTGGTGGAGCTACTGCATTTGGATTATAGTCGTTAGATTCTATCTTTTCAATTGGGACAGCGATGATTTCATATACAGGACTTTTATACTTCATAGCATCTTAACTCCTATCTTAGAAAATTTTTCATACTTTTTCTTAATGTATTCTGTTTTCATTCTTTGCTCTTTTGTAGGACCAAATCCCATAAACTTACACATATGGTCATTTTTTAAAATACAATAACACATTCTTTTCCAACTTGGTATATCTTTAGTAAATTTAATATCATCTGTGTCATCAGGTATATCTCCTAAGAATACGACTCTACTTTTTTTGTCTTTTGTATGATTAGAAATTCCATTTATTTCTATATTATACCCTTTTCTTATCAACTCACATATAGCGATTTCTGGCAAACCACCACCCTTTTTATGCCAAAAGTCGATAGATGTTGAAAATTTTTTAATATAATTATTTCTTATATCTTCAGGTAGTGTATCAAGCAGAAAATAAGTGAAACTTTTCCATGTATGTCCTTCTGGCAACTTTACACTACGATACCCCATAGCTTTTGTTTTTCCATAAATAGAAGTAAAATTAGCCCCTTGTACTCTAGCAACCAATTTCACCCATACTTCTGGGTCCAATATCTTATATAAGTTTAAACTCTCTTTTGCTGAATCATTGAAAGGAGATGCTACTCTCATTTTTCTTGGAGGCAATCCAGCTTTATAGAACAAATCATAGATTTTATTGTACTCATAGTCGAATTTATAATTGGCTACCCAAACATCTTCTAGTCCCCAGTCATATAAAGGAGATGCTGTCCATACATTTTTAAACTCCTTTGTTATCCAACACTTGCCTTTATATCCATGCTGTTTATTCACAATAGCACAATAACGTTGTAAGGATTCTGAAGCTCTTGTTCCAAGTAAACAAGCAACTTTTGCACCCTTATGCTTGTTTCTCATCCACCTACCAAATTGCTTTGCCAAACTTTCCTGCTTCATCTTATACTTATAGTAGGTAAAAAGATTATTTTCTTGATTTATTACGTATTCTTTGTCTGGCATTTTTCTTACCCATAATTCTTCTTTCTCATCATCCCATGGATACCAAAACATTTCATGATTACCTACAGCTGTTCTCGTAGCCATTGGCAGACATACCCAATATGGTTCAATATCTTCAAGATTGTCTTCAAACATTTTTTCAACATATTCTGTTGTCATACTATATTGAGCCTCAAAATCTTGATGAAATACTCCTATTTTGGATTTTATATTATATTTTCTTTTATAATCCAAAACTAAATTCAATAATAGACCACTATCTTTTCCTCCACTGAAAGATACATAGATATAATCAAATTCACTGAAAACATAAGAAAGTCTGTCTTGAAAAGCTTCAAATACACTGGATTCCAAATATCTTTTATCCATTTGTAATCTCCCCTTTCAAATAGAAGTTCATGAAAGCTTATAACATAATATTATATATGCACTTTTAGTAGTAATCAGCATAAATTATGAATCCTCTAAGTGCATAAATCCAAAAAAACAAATATAATTATAATATAAATCAATTTTTCTATTATAAACTATATTTTACCATTATTTTACATAATTTTCCAACAGCATAATTATCATTATTTCTTCAGTATTTAGCTCAATATTTTGTATTTTACATATGTTTTAAAATCAAATTTTTATTTTCCAAGTTTATAATTTTTTAGATTATATATTTCTTTTATATATTTCTTAGGTAAATTTTAAAAATGTCTTTACTATTTATATTGTTTTATAAGAAAAATAATATAAACATATATAATATTTAAAATAATATAGACATGTATAGTGTTTAAATATACTATTAACTTATAAGATAGTAATTTTATACATCAATAATTTTTATAAAAATCAACTATTTTTAGTTAAATTGGGTAATAAAAAATAAAAGGATGGTGATTTGATTGAAACTTAATAAAGGTATCAAATTTACAATAGGATTGCTTATTGATATAGGAATCAGCTTAGTTTTAGGTCTTAACCCCCTATTAACAACTTTATTTGCTCTACTATATATAACACTTTATATTCCAGATATTTGTAATATCATAAAAAAATAAATATTCATCTGAAATAGACTATATAGAAAAAGCGCCCTACTTAAAAGACTATTCTAGCTTAAATTCAATTGATTTTTATGTAGTACCACATTTCCAAAATTGAGAATTTGGAAAAGCTGTAGAAAAAATAGTAAATGCGTATTCTAAAACTTTAGAATTAAAAACTATTAATGATAATCAAGCAATATTAATTGAAAACGACAGTGTTAGAATTTTAAAATAATTTAATATAAATAGCACCAGAAAATGATAAACACTACATTGTCATATCTCTGGTGTTTTTCTATGCAATAAGTTTTAAAATAGTCCTCGATGAAATCAACATTGACTTTGAAAATACAGACTACCCACCTGGGGAAAAAGAAACCTTCCGTGTTGGTGAAGAAATCAATGAGAAAATAAAACAGTTACTAAAGGCTGGTATCTTATCAGGTGAGCTTAGAGAAGATATTGAAATTATGCCTACTATAATTTTCACTGTTGGGAATGTTATCTGGCATTATACAGACAGCACCAAATAAAGAAGCTTATATCAAACAAGAAGTAAAACTTTCTAAACAGGAATTTCTTAAACACGGATTTGATATGCTTTATCGCTCTATTTCCAAATAGATAAGATAAATCTACAAATATACAACTATACAATTTCTTATAATAGACATTATTACTTTATATATTTGAATATATCTGAAATTAAATTAAAACAAAAGATATTCAAAACAATTACCAAATACTCTAACTAAAAGAATTGAGAGATATTAGAAATGAAAGTAAGCAAGAAAAAAATCATTTATTGTATTATCGTTATAGTTTTGCTGATAGGACTTGCATACCTTGGAACCTATGTTGGAGAATGTAATATAAATATCATATCTGCTAAAGTAGAAGTCACTGTAAAGAGTGGTAAAATTTCAAACATTAATCTTTTGGAACATAAAAATGAATGAGGAAAAAAACAGAAAAAGTTATTGATAAAGTACTTAACAAGCAAAAAGTAGATGTAGATGCTGTATCAGGTGCAACAAATTCAAGTAAAGTTATAAAAAAAGCAATCGAAAATGCACTCATAAAAGGATAACTATACTTAACAAATTTCTATAAGAGTAAAAATATTGTTTTTGAATATCTGTACCAATTTGTGGTATAATAAAAGCAAGAAGAACTACAATCTATTTCGTCGTAGAGTGAAGTTCATAATTAAATGAAGCTATTTGAACTTATGGAACTTGATTTTAAAATCAAATTCCCAGCCACTTTTACTCTTGCCACGAGTTGAGTGGCTTTTTACTTTCGTAAATACTTTACAAATTAAGTAAAATATTAAACTAGCAACAACGCCAGCTATTACATTAAGTAAAAAGTTATTCATACTTCCCACCTCCTTTCATTAGGAAGTAGGTTTTATCCTAGTATGAACTCCACTCTTAAATTATAGGTTACATCTTCTTGCTATAAATATTATAACATATACTTTCCCATATTTTACCTGTGTTTTTATTCTAATAACTCCATTTTCTTTTCAGCATCATATCTACCTACTATCATCAAATATTGTTTAAAAATTAGATTTAATATAATAAAATCAACTATAAACAAGAATAAGTTTGTTTCTCTAAGCAATGTAATACTTATAGGAATGTGTTACAAATAAAACTCTCAATAATTGAGCCTTGAGTAGTGATAAAATAATATTTTTCATAAAATAAGCCAATTAATTGATATAAATTATCATTTTCTGTTGAAAGTTACATTCATGCGTGCTATACTTAATTGCATAAATGGTAATAAATGTCATATGATTTTATAATTCTATTAATAACAATTATTATTAACTTTTTAATTTTCGAAATAAATATCAAGAATTTTCTAAAATACATGATAATTCTTTAAAATATAAGAGAATTATTAAAATGTAAAAGAATTATATAGACTATATAAAAAACACATAAAACTATACAAAAATATATAGGATTATACAAAAGCGTATAGGACTCTCGAAACATAATAGAACTATATAATACTACTTTTGTAAAATCGCGCTCTATTTTTAACATTTATTACTTTATACATAAGATATATAAATAAAATTTAACTTAATGAAAGGATATGATAAAATGAATATTTTAAAAATGAAAAAAACAGGGATATTTTTAGGAGGAGTACTTTTAGGTACTGTAGGTGTCAAAATACTTTCAAGTGATTGTGTAAAAAAGTCTTGTACTAAAGCAACTGCTGGAGCGTTGAAAGTTAAGGATTCTGTTCTTGAAACAACTACTAAAATCCAAGAAAATATGGAAGATATTTTAGCTGAGGCAAAAGAAATCAATGAACTAGAAGAATTATCTTCATCTAAAACAAAAAATGTACAGGAAGATACTAAAGTTGTACAAGAAACTATTAAAGATGAAAATGTACAAACTGTAGAAAAAAATACTGATTCTGATAGCATTAAATGTGAAGACATCAAGGAAAATACTACTGTAGAAAAAAATAGTACTTGCACAGCAGAATAAATTTAACGATTATTATGGTTAATAATATCAAGTATTATGATTAATAGTATCAGGAGGAAGTAAATTGAATCTTTATATAAAGCATGAAATCAGAGGTCGTATACGTTTTGATTTACAACTTGGTAAATTGAATAACAAACAGGCAGATACTCTACTATATTATTTGACTTCTATAAATGGTGTTACCAAAGCAAAGGTTTATGATAGAACTGGTGACGCTGTTATTTATTACACAGGTGAAAGAGACTATATAATAAAAGAAATCACTAAGTTCAGTTTCAACAATAGCGAAATAGAAAAACTAGTCCCTGAACACACTGGTAGAGAGTTAAATAATTACTACAGAGATAAATTAGTAAATAAGCTATTTATAAAGAGTGTATCTAAGATATTTTTCCCAAAATATTTAAGATTTTTTTTTATAGGACTTCACTCTATAAAATATTTCAAAAAAGGTATATCTTCTTTACTAAATAAAAAGATAGAAATTTCTGTTTTGGATGCAACTGCAATAGGTATCTCCATTTTTAGGAAAGACATAAATACAGCTGGGTCAGTGATGTTTCTTCTTGGTATAGGCGAATTACTAGAAGAATGGACTAGAAAAAAATCTATAGATGATTTAGCTCAAAGCATGTCATTAAATATTGAAAAAGTATGGTTAAAAAAGGATGATAATGAAATTTTAGTCCCAATTTCAGAAATAAAAGAAAACGATTTAGTTAGTGTAAATATGGGAAATATGATTCCATTAGATGGAATTATTGAATCTGGTGAAGCAATGATTAATCAGGCCTCTCTTACAGGTGAATCTCTTGCAGTTAATAAAAAAGAAGGCTCTTACATCTATGCTGGAACTGTAATAGAACAAGGTAATATTGTAATGTGTGTCAAAGAAAAGGCTGGTACTACAAGATTTCAAAAAATTGTAACTATGATTGAAGAATCTGAGAAACTTAAGTCTTCTGTAGAAGGAAAATTTGAACATCTAGCAGATACCTTGGTTCCATATAGTTTTTTAGGAACGCTATTTACTTATGCAGTTACTAGAAATCCTATAAAAGCACTTTCTATTTTGATGGTAGATTTTTCTTGTGCGTTAAAGCTATCTATTCCTATTTCTGTATTATCAGCTATGAGAGAATGTAACAATTATAATATTGCTGTAAAAGGTGGGAAATTCCTTGAAAATGTTGCCTATGCAGATACTATTGTATTTGATAAAACAGGCACATTGACAAAAGCTCAACCAACAGTTGCAGATATAATTACCTTCCAAGATTATAATAAAAAAGATATGTTAAGACTAGCTGCTTGTCTAGAGGAACATTTCCCACATTCTATAGCTAATGCAGTAGTTCATGAAGCTGAAAAACAAGGTCTCAGTCATAAGGAAATGCATACAGAAGTAGAATATATTATTGCACATGGTATTTCAACAAAAGTCGATAATAAAAAGGTTATAATAGGTAGTAAACACTTCGTATTTGAAGATGAAAAATGTATTATACCAGATGGCGAGGAGTATAAATATAATAATCTTTCAGACGAATATTCTCACCTATTTATGGCAATATCAGGAAAATTATCAGCTGTTATTTGTATTAATGACCCTTTACGAAAAGAAGCTAAAGATGTAATTTCAAACTTAAGAGAATATGGACTCAAAAAAATTGTAATGATGACTGGTGATAGTGAAAAAACAGCTAGGTCTATAGCTAGTAAAATTGGAGTGGATGAGTATTATTCAGAAGTTCTACCAGAAGACAAAGCCAATTTTATTAAAGATGAAAAACTAAAAGGTCGTAAAGTTATTATGATTGGAGACGGAATCAATGATTCCCCTGCTATATCTGAGTCAGATGTTGGAATTGCAATGAGTGAAGGTGCTGAAATAGCAAGAGAAATTTCAGATATTACTATATCAGCAGATAATTTAAATAATTTAATTACTTTAAAACAGATTAGCAATAAACTTATGAAAAGAATTGGTTTAAGTTCTAAGTTTATTATTGCTTTCAACTTAGGTTTGATTTTTCTTGGTGTAGGTGGATTTATTAGACCAAGTACATCCGCGTTTTTGCATAATGCTTCTACTGTTGGAATAAGTTTAAACAGTATGACAAATTTATTAGATAAACCTAATACTTATAACTACAATTAACCCCCCTTGTATAACACATTTATACATAAAAAATTTATAATTCATATTAAAAAAAGCACTTTTAAACAATTAAACAGTAATATTTAAAAGTGCTTTTTTGACTAAATTTCCATAATATTTCTACTTAACTACTAAAAACACCCTTCCTTAAACCTCACTTAAAACCGCTATATTTCAATTAATCTCTGTTCATAGCATTTTAGTTCATTTTGTTTTAGATAGTTAAATTCAGACTCTACATAGATACCACAACCAATAAACTCAATTGTCAGATTTGGTATATTCTCTTTCAGTATACTCATCTGCTCATATATAATTTTTTCCCACAAATCAGCCTGTAATATAGAGAAATACTTCATAATTTCTCCATTGTTATCCATATCCTTTTTAATTTCAGACCAGTTTTTTAACAAAATGCCTCTTTTATCAATGTATCCAAGTTTTTTAAAGCTCTCTATACTCTGATTCCATGCATCTTTGCTACTCTTCTCAAAATATGACTCTAGCTTTTTATTCTGCTCACTTGTCAATAGGTCATAAGAAAGCTTCTTATTAAAATGTGCTTTCAAAGAAAGCTTAGCCATAGAATATGGGCTTCTACCAGAGTTTAATCCCGCATTTTTAAACTTTTCTATTCCTTTATCTTCTATTGAAGACCATATAGAGTTTACTGAATCTGAATCATCATCTTTTTTATATTTAACATCCAAGCCATGTGTAATATCGATATAATTTTGTGGAAATACATATTGATAGTGCATATCTTTGTTATCATCATATAGAGAAAAATATCCTTTATCATATAAATGCATATGTACATTTATTTTTAAACTATCATCTAAAATATTTCGTCTAAGATTAGGTATATTTGCATAAATAGTCACATATTTCATTGCATCATAGTTTTGATTTAGTGGAATTTCAAAGCTAATTTCTTCTCCTGTCAAAAGCTTTTTCACTTCTTCTTCATTACAATCATATAAAGAAAATGTATTTTCAAATCCCACACGTGATTTTCCTGCTAAACTTCCTGCTAATGGTATTTTCAAAATATGATTATCTGTCTTTTGCCATTGATAAGTATCTTGAACTAAAAACTCTTTAATTTGTCTATTCTGTTCCTTTGCCTGCTTTAGCACCTCATCTTCATTTTCTGTTATCCCTACATGACATCTATTTAAGATATTTACTATATTGCTTCCAAATGGAAATGTCCATAATTGAAAAGCTGCTGCCTCCAATTGGCACAAATATCTAATCTGATTCAATTCAATTTGATGAATAAGCTTTTTCTGATACTCATTCATCTGGTTACCACTGTCTGACATTTGATAAATCAGTTCTCCCATTGCAAGATTATCTTTTTTCTTGTCAATCTTATCAGTAATAATAATCTGAGCATCCATCATATCCTGTACTTTTTTGAAAATCCCAGAAATATCCTCTGAATTTTCCATTTTCAAGATTTCAAACTTCTTAATTAATTCAGTTAGGACATCTTTCATTTTTAGTCTGCTTATTTCATTTTCAAAAATATCCTGATTTTTAACTGTAGTATCAAATCCGTCTACAAATGGTATAATAGATTCTTTCAATGTTTTATTTTTGAACTCTTCCATCTGAATATTTAAATTATCTAGTTTTTTAATATTATCCTCTTTTGACTTAATCGCATCTTTAACTACTTTTATTTTATCTTCAAAGCTAGCTTTTACATTTAGACAATTATTAACACTACTAATTGCTGTATTAATAAAAGAACAACTTGCACTACCAATGCTTAATACATTTTTAATAGTTGCTGTTTTTTGCTGTCTTTCAATAGATGCTTTACACTTCTCTAGTGCAACCAATTTATCTTTTTGTTGTTTATTACTATAATTTGCTTCCAACATACCCATTTCTTTTTTCTGAATGCTTTTGTATATCTTTTCATACTCGCCTTCATCCAAGCCATTTTTTGCTACTGCAATGTCATTTTCTTTCCCTTGGTAGTCATTATTATCTAAGGACTTAGTCATAATCTCTTTAATTTTATTAAAATTATCTCTCTTTCCATCATCAACACCGACTAATTTATTTGTCATTGCTCCTAAAGCATTCTTTCTATCTTCATTTAACTGAGTTCCAAGGACAAAACTCATACCTTCAGAATCTATTTTGAAATCTGAAAAATTAACCATTCTGTTAGTCCATTGATACTCTTCTTCCTTAGCTGAAAGATTTTCTTTTAAAGATTTTGCACTATCAAAAGCTCCTAAGCACGCTTGACCAATACCACTTAATGATGATAGTAAACTCAATGCACTCTGTATTCCAGAAAGAATTAGTTGTATTTTCATCTGTTCTTGAAGTTTTTCCTTCTTTTCTTCTAGTTTCTTTATATCTTCTTTTTCATCTTCTTTTATCTTTAGAATTTCTTGAATCAAAAGATTCATTTTTGCTCCAACAGAAAGCATTTTATTTTCAAGCTCTTTTTTCAAAACTTCTATCTGTTGATTTCCTGAGTTAATTTGAGTTAGAACACTTTCCTTATAGGTATTGAAATATGATTCTTTTAATTCATCTTTCTTTCCTTGTTCCAATTCTTTTAAAGTCTTCTCTAGATAATCTGTCAGAGTTCGAATATCTGTAACACGATTTCCTCCAATTTCATCTTCCTCTATCATCTGCATGTAAAATGCTGCCTTCTGTTCTAATGCAAATAAAATCATACTCCATTCACTAAAACTCTGATTTTCTTTTACAAAAGCTTCTATTCTATTAGACTGCATCAATTTATTTATAAGGTAGTCATAAATCTCTTTTGCTTCTTGGTAAAACGCTTTCTTAATATGCATATCATCTAAAGAAATTACTTCTTTATTTTTCTTATCAAATTTATAATACTTCTGAAGAATTTCTCTATTTAACTGCATTTCCACTTTCTCAACTGCATTAA
The DNA here is from genome assembly GCF_020662275.1 of Clostridioides sp. ES-S-0006-03. Lineage (NCBI taxonomy): Bacteria > Bacillati > Bacillota > Clostridia > Peptostreptococcales > Peptostreptococcaceae > Clostridioides > Clostridioides sp. ES-S-0006-03. The sequence goes on from NZ_JADGMM010000003.1 coordinate 312,829, forward strand.
AAATCTCATAAATATGCGAAATTTCTAAAATATCAGCTTCTAAAATTCCTACTGCACATAAAAGTTTAAGATTTCTATATCCTTTACTTCCAGAAAAACCAAATCTTTCAAAGAATTGATAGAAAAATGTATCCATTGATAGAGAATACTCTTGCTTTAACAATTCGTTTTCTACTAATGACTTTCCAGGATTTCCTTCTTTTCCCTGTGCTCCATCTAGACCTGAGTCTGCAAGCTTTTTAATTGTCCAGTCCTTGTGTTTTGTATAAAGATCATCTAATGCCTTTCCATCATCTGCTGTTTCCTCACTATCTGAACCACTCCCTATCACATATCTATCAAAATAGTAATAGTTTATGTCACTATAACCCGTTTTACCAGAAATTCCTGTATACATTCTTGCTTCTTCAAAAATTCCGCGGATTCCTCCAAGACCCCCAGCTCCACCTTTTCCTCCAGAACCGCCTTTTCCAGCTAAGCCATGTCTTCCGTCTATTTGGCTTATAGAACTTTTTAGAACTGTTGCTTCTCCAAGGAGATAAATCTGTCCAGCCTTACTTCCAAGACCAGCATTTCCACCATCTCCACCTGTTCCTCCAGTATTTCCTTGTTTTCCTTTTTCTGCTTCTATTATATAGTATTTTGCACCTTTTTCCTCAGCAAACTCTTTTTTCTCTGGTTTAGAGCCTAGTTTTGCATTTGCTCCAGCTACTCCAGATGCTCCTGTTTCTCCTACTTTTCCATCTTGACCATTTCCACCTTGTCCACCGTCAGCATAAAGCTTAAGTTCGCCTTCTTTTTGTATATGTTTAAAAGATATTAAAATATCGCCTGAGGTTCCTGCATTATTTCCGACTCTTCCATTCATTCCGTTATAAATAGAACTTTCTCCATCCAATTTTTTTGCGTCATTTCCAGAAACATTAATTGAATAAGAACCTTTTGGTATACATAATCTTTCAACTAATAGAACTATATTTTTACCTGAGAAAACATCCTTCTTCATATCACAATCTATTTTTAGCTCACACTCTCCATACATATATATAGATGATAATTCATTAAGTTTATAGCCAGATATTATTTTAGTTAAATCTGATAAATTCACTTTAGGTACAGGAATATATATAGAAAGCACTTTATCTTTTTCATATGATTTTATATATGTACAATTTTGGATTTTTTCTCTTCTGTATTCTGCATCTAGAAGCTTCTCAGCTTCTTCTTGTTCCAATTCCTTCTCTGCTATCCAGTATTTAATACATTTTAATGTATCTTCCAGTGTTGTATTTAATAATGACTTTAATAATTCACTTAGACCGACAATATTAGTTTCTTTGCAGTAACTATTTAGCTCTAGAACAAGGTGTATTTTTTCTAATATATTTACTTTTTGCACTCCATCACCATAGAAAAGCCCTTGTACAAACTCCATAAGTTCTTCAATACTATTTGTTTTACATAAACTCTGATACATTTGTTCCAACTGAGATTTTTTTTCTTTTAGATTTTCTATAGAAGATAAAATGGAAATAGAATCTTCTAATGCCTTTTTTACACTTTCTATATAAGGAGCTAGAAGTTTTTCTAGTTCTTTATATGTTGTGTCAACAGCTTTTTGTATCTCCATTTTACAAGAAGCAGTAAGCATTAATCCCATATCAGTTTTCTTGAAAGTAGTTGGAAGTTTTTCTAATTCTCTCAATAGATTTTCTGGCTTTGTGTCTAGTGGATTACACAATTCTATAGAAACATTATCTGCTAGTACCACATTTAACAGATATACCAGTTCCTTATAACCTTCATAATATTTTTCTTGGCTATCTAGGTCTTCTTTTACTTTTTTCAGTATATTTCTAACTTTCTCTTTTGTCACGCTACCACTAAGTGACTTAGGTATTTTATTGATAAGAAAGAAAAAATTTTCCTTATACTGTGTATATTCATTAAACATATCTTTTAAGTTTTTAGCTGTATCAATTAACAGTGTATGTCTAGAGTCCAGTAAAGACTGGTAGTCTAAAATGACTACTATACCTTTTACTTTTAAAGATGCAGATATAGTTTCTCTTACAAGCATTGCTCCTGCAATCATATACTCTGCTCCACGATTATCAAAAAATCCAGGACAATCGCATAAAGAAAATGCTTTATTTTCAATATCTACAACTTCTGGGCATAAAGTCTTAGAATATACACCATTACCAATATCAACTGCTGAATCTTTAGCTGTGATGTACACTTGTCCAGTTTCCGCATCTGTTTTTTCTTCCATATCACAACCTTTTAAATAGTTGATACAAGTGCTTTTTCCAACCCCTGAAGCACCCAGGAATAACAAAATCGATTTTTCTTTTAAATTGTATCTTTCCAGTTCATTCCTTCCATTTTCCAAAAGATTTATGATTCCATTATACAATTCATTTGACATATATCCATCCCTTTCTATACTTCAGCACAATAGTTTTGATATTTCTCTTTAACAAAGCTTTCTTCAACTTTTAAAACTGCTGTTGATTTTTTATAATTTGGATTATTATATCCTCCAGATTCTCCTCTATCTCCATAATCAGCATACTCTCTTGATGGACCTTCTTTTCCTTTTTCCCAACTTCCACCTTCAAGAGTTATACGATAACTAGTAATACTAGTTAGTTTATAATCCCAACTTTTAAAATATCCTGTATAGTATACAGTAGAATCTATAGCACTTGGAGAGAATGAAAGTGTATTATAACCATGATGACCACCTTTTCCTCCACTTCCACCAAATCCTGGTCTTCCATCTGGACCTCTTTCTCCATCTCTTACTGTTATATCACAACAACTGATTAACTTCTCTCTCTTTTTATCTGAATCTGCCAAGAAGTAAATATTTCCTTTACTTCCTCCATTTCCACCTCTTCCAGCATTTCCTCCTTTTTCTCCTTTTCCTCCTTTTGCACCACTTGTTCCTTCTGCAAAATAACCTTTAAACATTTGTCCATAGAAATAACTTGTATATCCTGCATCACTTCCATTTCTACCTGTGCTTCCAGCCACACCATCTTTACCATCTGTTCCTCTTGAACCATTTCCTCCATTTGCTATTAGTGTAAGGCGATAGTTTCTAATTTCTTCTTTAATGTACAAATAAATATTTCCTGCATCTCTACCATCTTCACCATTGATTCCATATATAGAATTATCTATAAGATTTCCACTCTTTCCACTTACATTAATCTTAGAATTACTACTTACATCAAGATTCTCACAAGAAATAATGATATTTTTTTCTGATGCAAAATCCATTCCAAGATTAGTATCCATATAGATAGTGTCTTTAGCTGAAAACATAATTGTAGAGACATCATCTCCCACGTTTCTATTTCTAAAAGCTTCTAAAACACTGCTAATTACCAAGTTTTTAATTAATGCTTTAACTTCTATTACCGTCTTTTCTTTAAGTATAAATGATTTTATTATAAATGGATTTAAAATATATTTACTTACAAGATTTCTAATTATTTCATTTCCTTTTTCTCCATATGCATTTAATCTTGTTATATTTGCTTCTAATTCTTCACTATTTCTATCTGTAAGATTCTTTAAAATAGGCTCAAAATCACGTTTACTATATATGTAGTCTGTTTTATTTGCAACTTCCATCAATTTATCTCTATTTGATAATGTCCATACCTGTTTTTGTACCTCATAAGAAACTAAAATCTCTTCTATTTTCTTTCTTATAATAATAAATTTTTGTTCCATTATACTTTTACTTGTTTTTTCTATAATAGATTCCATATATACAGAAGATAGTGAAATTTCAGCATTTCCATGGTCTGTATATTTATTTAAATCTTTAATTATATCTAAGTTTCTTCTTATCTCATTTTGTAATTTTATACATGTGTCTTCCAAGAATAATCCACTTTCTCCTGACAATAAATTGATAAATTTATCTAAAGTAATACTCTCTGCATTAACTGAACTTTCTAACCAGTTTTTAAATATGTCTACTACTCTTTCATATTTTGACATTTCTTGAATCATTGTTACTCTTTCAACCTTCTTAATAAAGTCTTCTGTATATTCTTTGACATAAACTTCTAGTCTAGATACTATACTACTTTGAATATCTTTTATTAATGTATCTAAAACTAATCTTGCATCTGCACTGATTGGATATTGGAATGCTGATGTTTTATCTTTTACTTCTTCTAATTTTATTACTTCTTTTAATAATCCTTCTCTTTGCTCTGCTTCAAGTGGTTTACAAAGATGAATATTTTTTCCTTCTCCTTTTAGCAATTCTTCAAATAACCAAGCTTTATCTTTTATATTATTTTCTGGACTTTCACACAATTGTTCGTATTTTTTTCTAATCACATTATATATTTGTTTTTCTGTTCTTCCTAAAAAGCTTTTAGAAATAAAGAAAGTAATACTTCCTCTAAAATTCTCTTTATGAAGACACATATTTAATTGTTGAAATAAATCAAGTACTTTTGTAAGTCTAGCCTCTAATATATCTGCTTCTGGTATTAGTACAACTACTCCACATATAGATGCAGAATTTCTAAACACCTCTCCTAACGAAACTGCTGCACTAATGTCATGTGCTACTCCTCTGTTATCACTAAATCCTGCAGTATCACATAATTTTGCATCCATTCCTTCTACTTCTCTTCTCATATCTACAATATTTGGATACAAAGTTTGTGAAACAGCTCCTGAACCAATTTCTGCAACAGGGTCTACACATTCAATATAGGAGATACCAGTATCTTCATCTTCTACTTCCTTCATTTCACATCCTGCAAGATAATTAATTGCTGTACTTTTCCCACAACCTGTGCCTCCAAGAATCAAAATTAGATTCTTATTTATAGCTTTATCTATTGCTACTTTTCCTTCATCTAGTAGGATTTTGATTTCTTCTAAAAGCTTATTTTTTTCTCCCATGTATTTTCTCCCTTTTTTATAAAATTTTTTAATATTAAAATAACTGTGCTTGTAAAATAAAGCCTTTACTAACACAGTTATTTTATTTTATATATCTAATTATATTTTTTATTTTATATATCTAATTACATGTTCTACTTTTTTCTTCACAAAGAAGAGCTTTGAAAATCATAATTTCTGCTAAATAATCCTTAGGTGCCTTTGTAATTGCAGTAGCATTACAAATAAATTTTAAATTTGTACCTGCTACAACTTAAGTAGCAACGATAAGTGTTTCATAATCAACATCTTTTAACATTTCTACAGCTTAATTGAATATTTCTACTTCTTATTTTTCTACTTCTTATTTTTTTACTGGTCTAAATTTTGACCATCCTCCACAATAAATATTCATATAACAAACCTCCTTATATGCTTAAATTTATTTATATAATAGTACGAATTTTCTAAACATTCAACACAAACTGTGTAACTAGTCGATAAAAGTGCATAACTGGACACATAGTCATCATAAAAAACTTTTAAAGTCAAATTTATCTAATTAAAAATAATATAATACAAAAAAACAGTCAATCTATTAAAATCAACTGCTCCATAAAGTGAATTTTTACTTATTATATTTTACAAAGTTTACACATTTACATGTGTCCCCTTATACAAAACTAATGTTGCCATTCCTATAAGTATCATGCCCATAAAAGCAGGTGTCGCATGACCAAGAAATACATAGATTTGACCTCCAATGATAGGTCCAATTATTCTTGCTAAAGATTGAATGGATTGACTACCACCTTGAATCCTCCCTTGCTCACTAGAATCGACAGACTTGGACAGCATCCCATTGAATGAAGGTCCAAAGATAGAATCGCCAAAACCAAATATAAACATTCCAACAATAAAAATAGGATAGAACGAAAACAAGGCTGATGCTGCAATAAAACTGTAACCTATAATCTCTGAAACCATTCCAAGAATTGCTATCTGTACATCACTAAGTTTTTTCAAAAGCTTTGGCATTATAAAACCTTGTGAAATGATGTCTTGTATACCCATAATTGAAAATACAAGTCCAATTAGTGCGGGTTTCCAATTGAAAGTGTCTATTGTAAATTGTGAAAAAACTGACTGTAAAGACCCATTTGGTATCCAAAGTAAGAATGCTGATAAAAGTAGCCTTTTTAATTTTTTTACAGAAAGTACATTTGCAAGCTGTATAAATGGATTTAGCCTTGCAAGTGTAATCGACTTTAATCTATTCTTCTTATCAAGGCTCTCAGGCATATACAGGAATCCATAAATAACATTAAGTAAAGTTATTATTGCTCCAAAATACATGGGCACAGAATAACCAAACTTAGCAAGTAATCCACCTACAGTTGGACCAATAACACAGCCTACACCTGAAAATGCACTCACCCATCCAAAGTATTTGCTTCTATGTTCTCTAGGAGTAATATCTGCAAAATATGCGAAGATAGTGCTTATGCTCCCACCTGTTACACCTTCTATTATACGTCCAACAAATAATACCCATAGAGCTCCTCCTATTCCAAAAACTAAGTACCCTATTGCAGAACCCAAAAGGCATAATAAGAGTAATGGACGACGTCCATATCGGTCACTCAAAGCTCCAAGCCCAGGAGCTGCAAAAAACACACAGATTGCATAAACAGAAGTTAGCATTGTAACAACTATAGCTTGTTCTTCTGGACTATTTGTATAAGGTTGCACTAAGAATGGAACGACAGGTGCTATGATAGTGAATCCGATTCCGCAAAGAAACGCAGATATAAGACCAAATATCAAAGCCTTTTTATCTACAATTTGTTCTGTATTCTGTTCATTGTTTGATTTAAATATAAACACTTAAATTCTCCTCTCAAAAATTATAATTTTGTTTCCTTTAGAAACATATTTATTTATTTCTTTTTTACTTTTTTACCTCTTTACTTTTTTCATTATTTTATTTCCCTAGTAGCATGTTCATCTTTTATCATTTCGCCTCATTTGGAGGTATATTCCTATATTCGTTTTTTGATTCCTTGGAAACATATTTATAGTATCATTTTTTTGTTTCCTTGTCAACAAAATAGATAACAATAAAAATACAGCCTATTCTCAATAGAGTTAGGCTGTATATGATTTCATTTTCATTATTCTGATTTATTCTACTTTAATATTATCCCCTGTTTTTTTATTTCTTCATCCAAATGTCGGTTATAATTTTCGACAAAGCTAATCATACTGTCAAATTGTTCATCAGTTACCTGCTCAAATACAACTTTATCACGTTCTTGAAACTCTTTATGAAGTTCCTCATGGATATTATAAACTGTTTTACCTTGCTCAGTAAGTCTAAAATAGATTTCTTTTTTATTATCAGGCTTCTGGTAACTTTCAATAACACCTTTTTTTATTAGCTTTTTAGTTACTTTACTTATGGCACCTCTAGTCATATAAAAGTATTCTGCCAGTTTTGTCACATTGCAGTCTACATTTCTTCCAATGTATTCAATGCAATGTACTTCAGAAGACTTATAACCCTTGAGACTCTCTTCCATCTTAAATTTATTAAGCCAAACAGTCTTATTTAGTAAATCTCTAAAACCCATCATGACCTGTTCTTCTTTATTCATGGTATATATCCTCCCACCCGTTAGTGCATTAACAATATTATATTAAACTTTTGTTTCTATTTCAACAATGTTAAAATAATTCTTTTAGGAATCGAACTATATAAAATAAAGAGATAGAATCATCTAATTTAATCCTATCTCATTTCTGGGTCACCATTTCTAGTTGATAAGTTATAATGTTTATAAAAATCTATCATTTCCTTGTGATACACTTTATTTACAATTTTAGTTATTAATTGTATCTCATTTTTTGTTTTATCCATATATTAGCACCCTATTAACATTAATATATTTATTATATTAATATTTAGATAAATATGTTACATAACACAAACATTTTTGTAAGTAGTATATATACTATTAATTTACTTCTAAGTCCTATATATAATCCCACTTGTTCATATAAAATAAAAAGCACATGCTATTACACCTAATATACATACTATATCTATAGATATAATTTTCCGAAATTCTATATCTTTTACATCATGTGCCTGATATATAAATGCTAATGGTATTATTAATTACTCAGATACTAAACTCATAATGCATGAATGTATTATAAATAAATGTATTATACCAAACTTAATTATATCTACAATTATCTGTTTTGCTATTTTTTACAATCTTAATTATTACTTGTATAAGTCCAAATAAAACCCAATATATATAATCTTTTATTATAAGTTATTTTAAATATGCTAGTTTATATAACAAAAAACCAAATGCTATTGTGCATATAATTATAACTATTCCTAGAATTGTTATAAGAATCTTTTTCATTAATTTTTTTAAATCTTTTATACTACTTCTTATTTTCTTATCTTTTATACAGATATAGCAATAATAATACACCACATTATCATTGCTTGTTCTCTAGTCGTAAATATATTATTTATTGTATCTATTATATTTATAAAAATCACTTCCCTATTTTTAATATTATAATTCTGCATTAAATGCTTTTTGCATAAGTGAATTAAAGTTGTTTTCTAACTCTTCTAAACTATTTTCCATTTTAAATTTCAATTTGTCTACTTGTTTGACAAAATCAGCAAATCGCTCTTGAAGTTCTTTTGGTGGAACTGGAATCTCTATATTCTTGAACTTATCCATCGAAACATTATACATAGATCCACTTGTACCTGTTGAATTAGCCGAAAATTTCGCTCTTATTGATGATTCACTTAATATATATTTCATATAAAATACATTTACTCTATCAACAAATAATACCTTCCATAATTTATCTGGAAGTAATAAGTCAGGATAATCCTTGTGAATAATGCATGTAGCTCCAACCATCTCTCTTGTGTTTGCTCTACTAAATAATAAATCCCCTTGCTCTGGAAAAACATACTTTTTAATCTCTACATCCTTATCTATTACCTTATATTCATCTGATTTAAAATATCCTTGCGTTACAGCACTAACTTTTAAAACAGCTTTTTCATCTTTCATTTTCACTCTAGCTTCCCCGTTGGCACTCCATCCTGCAGTTATACTTTTTACAACACTTCCAATAGTTTCTATATCCCAATTATTCAGATTAGTTACTGGATCACCAAACATATCAATAAATCTTGATTTAACTAATTCATCAAGTAATCTATTACTTTCTTCTCTCTTACAAATAGCGCCCTCTGCTCTTTCTAAAATAGAGACTATTCTTTCTTGCTCTTCCAAAGGTGGTACTGGTATTTTTGCGTCAGTTAAATCTCCAAGCTTAATATATTTTATAACTCCACCTACTGATTTAGCTCTCAGCACATCAATGTACTTACTCATAAAATAGTATAAATATTTAACCTCTAATTTATTTTTATCTATACTTTCGATTATATATGTTCTTTGATATGCATCAAATTTTCCATCATAGTATTTTACATTTAAATCTCCATTCCCTGCAACCAATACACATTCACAATCATAGCTATATGATGATATTTTTAATGGTTTCACTGAACAAGTGAAAAATGGATATTCTCCATCTAGTGAACTTTCATTAGCATCAAGTCTTCCAGTTTTTATATTAACTAAAGTTCCTAACTTAACTTTTTTCCATCCTTGCGGTAACCTCTTACTCATGTCCATTCACCATCTTCTTTAAAGCCTTAATATCCTCAAGAATACCCATCTCAAGAGCTTCAATCTTCTCCATAATCACCTCTGGAACTTCATACACAACTTCCTCATACTCAATCGCTTTATACTTATTGATACTCAAATCATAACCATTATCAACAATCTCACTCTTATCAACAAAGAACCACTTATCTTCTTTACTTGGCTCAAGTGTCTTATCATCCATACACATTCTAAAACTTTCTATAATATCGGGAATATCATTAGCTTCAACTTCATTTCTCTTATCATCTAAGCTATATCCATCAGCTTGCATATCATAGAACCATACCTTATCAGTCTCTCCACCCTTAGTAAATACAAGTATACCAGTAGAAACCCCAGCATAAGGCTTAAACACACCACTAGGCATAGAAATAACAGCCTTTAACTCACACTCATCAACTATCTTTTTTCTAACATCCTTATGAGACTTAGATGAACCAAATAGCACACCATCTGGAACTATAACAGCACCTCTCCCACCCATATCAAGGATCCTATCTATAAGTACTAAGAATAATAATTCAGTCTTTTTAGTTTTTACAACACTTCTTAAGCTCTTATTTATATCTCCTTCATCTATACTTCCCTTAAAAGGAGGGTTAGCTAGTACTAAAGAATATTTATCTTCTTCGTCATATTGGCTAGATAAAGCATCAACCTGAGTTATCTGTGGATTTTCTATGCCATGAAGCATTAAGTTCATAGCTGCTATTCTAAACATAGATGGGTCAAACTCCGTTGCATTAAACATCTTATTTTTATAATGCTCCCACCCATTACTATCTATTTTGTCCCCTATCTTATCATGAAGTATCCCTTCTTCGTCAGTAAATACACTATTTTTATCTGTATGCTTTCTCAATATATACTCACTAGCACTTACTAAAAATCCTGCAGTACCACAAGATGGGTCTGTTATTACATCTTCTATTGTTGGGTCCATTAATTCTACCATCATATTTATTATATGTCTTGGGGTTCTAAACTGACCATTTACACCTGCTGTTGCAAGTTTTGACAATAGATATTCGTATAAATCACCGTTTGTATCATTATCATCTAAGTTTATAGAGCTTATTAATTGAACTGCTTCATATAATAAACTTGGCTTTTGTATTAAAAACACTGAATCTTTCATTTGATCTGCAAAGATGCTATCTTCATCTGAATATGTTTTTAAAAATGGAAACACCTTATCTTGCATATTTTTAAAACTTGCTTCACTATCATAGTGAACAAACTCCGACCATCTTAAATTATCAGAATTTAAGTTAACTCTATTTATTTGATCTTCATCCATACTTTGTACGTATTTTTCAAATACAGTAGTATATGGTCTTCTCATTCTCTTAGCTTTCTTTTCTTTTGCAATTTCTGTGTCATCTAATTTCTTTATAAATAATAAATATGATATTTGCTCTATGACAGTTAGGGGATTTGATATTCCCCCTGACCAAAAGCTATCCCATAACCTATCTATTTTACTTTTTATTTCTGAATTAAGCATATTGTTCTCCTCTTTCTATTTATGCATATATGTTATCTTCTTCTTCAGCTCTATATGGTTCTATTAAATCAAATACCTTATCACAAAGTTTTTCATTAAATATACCATCTATACCATCCTTACTTAGTGTTGTATATTTTCCTTCATAAAGTGTGGCAAATGATATTCCTCGATTGTTTAGTATATCATCTTTTATCATTTTAATCATATTAATTTGCTTTACATTCATTTTAGAGTGATTTATATTTATGAATTCATCAAATTTGGTATTTAATTCTTCTTCATCTACTCCAACAAATTTTCTTATTATACCTATAACATCTTCTTTACTTACATGAGTTTTTTCTGATAATTCATCTAAGCTAAACTCTACTCTTCCAGAATTAAATATATCATAAATATTATCTAACTCTTTTTTAGTTATTTCTTTTCCTTTTCTTATCTTTTGTATAACAAGGTTCATGCTCATTTCTTTTTCAAGGGTATTTTTTACTCTTTCTATGTAAGCATCTACATTAACTTGCCCATAATTATCGCTTGTGCCTATATCTTTTATTAAGATATCACTATCTTTTATATCTATTTCTACGAATGGTTTTGTATTTTTAGACTTATACTTCATTAAATCTCTTAAAAGTATTCTTATTTCTTCTAACTCTTTATAATTTAAGCTTCCCCACTTTTCTATTTTAAGTAGTTCTTTTACATAATTACGAACTCTATTAAATTGATTCATAGTTGTGTTAAGCTTAGATAAATCTCCTATTACCTTAGATACATGAGTAATTATGTTTGGATCATCATTAAGCTTTAATATTTGTATTTTATACATCGAGTTATCAAATAGTATTGCATCCCTATGATCACTTACATCTACCCACCCCATTAGTGGTGATATATTTTTCATTAATTTATTTAATAAGTTTTTATCTATGCTATCCCATACTTTATCCAGTTTTAATGAATCTATAATTTTTTTATTTTTTCTTATTTCTACTGATTTTTCTGGTAAACTATCTATATCTTCTCTTATGAGTTTTACAATATTGTTTACTTCTTCTTCTAATTCTTTAGATTTTAATATTTCTAAAAGCTTCAATCTACTTTCAAATCTAATTTGAAGTGATGATTTAGCTTCTATTGGAATTATGCCCTCTGGTTTTTCCTCAAAGAACTCAAAATTTTTCCAATGATCAAATATATAAAATTCTTCTTTATCTTCTCCATTTCCAAACAGATTAGGGCAAAGTCTTGTACCTCTACCTATCATTTGTAAAAACTTTACTTTTGAATATATAGGTTTTGCAAATACCAGATTTACTACTTCTGGAACGTCAACTCCTGTATCTAACATATCTACTGATATTGCTATTTTAGGTCTATCTTCTTCTTTAAATCTTTTTAGTATATCGTCTTTATTTTTTATATCTGAATGTATTATAGCTGCTAAATTACCATTATATTGAGGATACATTTCATCAAACAATTTTAAAAGTAATGTAGCATGATTTTTGTTTTTAGCAAATATTATACTTTTACCTATTTCATCTTTTACTTTGATTCCACTCTCCATAAGGTTTTGTAGTATTTTTCTATTCGTATCTTTATTACTTACAAACTCCTCTAAATCATTTTTATCAAAGTCAATTTGTTCTTCATCTAATCCATCTTCTTCTAAATCTCTTTTTTGTTCTTCACTTAAATTATTCCATTTTATACCTTTTCTTAAAAACTCTGTTGAGGCATCTTTTGCTCTATACTTAAGTAGGTACTGTGGTATATGATTTACTGCTTCTTCATATGAGTATGAAAATGTAGGATCTTTGTCACCACAATCAAATAATGAGAATGTATTTCTATTTATAAATCCTACTGGTGTAGCTGTAAGTCCTACTATATATGAATCAAAGTAGTTTACTATATCTTTATATACCTTATATATACTTCTATGAGCTTCATCACATATTATAAGATCAAAGAACCCTACGCTAAACTCGTGATAGTAATTTATCATTGTTTGATAAGTTGAAAAATACAGTACTGATTCTCTATCCTGAGATGTTTTTGATGTTATTCTCATTTGCGGGGTATTTGGCATAAAAGTCTTAAAACTACTTTTATCTCTACTTGCTTGCTTTACAAGTTCATCCCTATCAGCTAAAAATAATACTCTTTTTACATGGTTAGCTTCTATCATCCCTTTTACTAGAGATATGGCAGTTCTTGTCTTTCCACATCCTGTTGCCATTACTACTAAAGACTTTCTATGTCCTTTTTCAAACTTTTCGTATACACTTTTGATACCTTCTATTTGATAACTTCTACCACTTATACTTGTATCTATTTCTACACTACTAAGAGGTCTTTTATTTTTATGCTTAAACATTTCATATTCTAAATCTTCTAAGCTATAAAATCCCCATACAAGTCTTGGAGCACTATATTTATCATCCCACATATGAGTTTCATATCCATTAGTGAAATATATTATAGGTCTTATACCAGTTTGTGCTTCTATGCCATCAGCATAAGATTTCGCTTGTTCCTGGCCTACATATGGATCTACCATTGTTTTTTTAGCTTCTACTACTGCTATAGGATTGTCTTTTTTATCAAGTAATACATAATCAGCATACCCTACTTTTCCAGTCTTTCCTTTGTAGTTTTCTATTTTATATTCTTTAACTACTTTACTACCACATACAGCCCACCCTGCTTGTTCTAATAACACATCTATTAATTTTTTTCTAGTTTGTGCTTCATTTAAATCTAATATATCCTCTACTTTTTTAAGTTCTGTATAACTATCTATTATAGAAGTTTGTTTTAGCTCTTCTTTTACTTGTACTAATTCTTTTTTATTATTTTCCTCAATTTTCTCTACTTCTTTTTTATAATCATCTATTTTATACACTTTTTGAGAACTTACTTTTGGCATTTTAAATTTAAGTGGAAGTATAGACTTATCTTTAGTTACATTTATGTAAAACCAAGCACTTATCTTTATCATTGCCATTAGAGCTTCTTTTGCTTTATCTTTATCATCTATAGCTTCATGCATTGCTTTATTACCATGAAGTCTAACTATATTAAACCAGTCTGGTATAGATTGATTTAAATTTAGAGTCCTTAACTTTTTTATTTTATCATCTTGAGTTGCAAATCTATCTATTTCTACTTTTAATGTTGCTAATACTAAATCTATTAATTGTTCCCCTAATATTCTAGTTTTTAACATCGAAGCATTTGGATCTACAATTATGTAATTTTCTGCCTGCATTCCTAGCTTTTTTAGATTAGACCATCTCTCTAAAAAATAAAAGTTTGACATTGTTTATTTTCTCCCCTTTTAGCTTTATACTATTCCAATTTGTTATATTCCCATAAGTATTATTATACCATTCATATGTACTACATAGACAAAATATCTTATTATATACTAAAGGTAAATAAAATCCAGCCTAGTATAGGGAAACAACGATTTTATCCTAGGCGGAATACCAAACAACTATCCATATTGACGACACTATCTAACTAAATTTACATATATCTATAGAGCAATAACCTAAGAAAAACTGACAAAGTAACTTATCAAAAACGTGGAAGCTTCACAAATCAGCTAAGATACAAAACAATAAAAACACATGGGCTAATATATGTAATAGACTTGATATGAAATGTGATGTTTGTAAAGTATGTTAGAAACTAATAGTGTGAATATTAATTATTTTTGATGAGAGTTATTATTTAGCCCATATAAATAAAAAATCTACTTCTGATGAATAAATAAAAAAGGTTCACCCTAATTAGAGTGAACCTTTTTTATATCTATATAATTTATACAAAATCTATATCCTGATTAAAACTTCATTATTTTCTAGAGCTATATAAAGCTTTAAAAATCAAAATATAAAGTGGAAAAAATTAATTTCTCCACTCTATCCAATATTACTAGTATAATCTACAGACCCTTAACATTTACTACTACTGCCTTAGGTCTAGTCATAGCCTCAATTGAATACTTAACGCCTTGAGTTCCCATTCCAGATGCCTTTACCCCTAAAAATGGGAAGTGGTCTGGTCCCCTCTCAGTCTTATTATTTATTTGAACAGTACCAACCTCAAGCTTATCAGCTATATAAAAAGCCTTATCAATATCACTTGTAAATACTGATGATTGAAGCCCATACTCTGATTGATTAGCAATCTCAATTGCTTCATTTATATCTTTAATTCTTATAATTGGAAGTACTGGTCCAAAAGGTTCCTCCCAAGCAATTTTCATATCAACACTTACATTATCCAATAATGTTGGATAAAATAAATTATTTTTTCTAACATTACCTGTTATTAATTTAGCCCCTTTATGCAATGCATCATCCACTAATCCTTGAACAAAATCAGTTGATTTGTTATCTATAAGAGGTGTAATAACTACTTCATCCATTGGATTCCCAACTGTTAACTTCTCTACTAACGGTTTTATTTTTTCAACTAGCTTATCAGCCACACTATCTTGAACCAAAATTCTCTTTACTGCCGTACATCTTTGACCTGAATATGAGTAAGCTCCAGCTACTATGTTTTTAGCTGCAAAATCCAAGTCGGCATCTTCTAATACAATAGCAGCATCTTTTCCACCAAGTTCCAATAATAACGGAACCATTTTAGATATTTTAGATATATGTTGACCAACTTCAGTACTACCAGTGAAATTTATAAAGTTGATTCCCTTATGAGTTACAACATAATCTCCTATTTCACTACCTCTACCTGTAATTGTGTTGAGTACACCATCTGGTATACCAGCCTTTCTCATAATTTCTACTAAATGAAGTGCACTAATAGCTCCTTGTGTAGCAGGTTTTAGGACAACTGCATTTCCACCAATAAGTGCTGGTGCAATTTTTGACATTGATAAATTTACAGGATAATTAAATGGAGATATAGCTAAAACAGTACCCAACGGAACTCTTGAAACATAAGACATCTTATTACGTGTTCCACCAGGGAAATTGTCACCACTAATAGCCTCACCTTCCATATTCTTTCCTACATCTGCTGTGTATCTCAAAAAATCTGCTGTTCTTTCAACTTCTGCTCTTGCAGATTTTATATCTTTAGCTATTTCAAGTACCAATATATTAGCTATTTCATCCATATTTTCTAGCAATAAGTCAGCTGCTTTATGAAATATATTAGCCCTCTTGTATACAGGCATATCAGCCCATACCTTTATACTTTCTTTTGTATTTTTAATAGCTTCATCTACTTCATGCTTTGTCATAGATTGTACTTTTCCAACAAGTGAGTTATCTATTGGTGAGTAAATTTCTATTGGTTTTTTTGAATTGGATTCTACCCATTTCCCATTTATTAAATTTTTATATACATTTTCTTCGGTTTTAAGTTCATTAAACATATTTTTATTCCTCTCTCTGATATAACATTATGTATTTAAATTATAGCCATTTATTTGTTATGTAAACATTTCTTTTTCTCATAAACGTTTACCTTTAAAAAAAAATTTGTAATCCTTATTTTTTGTATTTTAAATACCGTTTTAATTAGAAGTAGCTTTTTAATTTAAATATCTATTTTTTAATATGTCTCTGTAGTTTAAGTACTTATTTTAATGTATTTTTATTTTAAATAATTCCTCATCATTTCATGCTTGAGTTTCTTGCAGATATAATTACACATATCATAATGTCAACCATAATAGAACATATTACACAATTAAGAGAACATTATTTTGTTAATTATTGACCCTAATCTACCTATGTCATATAATTTAAACAGAATACTATTCTGTTTTAAAAAAGAAACATCACGAAAAGAAATAAAAAGCTATCCAAAATCCAATTTTTTAGTAAACACACTTTTCCATAAAATAATGGACCGTTATATAAAGAACTGTCCAGGCAATGATAAATATTTTACAGTTTGGGATGATTGTATTTCTTGCGGATTATGTGCTAAAGTATGTCCCTGTAAAACAATTAAATATGCCAGTTATCAAATGCACATACATAGAACCAATAACCTATAAGGTCATTCCTTATGGCTATTGGCTCTTTTCATATAACTGCCTCTACTATAATACTACTTGCAGATTGTAGCAAAAAACCGTTGTTTGTTAACAAAATCATGCTTGACAAATTCATAAATGGACAATACTATATATGTATGACTAAAAAAATATTTTAAGTTATACATATACATACTTATGGAAAGGATTGATAAATATGGCTAAAAGCTTTACAGAAGTTGAAAAAAACAATATAAGAGAAAGATTAATTTTAGAATGTGAAAACCACTGGTCTAAATATGGATATAAAAAAACTAATATTGATGAGCTTTGTTCAAAGGCAGGAATTGCAAAAGGCTCTTTCTACACATTTTTTGATTCAAAAGAAAAGTTATTTTTTGAAGTATTAAATGGAATTCAAAATAGACTTATATCATCACTATACGAAATCTTGAATAGTATGCCTACAAAAGAAGGATTTGTAGCATCTTTAAAGATGTTATATCGCTTATATGATAAAAATCCATTTTTATATGCTCCCAGAGATCATGATTCTATTGCTTTTTTAAACAAATTACCTAAAGACATGGTTTCAAAGCTTGAACATAACAATATACAAAGCTTCTATGATTTAATTGAAAAGTATGATTTTAAACTAAAAATAGATAAAGAAAAAGCCTTTGGTGTTTGTAATGCTCTATTATCAAGTCTACTGTTAAAAGAAGATATTGGATATAACTACTTTGAAGTATTCGATTTCATGATAGAGAATCTTGTAGATGATATATTTGAATAATATGATGTGCTAATTTTACTAGATTATATAAGTAAAATAAATGATTATGTAGAATATGTAACTAGTAGAATAGGTAACTATAAAATAAAATAAATTAAATTAAATAAACAAATTAAGTGAATTACACAGCAAAAATAATAAATTTTGTTTTTCTGCTAAAATTCCTTTAAAATTCTTTTGGGAGAGTCCATATGATTGAACTAATACAAAAACTAAACGATATTATATATAAAATAAATGAAAAATTAAACATACATACAAAACTTGTAGACCCTAGTAGTGAACTTATGCCTTTCTACTCTACTCTATCTATAATGTTTGCTATATTTTTAATAGTGTTAGGAATTAAAATAAAAAGAAAACTTCTAATAGTAATTGCTGTTATAACAATTATTATAAATGTTTTAATAATCTTAGATAGGTAGGTGTATATATGACAAAATCACTAAATACTTTCAACAAAAACTTCAACTTAATGGTATTAGGTCAAATAATTTCGCTGTTTGGTGCCTCAATACTTAAATTCGCTTTATCCTTGTACATACTTGATATGACAGGAAAAGCAGGAATATTTGCTACAATACTTGCAGTATCTTCAATTCCAATTATAATATGTTCCCCTATTGGTGGAGCTATTGCAGATAAATTTAATAAAAGAAATTTAATGGTTATTTTTGATTTTTCAAGTAGTTTAACTGTTCTAGTCTTAGCATTATTTTTATTTAACAATAAAGGTTCAATACTGATTGTAGGAATTATCATGACTATACTTTCAATAATAAGTACGATGTATCAACCCACTGTTCAGTCGAGTACACCTATCCTAGTTGATAGTAAAAATTTAATGAATGCAAATGGTGTCGTAGCTGGAGTTGCATCTCTTACAAATATCGCTGGACCTGTACTAGGTGGTGTTTTATATGGAATTCTTGGAGTTAATGCTATTGTAATTATCAGTTGTATAAGCTTCTTTTTATCAGCTATTATGGAAATGTTTATTCAGATGCCTTTTGTTAAACAAGAACAGTCTGATAATATCATAAAGTCTATCTTTAATGATATAAAAGATGGTATTGTCCATATATGTAAAGAAAATCCTACTCTATTAAAAATATTATTTATAGCAATGGCATTAAACCTCTTTTTAACTTCAATGATAATTGTAGGTATACCATATATAATAAAAATAACAATGGGTGCTAATGATACCTTATATGGTACTGCACAGGGAGCAATATCATTTAGTTCACTAGTAGCTGCTATAAGTATTGGCATGTTCTCTAAACATATAAAAATTAGTAATTTATATATATACCTTTGTGTATGTGCACTAATGTTTATTCCAATGGCATTTTCGGTATATCCATCTATACTACAAACAGGGTTGGTAGCACCATTTTTAATTCTTGTAATATCCTCTATGTTAATATTTTTCATGACAACAATTATTTCAATATTTGCCATAACAATAACTCAATTAGAAACTCCAAATGAACTGTTAGGAAAAGTAATGGCGATACTTTTTGCAGGAACAGCTGCTGCAATGCCTCTTGGTCAGGTCATATATGGTAAACTTTTTGATTTATTATCAGATAGAGTTTACATTATTATCATAGGAGTTGGTATAGTTATATTCTTTATAGCAATTATTTCAAAAATAATATTAAAAGACAAAAGTGCTAAGTACAGCAAATAGAGATTTTATTATATTCTAATTGTATTTTTTACAAATAATATAAGCAGAATATTTATATTCATAGATACATTATGATGTTTGATTTTAGTCTTAATTTTACAAAATATACAAAACTATACGACTGTAGCATAATATATGAATGTGTCATATATACTGATAAAATTTTAATTTTCACTAATTTCTGAATTTAAATGCAAAATTATGCATTAGTGTGTTGACGTATTGGAAATTGATTGATATAATCAATGAAAAATAAGCTTTATAAAAATTCAAAATATTCAGCTAGAGGAGTGATAGTAATGAGTTACATGCCAAATTTAGAGCAAGCATGGGAAATCTTAAAAAAATACAATAAGGAAGAATTTCATATAAGACACGCTCAAATTGTATCTGGTGTTATGAGATATTATGCAAAAGAATACGACCCTGAAAGAGTAGAATTTTGGGAAATCGTTGGACTTTTACATGACTTAGACTTTGAGATGTATCCTGAAGAACATTGTGTTAAGCAAAGAGAATTAATGACTGAACTTGATTTAGATAAATCAATAATTGATTCTACTGTAAGTCATGGATATGGATTGACTGGCTCAGACGTTAAACCAGAGCAATTTATGGAAAAAGTTTTATTTGCTGTAGATGAACTTACTGGATTAATTGGTGCTGCTGCAATAATGCGTCCTTCAAAAAGTGTATCTGATTTAGAATTAAAGTCTGTTAAAAAGAAATTTAAAGATAAATCTTTTGCTGCTGGCTGTTCTAGAGATGTTATAAGAAGTGGTGCAGAAATGCTTGATTGGGAACTTGACAAACTTATACAAACAACTATAGAGGCTATGAGAAGCCTAATTCCAGAAATGGAAATATAGGCTATCATACATATAAAGTAAGTATAATAAAACCAAATTAAATACTAGAACAACTTTATTTATATAGAGTATCTGATTATGTATTTATCAATTTAATAGTTTCACTAATAAGCAGTTACGTTGATACAAATGTTTTGTTGATTTTATCAATATAACATAACTTTAGTTGCAATAGAAGTTACATCTCTAAAGAGTTTTTCTCCTTTCGATGCAACTTCTTTTTTATGTTATTTTGTCTACTGATTCCACCCCTGTTATCTACTTCCAGCCACATTACCTCTAAATCTCAGACTTTATATTTTAAAACTCATTCTATGTACGACTCACTATATGTACAACACACTATTT
This sequence comes from Clostridioides sp. ES-S-0006-03, assembly GCF_020662275.1. Taxonomy (NCBI): domain Bacteria; kingdom Bacillati; phylum Bacillota; class Clostridia; order Peptostreptococcales; family Peptostreptococcaceae; genus Clostridioides; species Clostridioides sp. ES-S-0006-03. Next base: position 333,789 of record NZ_JADGMM010000003.1, read on the forward strand.
TTACAACACACTATATGCATAGCTCACTATATGTATAATTCACTATATAACACACTAATTTAAATAGATTCTTATAGGTAATAATTAAGTCTATTATCTTTATAAAATTATATTATTTACTCATGACACATCAAATTATATATTAATTGCTTTTTTTACATTCCTAAGTGGTATAGCAATCTTAACTACAAATTTTTTATCATCATATTCAATTACAACGTTTCCTCCATATTTATTTACAGAGTTTTTTATACTTTTTATTCCTAGACCATGAAGTGCATCTTTTTTATCTGTTACAATTTGTCCGTTCTTTGTGATAATTTCATTTACTTTAGTGTTTTCCACTCTTATAAGATAAAAATTTTGTAAAACATCACCTTTAACACAAATTACTTTACTCCCCTCCTCAATTTTTTTACATGCTTCAATTGCATTATCTAAGATATTTGAAAATATATGACATACATCTATTAATTCAATAGCTTCACAGTGACCAAAATTTATTCCTATTTTAAGTTCTATATTATTTTTATCACAAACTTCTTTCTTCTCACTCAATATAGCATCTAAGATAAAATTACCAGTATTAAATAAAATATCATTACTTTGAATCTCCATCTGTAAGTCATCTAAATATGAAGTAACATCAATACCTTTTTTAACCATAGTTTTTATACATAAGATATGATTTTTCATATCATGACTTAATAATCTAGTTTTTAAATGTTTCTTTTCTATATCCTCATAATATTCATTTTTATTATGTAAAACGTTTTTAATCATATTATTTTCTGCTATTAATGCATTATACTCTTGTAATTTTTTAGCAACTAAAATCAAGATAATACTCGATAGAAGTAACATGATAGAGATTATAAGTAATTGATAATTATGTATTAAACTACCACTAGTTTTAGGATTAAATATGTATTCAAAAATAGCAAAGAAAGACGCTATATTGGCAATTATAGGTATAATTACATATGTTAATGTCTTTTTATTTATTTCTATATTCAATTTTATTTTTAATGTCTTATATAAAAATAAAATTAAAAGCAAAATTGTCTTTCCAGATACAATTGACTCAATTCTATATATATTTTCTGTTAACATTTGGCTCATATCATCTATTGAATTAATCCAAATTGTTAAAGACATGCTCAAAGCATCTATACCCATTAACAACATCCAATACATTAAAGATATTAGTATAGCTTTTGTAAGCCTTACTCTATATGAAATTTTGTAAAATGCAATCATAATCATCACAGATATAATTACTCTTATATTTGGAATTACGTCAAAGAAATAAAATATATTAGCAAAAATAATAATACCTATCATGTAAAGATTTATTCTTTTATTGGAAATTTTTTGTATACTTGTGTAATCTAGTATTTTTTTACAAACAAACCATTCTATGATAAAAGACATAGCAATGAAAATATTCCAAAACAAATTTGACTTTATCATAATATTTTCTCCTAGTGTATTAATAATTTAATTTTTAAAATTTTCCATATAACTTAATTATATACGACTCTACACCTGTAGTAAATACCTTGATAGAATTATCCTAAATAAATTGAATTTTATTTTATTTTTTAATAATATTATTACATATGCTAATATATTTAAGCATTCTTCCTTCTTCCAATTTAATAACAACATCATTTCTCTATAAATAACTATAAAAGTACGTTTTTCATATGATTTAGTATGTAATTCTCTCCTAAAACGATATAAAACTGTAAGAATTATAATAAAATAAATTTTATCACACGAAATACATTGACAGGCGAGGTATATAAAAGTATTATATACTTAAACGGAGGTGATATTTATGAAAATCGCATCTGATATGATAAGAGGTCATACAGAAACAATTATCTTAAAGCATTTACTTGAAAAAGATAGCTATGGTTATGAGATTAATAAATCTATATTAGAAAAAACACAAGGCTTGTATGAGTTAAAAGAAGCAACCTTATACACAGCCTTTCGTAGACTTGAACAATCTGGTGCAATAACATCTTATTGGGGTGATGAGGCTACTGGTGCTAGAAGAAAATATTATTCTATAACAAGCGAAGGTAGAGAAAAATATAAAAAAAGCCGTGAAGAATGGGATAATACAAAATTGTTAATAGACACATTAATTTAGGAGGTGAAAATATGTTAGATAAAATACATGATTATATTGAACAAAGCTTTACAGAAGTTAAAGAAACAAGAAAGGTCAAAGAACTTAAAGATGAACTATTCGAAAATCTAAAAGAAAAATACAGCGACCAAATACAAAATGGTAAGTCAAAGCAAGAATCATATAATTCAGTAATATCTGGGATTGGAGATTTATCTGAATTAATTGAAAGTGTTAAAGAACCATATTTTATGTCTTCTGAATTAATTGAAGAAAGAAAAAAAAGAGCTTTGAGAGTATCAATAGCAATTGCTCTTTTTATAATAAGTCCATTTTTAACTGCTGTTTTAATTGTAAACTTGGGTATCCAACCAACTCTGGCTAGTCTTCCAATGTTTATATTAATAGCAGTTGGAACAGGTCTATTAGTCTACAATGGAATGACAAAGCAAAACTATAGTCCATCTGATGATACTATTGTAGAAGAATTCAAAGAATGGAGAGTAAAAACTAAAAGTACAAATCTTGCTTATAAATCATTTATGAGTGCATATTGGATGATAATAGTTGGCATTTTTTTAATTGTTAATATATGTTTTGATGCTTGGAGCTTTTCATGGATAATATTCATAATAGGTGCTGCGGGAATTCATATAGTCGAAGGTGTACTACAATTAAAAGACGCGGAGGAGGATGATAAATATGAATAAAAAATTTTTAAAAATAAAAATTATTGTTTGGAGTATTGTGGCTATAGTATTTTCTATAATATTTATTATTTTCCTTACAAATACTATTACTTCATCTAAATATGATGTCAAAGATTTGATTAAAGGTTCAGTTAAAAATGAAAGTTTTTTATCCTCTAATAAAAATTATGATAAGTATATAACTGTTAAAAGTGAGAGTTTTTCAAATAAAATAAATAATATTGATGTTGACTGGATTTCAGGTGAAGTTAGAGTTTTAAAGAGTGATTCTAATAAAATCAAATTAATTCAAAAAGCTCCTTCTAATTTTTCAAGGAAAAAGATTGCAAAAATAAAGGTTGATGGTAATACCCTTTCTATCATTGATAATTCTACAAAAAAATTCTTCATTGGAATTGGACTTCCAAAATCAACAGTACTTGAACTATATTTACCTGAAAAATTATATAACAATATAAATGTATCTACTACTTCAGCAGATATATATAGTACTTATCTTAAAAGTAACATGGCGTATATTGAATCAGTTTCAGGTAATATAGAAATGTATGGTAAGATTGACAAAATGACTTTAGAGACAACTAGTAGCAATATCAACATAAAAAAACTTGATAGTAAAAGTGTTACCTGTAATTCAGTATCTGGTAAAATTCAACTTTCTGGTAAAACTGATGATTTGAAGATAAATACAACAAGTGGAGATATAGATTTAGAAAATATGGACAATAAGAATCTTATATGCGAATCAACTTCTGGTAAAGTTAATATAGAGGGTAAATTTTCCAATATCAAATCTGAGACAACTAGTGGAGATATAAAAATTAATTCAAGTGCAATGTTGTCTTCTTTCAAATGTGATACGACTTCTGGTGATATTGATTTGTATATTCCTGAGAATTCAGGATTTACCTTAGATTTTAGTAAGGTCTCTGGTAATTTAAATAGTAGTTTTAAATTACTTCAGGATGGCGATTCATATGTTTATAAAAATGGGACTGCAAAGATGTATGTGGATACTACAAGTGCCGATTTAAATATTATAAAAAATAACTAACAAAAAATAGCGATATTAAAGCTTTGTATAAACTACATAAAGATAATATACATTAAAAAGTTATATAAATTACACAAAGATAAATCTTTATATCTTATAAGCAAAAATTAGAGGCACATTATCATAAAAAATATGACTAAATGTGCCTCTAATTATAATTATTTATTCACAAGATACTTATCTATACAGAAAATATCTATCTATACACAAGTTAACATTTTATATATCAATTAACTTTATTTTATATATTAGTTTTGAATAACACTTTCTCTTGACTCAATTTCTTTTGAAATACTAGCTATAAACTCATCTAATTTAATACTGCCTATTTCACCTTTATCTCTTGATCTTACAGAAACATTATTTTCAGCTACTTCTTTTTCACCTACTACTAACATATAAGGAACTTTTTCAAGTTGAGCTTCTCTTATTTTAAATCCAATTTTTTCAGCTCTATCATCTAATTCAACTCTTATACCTTTATCAAATAATACTTTTTTAACTTCATTAGCATAATCCATAAACTTATCAGATATAGGAAGTATCTTAACTTGAGTTGGAGATAACCAAACTGGGAATTTGCCAGCATAATGTTCAATTAATATACCTATAAATCTCTCTATACTACCAAAAGCAACTCTATGAATCATAACTGGTCTATGTTTCTCACCATCTTGTCCAATATAAGTATTATCAAATTGTCTTGGAAGTTGCATATCTAATTGGATAGTACCACATTGCCAAGTTCTTCCTAAACAGTCTCTTAAATGGAAGTCTATCTTAGGACCATAGAATGCCCCATCACCTTCATTTATAGTATATGGTAGACCTAACTCTTCTAAAGCTTCTCTTAATCCATTTTCAGCTGCTTCCCACTCTTCTTCGCTTCCCATAGAATTTTCTGGTCTTGTAGATAATTCTAGATTGTATTCAAATCCAAAAGTCTTGTAAATACCATCTATTAGATTAGCTACACCTTTTATTTCATCTTTGATTTGTTCTGGTAACATGAATATATGTGAATCATCTTGAGTAAATGCTCTAACTCTCATTAATCCTTGTAATGCTCCAGATAACTCATGTCTATGAACTCTACCAAGTTCTGCAACTCTCATTGGGAAATCTCTATATGAGTGTAATTGAGAATTGTAGTAAATTAATCCACCAGGACAGTTCATAGGTTTTATAGCATAATCCTCGTCATCTATTTTAACTGTATACATATTCTCTTTGTAATGATACCAGTGACCTGAAGTCTCCCATAATTTTCTGTTTAATATAATTGGAGATTCTATTTCAATATATCCAGCTTTTCTGTGTATTTCTCTCCAGAATTTTAATAATTCATTTTTAAGTTCCATTCCTTTTGGTAAGAACATAGGGAATCCAGGACCTTCATCAGGTATCATAAATAAACCTAATTCTTTACCTAATTTTCTATGGTCTCTTTTTTTAGCTTCTTCTAATAAGTGTAGGTACTCTTCTAAATCTTTATTTTTTTCAAAAGAAGTTCCATAGATTCTTTGAAGCATTTTATTTTTTTCGTCACCACGCCAGTATGCACCTGCTACACTTTGTAATTTAACAGCTTTAACCTTTTTAGTAGATGGTAAATGTGGTCCTCTACATAAATCAGTAAAATCACCTTGTTTATAGAAAGATATTATTTCACTTTCAGGTAAATCAGATATAAGCTCTACCTTATAATCTTCTCCTTGTTCTTTCATAAGTTCTAAAGCTTCATTTCTAGGAAGTTCAAATCTTTCTATTTTTAAATCTTCTTTAGCTATTTTTTTCATTTCAGCTTCTATTTTTTCCAAGTCTTCTGGAACTAATCTATGTTCTAAATCTATATCATAATAGAATCCATTCTCTATACTTGGCCCTATAGCAAGTTTTGCTTCTGGGTAAAGTCTCTTTATAGCTTGAGCTAACATATGTGCTGATGTATGTCTAAAAACGTCTTTTCCTTCTTTATCTTCAAATTTAAATAAGTTTAAATCACAATCACTATCTATCATGTGGTCCAGACCTACAACCTCTCCGTTCACAGATGCTGCTACCACATTTCTAGCTAATCCTTCACTAATGGATTTAGCCACATCCATAACAGAAAGAGCATTTTCAAATTCTTTTATTGAACCATCTTTTAAAGCAACTTTAATCATTGTTTTTTCCTCCTTATTGAGATAATTTTTAATTTTTTTGTAATAAAAAATCGCCCCAAATATATTTGGGACGATATTAATTCGCGGTTCCACCCAAGTTGGTGTATACAAATATATACAACCCTCTTGATGACTATAAGGTAGTCACCCGAGCACTTTCACAAATCGTGTAAAACAAATATTGCTAATAAGCTCAGCTCCAAGGTAGTTTTCAAATAGACCTATTACATGGGTTTTCAGCCATAGACCCAGATTCTCTGTGAATGGTTTCCACTCTACTCTTCCTCTTCAACACTATAATTTTTGATATATTTTCATTATAACAGATAGTCATACATCAATCAACATTAATGTAATATATTAATTACCCATTATTTTTCATCTCAATCAATTTTAAACTAATATTCTTATATTTTATATTAATTTAATCTTTTGATTTATAGTAATATTATAATATTTTCACTAATTTTAAATTTTTAAAGCATATCTACATGCATGATAGATATAACTAGATAAATATAGTCACTAATCCTTGAACTATACCTATTAAGAAACCTAATACAAGACCTAAGATTTCTATATGTTTTAATTCATTTTTAGCTATTCTTATGATTATTTCTTCTAGTTCATATAAATCTAGTTCATTAATCTTATCTTCGACCATTTTTTGTATATCTATACGCTCATTTGCTTTATTTATTATATTTTTGCTCAATTCATCTATGCTCTGTTTCACTTCAGATTCAATTATATCTCCTAAATAGTCCTGAATCATGTTCTTTATACTGCTTGGTATAAATGAAACTTTCTCATGTATGATAATTTTCACCCTTGCTTTTATGTATCTTACAACTTCTTCCTTATCTTCGTCAGTAATGATATTTGCAAGTATTTCGTCCATTGAAAGAAATTCGTTTTGAATTATTTCACCTACATTTGCTGCTATTTCTGCTCTTCTCTTTGGTATAAGACCTACTATCTCTATATTTAAAATAGGTATCTTAATAGGTACTATTGGTCTAAATATCAGTCTTATAGCAACTACATTTGTGACATAACCTATAAATCCACCAATAACAGCTAATATTAGTATCCTAATTAAATTATCCATTATAAAACTTCTCCTTATCAATTGTATATTTGTTAGCTATATTTTATCTTTAATAACTCTAGTTATATTATAGCTTTATATACAATTATAAGTCTTTCGTGTCGATTTCAAAAGAATTTTTTGATTTCTAATTTTTATTTTTATTATTTTAGTTGTATTTTACTATCTTTTAACTCTGATTTATCTGTAATTTGAGTATATTTTTATTTTTAACTATCTTTTCAAATCTTAAATTATATCTTTCAATTCTAATTTTCCATAATTATACTAACTTTATTTTCAAAAATTGCTTCTACTGTATCTATGATTTCCTTTGAGCAATTGTTATTTAATAAATCTAATATTTCTATCTTCTTAGGGCATAAAGTTAATAAGGTACTTATTAAAAAGTCCTCATAATTTAAATTTTCTCTTATGACCATATTTATAATTTCTTCATCATCTATACTGTCTATTTTATTTCCATTTTTATCGTATAAAATAAATGTATTATCTTCCATTATATGAACTTTAAGTAAATCTATCTTTTCTTCTTGAGTATCTATAAAATATTTTAAAACTCTTATAAACTCATCTTGGTCTCTTTTTATTAAATACTCTTCAACTGCAATATCACCTATAGCAGAAATATATTTCATAAATTCTCTCATTCTAAATCTAATAAAACCTTCGACATTTATAAAATCATTTTCCTCTATATAGTTCCTAACCCTTGTAAATACTGTTTCTCTCATAAAAATCTCTTTTTTAGCAAATATGTTTAGTGAATATATGTATATATTATTTTTATCTTCAGGATATGTACGCCCATAGCATTTTAGAATGTATTCTTTTAAAAGTTTCTCTTTCATTATACTTATTATCATACTAGTTATTTCTGTAGATATTTCATCAATATTTAGAGCTCTTTGTTCAGTTTTAGTACCATTAAGTATCTTCTTATTTAATACTTCTTGCTTTGCAGAATCAATTACGACTTCTACAATGTCATTTGTATATATTAATCTATCGTTTACATTATTATTCCTCAAAAATTTCATAGAAGAAATATTATCCTTCTCAACCAAAGTTATCGCTCCTTTCTCGTCATGAGAGGAACTATAGAACCTATATCGAGTAAATTTTCACTACTAAGTGTAACTATCTCCTTGTTTTTACTTTCTATAAAACTTTTTATACGTTCATAGTCAGGATGTTTTTTAACATCTCCACAAAAAGCTAGTTTATCCTTAGAAATTAACCCTGTACATCCACCTATAAATCCATAATTCATCTCAAATAAATTTATATGACCTTTTTCTATTAATAAACACTCTATTTCTGTATTCTTCATGCTTTTCCAAATACCTTTATCTGATGTTATTATAGATGTTCTATCTACTATACAGATTGAGCATTTAGAATAGCCCTGCTCTATATTTATCTTTTTAAGTTTATTATTTTCAATATAATCTAATATCGCTCTGTCAGTGTACTTAAAATTGTGTATGGCATAATCACCAACTATAGCAATATTGTAAGGTATATCATAAGGATATTTATTTGATAAATTAGCTTCTCCCTTAATTATATTAAATTTATGTTTACTTAATAACTCTTTGTATTGATTATATACATTCGGCGCAACAATTATATCTCCTTTTCCTAAATTACAAATACATATATCTGGGTGATATTTTATACTTTCATATAATTCTTTACATTCTATTGTTTTTATTATTTCTATATTTCTTAATTTTAATTCATTTTCCATTAGATAACTAATTCTTTTGTCCACCAAAGCTAGACACAAATCGTCATCTAGTATAAATGGCTCTCTTGTAAATTCCATTTTTTACTCCTTTTTATTTTTTTTGATAAATTTTTTATTTGAATATAAATAAAGTGTGCAGTAGATTTTTTCTACTTACACACTTATTATTGGACTTTTATGTAATTAATCTAAATTAATTAATGTTTTTTTTGATAAATTTTTATAAAAACTCTACTCTATCATCTAATTGATTTTAATTTAGCTATATCGTTCCAATTGCTTGCTGTTACTATTTCAATTTTATTTAAGTCTCTTTTTATCTCTTGTGTGTCTCCTTTAACAGCTACAACATGTTTTTCTGTATATTCTAATTCTACCTTTGTGTCTTTTAAATCTTTTTTAATTTCTACTAGATTATTTTCTATCTTATCTAATCTAGAGTCTATTCCATTAAATCTAGCATCTACTTTATCTAGTCTTATGTCAACTTCATCAAATCTAGTACCCATCTTCTCTAGTCTTATGTCTACTTCATCAAATCTAGTATCCATTTTATCTAGTCTTATGTCTACCTCATCAAATCTAGTACCCATCTTCTCTAGTCTTATGTCTACCTCATCAAATCTAGCATCCATTTTATCTAGTCTTGTATCCATCTTATCTAATCTGTTTTCTAATTTATCAAATCTGTCGTTAATACTGTTTTGCATTTTGTCTAGAAATTGCAAAATTTTGTCTTCCATATGTATCAACTCCTCTATAGATAATTATAACATTCCACACAAATACTATACATATCTTCAGCAATAATTAGTATGTACTTTTCACCTTATTGTACTCTTTTTTTACATATTCCAAAACATCTGGTGGTATGTTTCTATTGCTATTTGGAGTAAGTCCAATTTCTCCATCTTTTATCTTAAACTCCATGACTTTACTTCCCTTAAAACCATCCTTTACAACATTCTGTATCAATTCATAAACAGGCTGTTCTACATCCTTTACAATCGAACTTATTACATTATCTGGAGCCATATCATATTGGTCTTTATTAATAGCTATAACTTTACCACCATTTTCTCTAGCTACCTGAATAGCTCTTTTCCCATCATCCTCTGTGGCTGAAAATACAACATCTCTATCAGAATCTCTCATTTCTTTTGCAATAGTTCTAGCTGACTCAGGATTTTCAAATACATTTGCATACTTTACCAATAAATCAGCATTTTTATTTGAAGTTTTAAGACCTTTTCTAAATCCAGATTCATATTTGTCTCTACTAGAGCCTTCAACCCCTCCTATAAATCCTACTTTACCAGTGTCAGTCATTTTTCCTGCAATAAGACCTGCCAAATATCCAGTGGAATTATCTTGAAATGATACAGAAATTACATTAGCTGGTTGAACCTTATAATTATAATCAACTATTGCAAATTGCTGTTTTGGATATTTTGTAGCAGCTTGTTTAATCGTTTCTGCAAATCTAGCTCCAACTGCTATTATCAAGTCTGGTTCATATTTATATAATTTTTCTATGCTATTTGCAAAGTCATTAAAAGTCTTTGGTCTTTCAATCTTCTCTCTAATATCAAAATCCTCATCAGCTCTTTTTAAAGCTGACAGTACATTATTATTATACGATTCATTACCTAAATTTTCAGTATCTAACAATACTCCAACAGTTTTTCTTACATAAGAATCATCTTCCAATTCATCCTCATCATTGCTACTTTCACTATTTGACTTATCTTTATCAGACAAAGTTGACACATTCTTAGATTCACTTTGTTTAGACTTATTATTATTTATATTAGAATTATTATTTACTCTATTAAATCCAAAATCAAAATTACAGATAAATAGTATAAAAACTGTAAAGAGCATGACAAAACAAAACATCAATATCCTTTTTATTTTCACAAAACTCACTCCCTGACATAGAACATGAAGTCTCTATAAATTATTTATTGTTCTTATTTACATATTCTAACACATCAGGAGGAATATTTTGAGAACTATTTTGAGCAAGTCCAGTACTTCCAGACTTCATTGTATTTTCTATAACTTTACCACCCTTATAATCTCCTTTTACAAAGCTTTGTATTAAGTCATAAGTAGGTTTTTCAAAGTCCTTTACAATAGAACTTATAACATTTTCTGGAGCCAACTCATGCTGATCTTTATTAATTGCTATCACTTTTTTATTCTTTGCTCTAACCATATTTATTACACTCTTTGAATCATCTTCAGTATTAGAAAAAATAATATCTACTCCACTATCCATCATTTTTTTAGCAACAGATTCAGCAGATTTACTATCTTTAAAAATATCTACATACTCAACTGAAATATCTTTTATATTGCTATTAGAAAATTTAACACCTTCTTTAAAGCCAGATTCAAATTTATTTCTACTAGAACCCTCTACTCCACCTATAAAACCAACCTTATCTGTTTCTGTCATCTTTCCAGCAACTAATCCAGCCAAATATCCAGTCTTATTATCCTCAAAAGAAATTGAAGTTATATTAGATGGTTGTTTGTCATACTCATAATCTACAATGGCAAACTGTTGCTTTGGGTATTTCTTGGCTATCTTTTCTAGAGGCTTTGCAAATCTAGAACCAACAGCTATAATCAAGTCAGTATTATCATTACATAAAATATCTATGCTATTAGAAAAAGTTGATGAATCCTCTGATTCCACTTTATTTGTATCTATGTTAAGATTTTTTTGTGCAGTATCTAACGCTAACAAAGCTGAATTATTCATGACTCCATTATTTGACCCTTCAATATCTAATATCATAGATACAGATTTTTTTGAATTTTCTTTGTTACTTAGCTTATTTTTATTATCTTGATTAGAACTAGAATTATTACTTGAATTACTGCTACATCCAACTAACATTCCAGCAGTCATTGCTACAGTTAACATTAATACCAACAATTTTTTTAAACGCATCAAAATCCACTCCTTATATTTTTGTGACATTTTTATATCCTATTTACTTTTACATACTATATTACTGATTTGTTATACCTCATTTGCAAGTATTTATTTAATTTTTTCAATAAACTTACCATAAAAAAGTGTGTAATAGATTTCTATCTATTTACACACTTCCCTAAAAACTCAACTTAATATATCAACACTTAATTCTATCTAAAACAAATCATATCTAGTGTATCAATGTTTAACATATCTTATCATAAATTAATAAAAAAATAAATAATCCCAATATAAAAAATTGTTATTTATTTTTTAGACATATAATTCCAGTTACACCAGGACCAGCATGTGCACCTATACACACACCAATTTGGAAAAATTTAATTTCCTTAGGTCTCAATTCATCCTCTATAACTTTAGACAATTGTTCTTTTTCCTTAATGTCATCACTATATCCTATATATATAACTTGGTCTGATAAATCATCCCCACAATTCGATTTTATCAAGTCCATCATCTTAGAAATTACATTCTTCTTACCTCTTACTTGAGATAATTGTGAGACTAACCCTCCTTTTATTTCAAGAATAGGTTTTATATTTAATATACTTCCTATTGCCGCCTTAGTAGATGATATTCTTCCTCCCTTTTGTAAGTACTCCAATGTATCCACTGAAAATATAACAAAAGCTTTTTCTTTTAATTCATCTAAAACAGGTAATATTTCATTAATAGATTTTCCTTCACTTGCAAGCTCTCCTGCTTTTATTACAAGCAGACCAGTTCCCATACAAAGTAAGTTAGAATCATATGTATATATTTCACCTTCTACATCATTCTTCGCCATTACAGCACTTTGATATGTTCCTGTAGCTGTAGCCGAACCAGCTATATAAAGTATTGCTCTACCTTCACTCGTGTATTTTTCAAAAACTTCCTTAAATTGGGCATAAGTAGCTTGAGAAGTTTTTGGATATGCATTTTCTTCTCTAAGTTTTTTATAAAATTCATCTCCAGATATATCAATCCTATCCTTGTATTCTTTTTCTTCTAATATAACTGTTAATGAAACAATATCTATATCATATTTATCTAACAAATCTTTTGGCACGTCCGATAAACTGTCACAGATTATCTTTAGATTTTTCATTAAGTATGCTCCTTTCTAATTTAGGATTATTTAAACTACCTCATATTAGGGTATCCTATTTGTCTTAAAGCCTCATATACTACTATAGCTACTGAATTTGATAAATTTAATGACCTAGCTTTTTCAACATCTAACATAGGTACTCTAATACAAGTATCCATATTTGCTTTCAACAAAGACTCTGGTAATCCCTTTGTTTCTTTCCCAAATACTATAAAACAATTTTCTTCATATTTTACATCTGAATGCGATTGTTTAGCCTTTGTTGTAGAAAAAAAGTATCTACTGTTTGGATATTTTTCTTGTAATTCTTCAAAGCTATCGTAATATTGTATATCAGCTATATCCCAATAGTCAAGACCACATCTTTTTAAGTGCTTATCATCCAATGAAAAACCTAATGGTTTTACTAAATGCAAAGTTGAACCTGTTGCTGCACAAGTTCTTATTATATTTCCTGTATTTTGAGGTATTTCTGGTTCTACTAATACTATATTTAATGACATTTTTATCCTCCTAAATATCGTTCTTGTTTACTAAACTTTATTTTATAAACAGAATAACAATAATATTATACTATCATATATAATAATGTTAATAATAATTTTTATATTATTATATATAATAGTTTTCTATCTAACATTTTCATAAGTATTATTATATCAGAAAATCACTCTTGTACAACTTACTTTAGAAAAGTTATTTCATTTCTTTAAGTTCTTGATAATAATTACAATCATCTTTTATTGGACAGTTTTCACACTCTGGATTTCTAGCTTTACACATTCTTCTTCCATGAAAAATTAATACATGATGTGAGTGTGACCATCTTTCTTTTGGTATGGCTTCCATAAGTGCAAATTCTGTTTTTTGAGGGTTTGGCTCATCTACTATTCCAATTCTATTACTGACTCTAAATACATGTGTATCTACTGCTATTGCTGGATGATTAAAGGCATTACTAAGAACAACGCCTGCTGTCTTTCTCCCAACACCAGGAAGTTTTACAAGCTTTTCTAAAGTATCTGGTACCTCACCATTATATAATTCACACAACTGTTCAGATGTAGCTTTTATTTTTTGAGCCTTACTTTTATAAAGACCACAACTTTTTATCTCTTTACTAATTTCTTCAATACTTAAATCTGCAAAATCTCTTGCTGTATTGTACTTCTTAAACAATTCCGCTGTAACTTTATTTACTCTTACGTCAGTACATTGAGCGGATAATATAGTTGCTATTAAAAGTTCAAAGGCTGTCCCATAATTTAGTTCACATGTAGCATCTGGATACAATTTTTCTAATTCATCTAAAATTTTATTTACATCTTTTTCGTTTTTAGATTCTTTCTTATCCACAGATTTACTTTTAGCTTTCTTATTACTCACTTTTTGTATATTTTTACTAGATTTATTATCTTTTAATTTACTATCTTTTTCACTTTTTTGAGCATCTTTTTTGCTAACTTTGACACTTTTTTTATTATCCTTAATATCTACAAAATTTTCTATATCTTTTTCACCAATTATTTCATCTACTTCTTTTTGAGTTTCAATTTTATTTACATCATTCTTAGTTGCATCATTCTTACTTATATCTTTCTTATTTACACTTTTCATAATTATCCCCCTTAAAATACCAATTTATAAAACATTATTTATATATAGTTTAATCATATCAACAAAAAATAAACATCAACATACAAAACAAAACTTACTCTACAGATATTTCACAAAAAAAGCAAAAACTTATTAAAGTTCCTGCTTTTTATTATACATATAAATACCCATTAAATTCTATTATAAACTTATTCTTTTGCCTCAATTTGTATCTTACTAAAAGATAGTAGTTTTTCTTTGACCAATTTTTTTATTTCTTCAAATTTGACATCTGTCAATATCTCTATAGCTTCTTCTACTCTTTCAACTGTATATATTTTAAATTTTCCATCTTTTATAGCATCATTAACTTCATCTGATAAAACAAGATTTCTCTGATTTTTTTTAGGAATTATTACACCCTGTTCATTGTTTAAGCCTTTAGTTTTACATATAGAATAAAATCCTTCTACTTTTTCACTTATTCCACCAACTACTTGTATATCTCCCTTTTGATTTATAGAGCCTGTAACTGCAATATTTTGCTTAATTGCTACACCACTAAGAGATGATAACAATACATATAACTCCGCAGAAGATGCACTATCTCCATCTATACCTCCATAATTTTGCTCAAAACAAATATATGCATTTAATGACATCAATAAATCCTGTGCAAAGTTTTCAGAAAGATATCCCCCTAATATAAGCACTCCTTTATTATGTATTGAGCCACTCATATTTACTTCTCTTTCTATATTTACTATACCATTGCTTCCTGGACTAGTAGTTGCTGTAATCCTTGAAGCCCTACCAAAAGAATATTCTCCTGTACTTAAAACTGATAGCCCATTTATTACTCCAACTTTTTTTCCTTCTGTTTCTATTAGAGTAAAACCATTTTCAATTGATTCATCCATATGTGTCTCTACTCTATTAATACGCTTTTTCTTTTCACTTATTGCTTTTTTAATATCATCTCGCTCTGTATAATTGGAACTTCTAAATTCTGCATATGCACTTCCTTCTATTATAACTTCCATTATTTTATTAAACTTAGTTGATAGCTTCTCTAAATCACCAGACAATTTAGTGCTAAACTTAACAACTTCGTCAACTGCATCTTTTGTAAAATGTTTTAAGCCATTTTTATTGCATTGATATGCTATAAATCTAGCTATTCCATCTTCATTATTTTTATTCTTATCCATTTCGCTATCAAAATCTACAAATATTTTAAAATATTTTCCAAAATCTTCTTCATATCTATATAAAATATCATATATATAATGACTTCCTATCAATATCACTTTGACATCTAATGGCATATTTTCTGGTTTAATTGCTGTCTGTGTTTCCAAAATTACTTTTTTTGTTTGCAATGTCTTTTTAAGAATTTCCCAAGACATAGTATACTTTAATAACTGGTCTGCATAAAGCACCAAATATCCGCCATTAGCTCTATGAAATGCTCCTGATAATAATTTTGTAAAATCAGTCTTTATATTTCCGTTTGCATAATCGTATTCTGCCTTTCCAAATAGGTTTGATGGGCTTGGATTTATCTCCACTATGACAGGTGCTGATTCCTTCTTTTTCGAACCTCCATTATCTACAAATAAATTAATTTTATACTTTATAAAGTGTTCTTTATCATACTTATCTTTCAATTCTTCTTCATCTAAGTAAAATAAATACATGTATTCTATGATATCTTTTTTTATATTTTCTAAGTAAAGTTGAATTTTTTCATAACATTCATATCTTTCGCACAACGTTTTAATATGAGGTTCTACTACAAGCTTAGCTATCTCTTCTTCAAGCTCTAACACAGCCTTTTCAGCTTTTTCTTCCAAGTTTCTAATTTTATATACAACTTGTATTGCCATGTTTTCGAGTTCTCTTTTAGCCTTATAAAACTCTTCATCTGATATATCACTTTCTTCTTCATCTTCCTTCAAAGGTATGAAAACTATTCCCATTTTACTTTGTTTTAGTTTAAATCCTTTTTCTTCTCCATATTTTTTAATCTGCTTTAGTAACATATCTTTTTCTATTTCATATTCATCCAAAAGTTTATTTTTCTCTATTTCAAAATCTTCACTTTCAAATGCATTTTTAAAATCTTCTAAAAGACTTTCTACTAACTTTTCCATATCTTTCTTAAGTTCTCTTCCAAACCCTTTTTCTAATTCAACTATCATAGGTTCTCTAGGGTTTTCAAAATTATATATATAGCACCAATCTTTATGTGTACTTTTTTTAGATGCATATTCATTTAAAACCTTTAAGGCATAAGTACTTTTACCTGTTCCAGATTCCCCAGCTAGGTATATGTTGTAGGCTGGATTATTTATCTTTAAACCTAACTCCATAGCTTCTACTGCTCTTTCTTGACCCAATATACTATCTAGTGGACTTATTTCAGATGTATTATTATATTTCAATATTCCCCCACCTCCTCATATTTAACTTTAATGATATAATATGACTTTTACACCATAAGTGTTAAAGTAAATACACATTAAAGTATATGAAGTAGACTCTTATTATTAGTCATCATACTTATCTAAAATTATTTCCATATTTCTCTTTATTATATTTTTACCCCTCCAGCTAAAGGCTCTATCTCCATATCTCCTCTTAAATTCTTTATTTGATATATTTTGTATCTCATCATAATCCAAATAGTCTATTATATCTTCCTTAAATTCCAAGATGTGAGTTGTTGGTATTTCAATATTATGAGGACATACTTCTTGACAAATATCGCACCCAAATATCTTTTTACTTTTCTTTAAAACATACTTTTCTTCCTCTGACAAATCTCCCTTTTTTTGAGTTATATATGATAAGCATTTTTTAGGATTCATATCATAATTTCCCAATATAGCATTTCCCGGACAATATTTTACACACTTTCCACATTTAAAACAGCTTTTTTCTAGTGGTTTATCTTCTTCAAACTTATAATTATTTACTATATATCCAATAAATATATAAGAACCATATTCATCAGTTATAATATTATTATTTATTCCAAAATATCCAATACCTGATAAATAAGCTAAATATCTGTCAACTAATGGTCCATTATCAGCAAATATCTTATATTTAAAACCTTCTACATTTTTGGAAATATAATCACAAATTTGTTGTAAAAAATCTTTTACTACAATATGATAGTCCTTTCCATGACAATATTTTGATAAATTTGAATTTTTATTATTTTCTTGTCTATTTATATGGTATGGAAAAGCACACACTATTATAGAATTAGCATCTTCCATTATATTTCTAGGATTAATTCTATTTTCAATTATGGGTTCTTCCATACCTGTTAAATAGTCTTTTTTCTGTCTATTTTCAAGTATCTCTCTCAGATTTTCATACTTGTCTACTCCAGCTATTCCTACACACTTTAATCCTATGAGGTTACAAAATTCTTTTAATCTGTTATTATCCATAAAATTATTCCTTTTCAACTTAAATTCTAAAATCACAATTATGCTACATATGTTTCTTTGTTTAGACATAACAACATTTATACAGCCTAAATATATATAGTCTAAATAGTCTAATTTTTAAAATTTACATGTTTATATAATTTATTTACTATATAATTTGACTTTTATATGCTGTTATCTTAGATAATTTAACATCTATCTATTTTTAATTTTTAACTATTTTACTCTTATAACACTTACTTATTCTTAACTATCTATATTTTGTTATTCTACAATATTTGTATAGCTTAGCTTTCATCCATATTATATCTTTAGCTATTTTACTCTTATAACACTACTTATTTTTCACTATCTATATTTTTGTTGTTCTACAACATTATTATAATTTAACTTTCATATCTCTTCCCTCTATTGCTACCTTGTATTTCTTCTATAATATATCTTTCATATCTACAACAATCTAATATATATTACACTATTAAAATCATATCTTATCCAATTAGACTTTGTTATTCAGAAAGGTACAACAAATAAGAGTTTGCTTTTAAATCATCCACAGATTATAATAAATACTGTATAAGGATGGTGAATAAATTGATTAAAATAACAATACCAGGTAGACCCATTAGTAAATCTAATTTTAAACTTCATAATATAAATGGTCAAGCATGGATGCCTTCAAAGGGAAAATATTCTAAGTATTTAGCATATGAGAACATGATTGCAGGTTTTATAAATCAACAGTATCAAGGAGAAACTGTTGAAGAAAATTTAATAACAGTGTTAAAATTATTCTTCCCTAACAAGAGAATGGGAGATTTACATAACTATCCAAAGAGCATTTGTGATGGTATTGAAAAAAGTGGAATAATAAAAAATGATAAGCAGCTTAAGCCAGTACTTTTATTTGATTTTATAGATAAGGACAATCCTAGAGTTGAAATTGAACTTTATCCAATATCTAAATACGATATATCTTATAATATTTTTGAAAAATAAAAATCTGTATATGCTATATAAATCTATATTGATGCAAAAACAATATTTATATAATAATTAATACTTGCATAAACATAACACTTAATAATTGCACAGACATAACACTTAATACTTTCATAAACACAATCTTATCATAATAATTATACTTACATAAAAAAAGAAATCGGCGTAAATTTATTACACCGATTTCAATAAGTAAAATCTATCCTAGCTTTTCAACAACAGTCTTCAACATTTCTCTTATAGGAAGTTCATATGGACATCGACTTTCACAAAGACCACAGTCAATACACTCAGTAGGTTTAACATCCATAACCTCATATTTTTCCTTAGCCCACTCCTCTAATCCATATCTAGTGTAATATCCTTCGCATAAGAAGCTTAAAGGTATATTTATTCCAACAGCACAAGGCATACAATATTCACATCTTCTACAGAATTTTTTACCTAGAGAATTTCTTATTTCTTCAATTTTTTTCTCATCATCCTCATCTAATACAAGATTTTCAAGCACAGCGACATTTTGTCTAACTTGTTCAACACTATCCATTCCTGGTATAACCACATCTATATAATCCTTAGACAATATATACTTAATAGCCAATGTAGCATTATCTAAAGCTCCACCAGCTAAAGGTTTCATTACTATTATACCAATTCCTTTTTCATGAGCTTTTTTAAATACCTCATCTGCTTGTCCTTCAACTATATTGTAAGGAAATTGTATAGTATCAAATTTGCCACTTTCTAAAGCTCTTTCTATAGTGTTTAAGTTATGGCTAGTTATACCAATATGTTTTATCTTCCCTTGTTCTTTTGCTTCTAAAAGGGCACTATAAGCCATTTTATCTTTAAAAATATTGTCATACTCTTCTTCTTTAACATTGTGAAATTGATATAAATCTATAAAATCAGTTTTAAAGTTATTTAAACTTATTTCCACATCTTTCTTCATTGAATCATAATCCCTAGACATACTTTTAGTAGCTAGGAAAAATTTATCTCTTTTTCCTTCTATAGCAATTCCAATAGCTTCTTCACTTATTGTGTATCCCCTTGCGCTATCAATAAAGTTTATTCCTTGTTTTTCTAGCTCATTTATAACTAAATTAGTATCCTCTTGTGTAATTCTTTGTATTGGAATTCCCCCAAAACCGACTCTTTTTATCTTCATACTAGTCTTGCCTAAATTTCTCATAGCTTTCCCCACCTAACTTTTAATTAATTTTAAACATTATTAACATGTTACTTTTAATTATACAACAAATTATGAGAATTTTTGCAATCTATTTATATACTATTTAAAATATATACACATTTTATCAAGTTTATTTATATAGTTTATAATATACTCTTTTATATTACATCAAAATTTTATTTAATATGCTTCATAATATACCAATCTATATTTCACTAGCATATAATCTAAATTTAATCCAAATATAATCAAAATGCTACTTAAATAGCATCAAAATATTATTTACATCATATCAAAATACTATTTACTAGATAAAATTTCTTTAATCATCTTAATCTCTCTCTTATGACCTTCTTCATCAAAAGGTGTTTCTAAGAAGAATGGCAAATCTTTAATGCTTGGATGTTCCATAAAATCAGTTAAAGCTTTTAGCCCTATCTTACCTTCACCTATAGGAGCATGTCTATCTTTTTTATCCCCAAATGGCATCATACTATCATTTAAATGTATAGTTTTTAATCTATCTATACCTATAATCTTGTCAAATTCCCCTAAAACTCCATCCAAGTCATTAACTATATCATAACCAGCTGAAAAAATATGACATGTATCAAGACACACACCTATTCTTTCTTTATGTTCGACATTGTCTATTATGCTCTTTAACTGCTCAAAACTAAATCCTATTTCAGTCCCTTTTCCTGACATTGTTTCAAGGAGTATAGTTATATTTTCATCTCCTTTAATAGCATTGTTTAGCCCTTTTACTATCCTATCTATACCAAAGTCTACTCCACCACCTACATGACTTCCAGGGTGAAAACACATGTATTCTATACCTAGTGAATCCATTCTTCTTATATCTTCATCTATTACTCTTGTTGCGAATTCATAAACATCATCCTTCACTCCACCTAGATTCATAGTATATGGAGCATGTGCAAGTAATGGTGCAAAATTGTTTGCTTTTCTAATTTCTTGAAATTTAGCTATATCTTTCTCATCAAATTCTTTAGCATTTCCTCCTCTTGGGTTTCTACTAAAAAATTGAAATGTATTTGCATCAATATATACAGCTGTTTCGGCTGCCTTTGCAAATCCTTTTGCTATTGAAATATGTGTTCCTAATTTAATCATATTAATCTCCTTTTGGTTGTACATAATTTTAATTTATAAATTTTTGATACTTAAGTCTTAATTTTAGTATAACTATAATTAATTTCGTATATATTAATTCTAAATTTTAATATTTATAGTTTAATTATACCCATTTTGATAAATTTCAAAGAGTATATTTAGTCATTCAAATAACAAAAAAATAGAGATTAAAAATCATTATTTTACTCATGCTCAAAAGTATTTTTTGATTATTAAGTAAATTCTGATGTTCAATCTCTAATCTTATGTTTTATAACTAATACATAATTAATGATTCTAATTAGGACATTCTTCTTCAACTGTAGGAACTACAACCATAGCTATATCATACTTAGAACCTTCAACGCTGTCTTGTCTTTTATTTAAAATTTCATCTATCTTTGATTTCATAGTATCATTAAGTTCAACTAATTCATCATGAGTAAGAGAAATATCATGATAATCAACTATATTTTCATTTTCTAAAACATCTTCCTCTGCTGCTTTATAAAAAACTTCACTCATATTTTCAAATCTTGATATGTACAATTCTTCTTTTTCTTCCCCATTGTCTAAAGAAAAATTAAGTATCCTATTCCCTATAACCACATTTTTTGCACTTGGATAATAATATTTTTCCACAATCCCCGACTTTATTTTTTCCTCAACTAATTCTAAAATACCAACTTTGTATAACATTTTTATGTGGTAGTTTATTTTTGCATGAGGTTCTTCCAATAATTGAGATAATTGTTTTGCTGACAATGGCGATTTGTCAAATGCTTTTAGAATATCTATTCTACGTGGATGTGCAATAGCCTTTATGCACTCCAAATCTCGTAATACCAATACCTCTTTCATTGACCCCTCCTAAAAAATTTATTTAATTCATATTTCTTTACAATTTAATTATATATTAAATTATATGTTGTTGTCAAAAAAATCCTTTCTTAAAATTTTAAAAAATATTTAATCTGAGTTTATTTGACAACTCCTCTAAAACTTTAACTCCTGCGACGCTGTTACCTTTTTTGTCAAGTGCAGGTCCATAAACACCAATACCCATACGTCCTGGCACAGAAGCCATTATACCACCCCCAACTCCAGATTTTGCAGGAATTCCAACTTTAATAGCAAATTCCCCAGAAGCATCATACATTCCACAAGTCATCATAAATGTCTTGACAATTCTAGATACCATTTCACTCATTAAATGCTCTCCATTTTCTATGTCTACTCCATAATTAGCAAGATTTATACCAATTCTCGCTAAATCTATAGAATCTACCTCAATTGAGCATTGTTTAAAATAAAGGTCTAAAACATCTTCTAAATTACCTCTGATAAATCCATCACTTTTTAACAGATAAGCCATAGCTCTATTTCTATCTCCAGTCATTTTTTCAGACTTATAGACATCATAATTTATTCCTATGTTATCATTTCTTGCCAACTTTCTAAAAAAGCTAAGCATTCTTTCTTCTTTTTCTTCCAAACAGCTCCCATTTATAAGAGAAGTGGTAACTATTGCTCCTGCATTTATCATTGGATTACAAGGCTTTTTAGTATCATTAATCTCAAGTTTCATTATAGAATTAAATGGGTCTCCACTTGGCTCCATTCCAACATTTGAAAAAACGTCTTCCCAGTCATTGTCCATAAGTGCCATGGCAAGCACAATTGGTTTTGAAATGCTTTGTATTGTAAATTTTGTGCTACAATTTCCAGCACTATAAATGTTATTTTCACTATCTATAATACAAATTCCTAAATCATTTCTACGAGCATTTTTTAATTCTGGTATGTAACTAGCAACTTGTCCATAATTTGTATATTTTTTATTAGAACTTATAATTTCTTTTAATAATGTCTCATCTAACGTATTCATATGCACCTCATCATCTTATGTTATATACTCTATTTTAGCACAAGTTTATACTATAATAAAACAGTGTTAAAAGAAATTATACTTTAAAACTATTTTTTGCAGACTTAACTTTATTTTTCAAACATATTATAAAAAATATCATAATATTATAAAAGGAGTATTAAAGTTAAATAGTATTTATTATCTATACTAATTCTCACAAAACAAAGAATTTTTGATAACTAAATAGAATTTTCACTTTAATACTCCAGCAATATTACTTAAAATATAAACCATAGATTATTCAGTATCTCTAAAAAAATATTTAGTTCAATATGAGTACAATAAAATAATCAATAATACATGCTAATCAACTATTTTACTTCCTCCAATAAATTCCCTAAGGATTGAAGTTCCTGGTATATCAGAAATATCATCTAGTTCAACAAAATACTGTAAAAACTTTAATAATCTAGTAGCTTCAATATAAGCAGGATTATCTTCATCTATTTCCTCCAATAGAGGCTTAGCAAATCGCTTTAAAACCGCTAATTCATACACACAAGCGGAATTAAATATAGCATCTGCTTCATCTTGATAAGGGAATATATTTTTCTTTTCTCCTCTTCTAACTGATGCCCATTGCAAAATAGTATTATCAGCGCTATATCCTCTAAAATTATAATCTCTAACAATTCTTCTTATCATTCTCAAATCGGCAGTAGGAATTCTATTATGGTCATCTAAATTTATTTGAGTAAGGGCACTTATGTATATCTTAAATTTATCTTCATCTGGTATAGATGCTGTTAAAATAGGGTTTAGCCCATGTATACCTTCTAATATAATTGGTTGATTTGAGTCTATCTTTATCTTTTTACCAGTATATTCTCTTTCCCCAGCTTTAAAGTTAAACCTTATATCCTCAATTTCTTCACCTGCTAAAAGTTTATTTAAATCTAAGTTGAATCTCTCTAAATCTATAGCATAAATTGACTCAAAATCATAGTTTCCATATTCATCTAAAGGAGTATGTTTTCTATCTATAAAATAATCATCTAAAGATATTGAAATCGGATTTAAGTTATTTACTCTAAGATGTATTGATAGTCTATGAGCAAAGCTTGTTTTTCCAGATGATGATGGCGCTGCTATTAAAACTACTCTCTTATTGTTATCTTTTATCATATCTGCTATTTGAGATAGTTTCTTTTCATGTAATGCTTCAAATGTTCTTATTATATCTCCATATTCATTATTTTCTATTATTCTGTTAAGTGATACTACCTTATCAATTCCCATTAGTCTTGACCATTCTTCTGCTTCATAATATACGTTTGATAGCTTAGGTTGAGGTATAAATTTCATAGGTAGAGTCTTATCTTCTTCACTAGGCCCTAAAATTATAATACCTCCATTGTAAAGTATGATATCAAACGATTTTATATAACCAGTTGATGGCAACATATATCCATAAAAATGGTCTATATAGTTTCTACATTTATATACTTTAGCACTATCATATTCCTTGTATTTCAAAAGTTCTGCTTTTTCATACATCTCATTATTTTCAAATATAGAAATAGCTTCATCCCTCGTAACTTCTATTTTTTCTATAGTGTAGTCATTATTTATTATCTCTTTCATTTTATTTTTTATATTTTCAACATCAACTTCTTTAAGTTTTCTCTCTATATGAACTTCACAATATAGTCCACCAGATAGTGAATGTTCTATTGTAACTCTGCTGTCCCAAAATATCTCTCTACAAGCCATCACAAACACAAATGACATGACTCTAAAGTAAACTCTTTCTCCATCTTCATTTGTCGTATCCAAAAACTCTATCTCACAATCCTTTTTCACTCTATAATTTAACTCTTTCAATTTATTATCTACAACCGCAAGTGTTATATATCCTTTATGTTCATCACAAAACTCTTTTGCTATATCTCCTAGTCTAATTCCCAAAGAATTTTCGTCTAATGAATACTCCTTACTTCTTCCGTCTATTTTTAAATTTATTTTCTTCACTTCAACATCTCCTTCCTTTTGATGAATATACATTTTAATCAACGAGGCATATCAACAAGATAAAGAGAGGTATTTAACCCTCTCCTACAATATGATTCAATTTACTTATAGTATCTTCAATGTCTTCGTAATTTATTTCTAATACTAAATATTCTGCATCTAATTTTAAAACCTCTTTAACACTCTCTTCAGATAAAATACCTCTTCCTATACCAACATGTATATCATTGATACCATCATTATCACTTAAATGTATCAATTTTATCTTATCTTTCAAGTTATTTAAATAATCATCCTCATCAATTAAACAGTGTCCAGTATCGTAACAAAAACAAATCTTAGAATTTTTAATCCTCTTAAATATATATTCAAAATCATAGGATATATTTCCAATATTTGAAAAATCTCCACCTTTTGAATAAGTATTCTCTATACAAATATGTGAATCTGTATTTATTTTATTAAAAAAATCTACACTATTATCTAAATACTTGTCCCTATTATTTTTAAGTCTATTTGTCATAACATAACCCAAATGAAGATTAAAGTACCTTATATCAAATCCTTTTAGCTCTAATTCTATCTTCTCAATAAAACTTATCCATGAAGCTCGTATATATTCTATATTTTCACAAGTGTTTAATTCCATAGGTAAATGTATCCCTATAGACAACCCTAGTTTAGAAATTCTCTGCTTATATTTACATAACTCACTACATTCATATATATTATCAATACCAATTTCCAAATGAGTTATTTCCTTTGTACTTTCACAAAGTTTTAAAGCACCCTCAATATTAAATAACAAAGATGCCACACCAACTGCCATACAAATCACCTACTCAAAAATACCTATTTGTGTAAAAGGAAACACTCTTAAAATAACTTTTCCTTTAATATTTTGTTCATCCACTAATCCTACTTCTTTATACCTACTATCTAAACTTACTTCTCTATTATCTCCCATAGCAAATACTTTACCTTGAGGAATCACCATATCAATCTCGCCTTCAGTATAATTATCATGTATATATGAAACTTCATTTAATAACTTACCATTTATATAAACCTTAGAATCTTTAATTTTTAAATGGTCTCCTGGTACACCTATAACCCTTTTTACTAACTCTTTTTTTCTCCCATTATCTTGCAACAAGTCAGTCTTAAATATCATTATATCTCCACATTTTGGTTCTGATAATTTATATGTTATTCTATTTGCCACTAAGTAATCGTGTGGTTTAAGTGTTGGGTACATTGATTCTCCATTTACTAATGTTGGTTTTATAAAGCGAGTTATAATAAATGCCAAAAAAAGTGCAGTAATAATTATTTTTATCCACTCTACAATCTCTTCTTTAATAGTTTCATTCATTCACAAATTCTCCTTTATAGTTATATTATCTTTATTGATAATGCTACTTTTAAGCACTATCTTTTAGATAAGTCTACTAAATAAGGTGTTGTCTTTTTTATATAGACAACTATTGTGTATGGTCTGGTGATTTCAGTTAATCAGCGATTGCTCCAAATTTTATATTTATAATGTTTAGTCAATAGTTCCTATCTTAGAAAATGGATACAATCTGACTAGAACTTTTCCTAGAACGGTGTGCTCGTCGACCAATCCAACCTCATCGTATCTACTATCTAAACTTCTTTCTCTATTGTCTCCCATTGCAAATAATTTTCCTTCTGGAACTACTATATCAATATCTCCATCAGTACGATTATTATGTATATAGGAAACTTCATCTAACAATTTATCATTTACATATACCTTGGAGTCTTTTATCTTTACATGGTCACCAGGAACCCCGATAACTCTTTTTACTAAATCTTTTTTCTTTCCATTTTCTTCTGTTAAGTCGGTTTTGAATACTATTATATCTTTGTATTTTGGCTCTCCTACTTTGTACGCAATTCTATTGACTATCAAATAATCACGTTCTACAAGCGTAGGATACATTGATTCTCCTTTAACTATTGTTGGCACTATAAAACGCGTTATTGCAAATGCCAAAACAAGAGCTATGACAATCACTTTTATCCACTCTACAACTTCTTTTTTAACTGCTTCACCCACTAAAATCGTCTCCTCTGTGTTCAATATTAAGTCAATCTACAGCAAAACTAATCTACCATAAACTTACAATATAAATATTATACTTCTTTTTTCTAATAGTTTAAAATACTTTTCTAAGACCTTTAGGGTAATGATTCTTAATTGTACCAGCAGATTCTTTTCCCCAACCTAAAGGTATATCTTCAACTGATACCAAAACCCAT
The DNA here is from genome assembly GCF_020662275.1 of Clostridioides sp. ES-S-0006-03. Taxonomy (NCBI): domain Bacteria; kingdom Bacillati; phylum Bacillota; class Clostridia; order Peptostreptococcales; family Peptostreptococcaceae; genus Clostridioides; species Clostridioides sp. ES-S-0006-03. Next base: position 361,421 of record NZ_JADGMM010000003.1, read on the forward strand.
CCTCTACTTTCATTAGAATTTATAACATCCCCTTTTAAATATTTAAGAATCGATTCGCTTTGCACACTAAAGTTTTCAACGTTTTTTACATCTTCAACTTTTAAGTAATGAGATAATGCATGAGAAGGCTCAAATCTATTCTTCTTTAAAACCCCTAAATGCAAACCGTATCTCAATACTTTTAGTTTTTTTGTATCTGGATATATTTCAGGAAGTAGGTACAAATTTTCTCCTCTTAAATAAAATTTATTTTTTTTATTACTATAAAAATCAGTCTTTAAAAATTTCTTTTCAAACTCCCTATAATCCTTTATTTCTTTATCTAAATTTTTTATTTTTAATTCTTTTACATTACTTTCTTCTTCTTCTAATTTTTTTATCTTAGCTACAAAATGACCTTCTCCCTTTATTTTATGAGGCCATAGCCTTTCCATCTCAACAAGTTCTGCATGTGGATATTCACTGATAAACTCATTTATAACATGTTCATTCTCCTCTTTTGAAAAAGTACATGTTGAGTAAATTAAAATACCATCTTTCTTTAACATTTTATATCCATCTCTTATAATCTCTTTTTGAATAGATTGGCATTCAATTACTTTTGCCTGACTCCAATCTAAGATGGCCACTTCATCTTTTCTAAACATCCCTTGCCCAGAACAAGGAGCATCTATAATCACCTTATCAAAATACCCATTAAATGTCTTTCTTAAGCTATTAGAATCAGTATTTGTTATTATACAATTTCTCGCCCCAAATCGTTCTAAGTTTTCTCCTAGAGCTTTAATTCTACTTGTATTAATCTCATTAGAAACCAATAAACCTGTGTTGTTTAATCTAGATAATATATATGTAGATTTGCCACCAGGTGCAGCACACATATCAAGTACTTTATCTCCTTCTTTAATATCTGCTTTTGGTATTACACTCATTGCAGAAGGCTCTTGTAAATAATATGCTCCAGCCTCATGTAATGGATTTCTACCAGGCCTATTAATTTTATCATCATAATAAAAACCTTCATCTGCCCACGGTATCTGATATAAATCAAATAAATTTAAATTCAATAGTTTTTCTTTATCAATTTTTAGTGTATTTATTCTAAGACCAGTAGTCTTTTCTTCATTATAACTTTTTATAAAATCATCATATTCATCTTCTAGTATTTCTCTAATATCTTCTAAAAATTCTTTTGGTAAATTTGCCAAATTTATAATCCCCCTTTTTATCTGCGTTACTTGTTCGTCATTTATTTTATTTTCTTTTTCTTTAAGTTTCCAAAAAACACTTTTTTAGAGTTATTCATATATTTTTCAAGTTTATCAAGATTTATCTTCCACAAAATTATGACATAAACTATAAATAATATAATAGCCCATCTATATTCTATCATCAATATAAAATCAAAAACTCCATGTAATAAAATCGGAATTAATACAGCCATAAATAAGTATTCACGTTTTTTAATTTCATTCCCCTCAAACTTATACTTAGAAATATAATATCCCATAGTAATAGCAAACATTACATGAGCTGGAATGGAGATAACTGCTCTATTAATACCAACCTGTAGTGCTAAATTTCTACTTTCAGAGAAAATATAAACTATATTTTCAATTGTTGCAAATCCTAAAGATAAAAATACAGAATAAATAATACCATCTAATTTTTCAGTAAAATGCTTTTCTTTAATCAATGAAGGAATTAGTATTAAAGCTTTTACACCTTCTTCCACAAGACCTGCAACTATAAATGATACATATAATAATTCTGAATATCCTTCAAATACATTAAACTTCATTAATAGATTTTCTAAAAGAATAATTATAACACTTAAAAAAGCACCTATCATAAAAAATTTAATTAAATGGATTAGTGGCTCTCTACAATATTTATCTTTAGATCTTATCCAAAACATACCTATTAATATAGGTACTACTGCTAATAAAAATAAATCCAGCTTCATAGGTAATTTTCCTTTCAAAGTTTTTAATTCATTCATGTTTTATAATTACTACTTATTTTTAGTTTATTTGTGTTTTAAATATACACTTACTTTTAATTTATTTTCTTTCAGCTTTTATTTTAAATTTTTCTACACTCAAATTTATATACTAAACTCTTTATCATTTGATAGGTTAAAAATACTTAAAAAAATTTAAATTTATATCTATATTATTTAACAAATCTCAAGCCATATTCATATCTTGAAATATAAGGGAACTAAATTCATTTAAAGAAAGGGTGATTTGATGCAAGATGGTTTCTTAACAGTAAGTATAATTGATGCTACTAACAATAGACCCATTCAAAATGCAACAGTAAACATATATTCAATGTCTAATGGTAGCCAAAGCTCATCAACTTTATACCAGAACCTAATAAGTAATGAATCTGGCCAAGTGACTGGATTAGTATTACCAGCACCAGATGTAGATTACTCTCTACAACCATCTGATGTTAGACCTTACAGCCAGTATATAGTAGAAGCTATAGCGGATGGATATGAGACAGTTGTCATAGAAGGGACACAGTTACTAGCTACAATTGAGGCGAGACAAGGAGTTCCTATGTTTCCTAGAACAAGAAGTAAGCGTTCCTTCTCAAGACAAAGTGAATTGATTTTTGATATAGGAGAACATACTTTATACGGTACTTATCCTCCTAAAATTCCAGAAAGTAACCTAAAACCATTACCACCACCTACTGGTTTTGTTGTATTAGATAACCCTGTAGTGCCTGAATTTATAGTAGTTCATGATGGTTTACCAGAAAATACATCAGCGGCAAATTATTGGATTCCATTTAAAGAGTACATTAAAAACATAGCCTCATCTGAAATATATTCAACTTGGCCTGAGCAGACAATCTACGCAAATGTAATAGCTATAATATCATTTACTTTAAATAGAGTCTTTACTGAATGGTACAGAAACAAAGGATATAACTTTACAATCACCTCATCAACAGCATATGACCATAAATTTATAAACAATAGAAACTTATTTGAACCAATTAACGTAGTTGTAGATGCTATATTTAATACATTTATAAAAAGACCTCCTACATCAAGACAGCCACTACTAGCTCAATATTGTGATGGTCAAAAATCTCAATGTCCTAATCAAATGACTCAATGGGGTAGTAAGGACCTAGGTGACCAAGGATACGATTATGAAAGAATACTAAGATATTTCTATGGAGACGAAATAGTGTTTGAAAAAGCTCCAGTAGTTAGTGGTGTACCAGTATCATTTCCTGGAACTACACTACAAGTTGGTTCTTCTGGACAATACGTTAGAACTATACAAAACCAGTTAAATGCTATATCTAATTCTTATCCAGCTATACCAAAAGTGAGGGAAGATGGAATCTATGGTACAGATACAGAAAATTCTGTAAAAATATTCCAAGGAATTTTTGGTTTACCTCAAACTGGAGTAGTTGACTTTAAGACATGGTATGAAATATCCAGGGTTTACGTAGCTACAACTAGAATAGCTTCTTTAAATCCTCTAATTTAGATTTTAACTAACTTATTAGCTTAACATAAAAAATGGCTGTTATAAACTACTATCTGTTATAAGTTTTTTAACCTATAATCATAATAGTCTTAGCAGCCATTTTTTGTAGTTATAACTTATTATTTTAGAACCTTAAAACTCTTAAATGGGGGATTTTAAGCTTCTTAAAAACAGCAATCAATAATTCTAACTTAATAACTCTAACTTTATTAATAATATTAATTTGTAGCTTTAGATTTATTGGCTAATGCTAAAATTAATCCTAGAGCTATAGATGCAAAAGCAGAGGCAATTACTCTATATTCAGCAGGGAACAAGAATACAATTGTATGACATGGTATCCAGAAAAATGGTATAGTTTTCAAAACACTAAAACCAAGATATGCATTCCAGTCTACAACATTTACTACATCTTTAAGAACTACCTTAACACCCTTTCCAACTTCGTATTTTTTATCTATAAAACAATCCATAACCTTATGGAATAAAAATACAGTTGGTGACATTAATATATTCATAGTTGCACTCTTAAATAGAGCATTTGCAAAAGCTATTCCTTCAAATGGAAGCATACCATCTACTTGTGCCTGCCCTACACCTGCTGAGTAAATTGACATAGCATATGTTGTAACTACACCTATAATTCCCCAAACTACGGCTCTGTAAAAGATTCCTACTGGTATTTTCCAGTCTTTATGCAAAATTCTAGCACCAAGTAAGTCTCCCATTGTTGCTAACACAGCAAACTTGAAAAAACCTCCAATATATGGATGTGCACCTGTTGCTTCCATAAATACCGCTCTACTACTTGGTATCACTAAAATAGCAATAAGACAAATAAGAACTCCACTCCATATAAAATCGCCTTTTTTCATATTATAAATACTATTTAATAATCTAAATAGTTCTCCTTCCTTTCAAGTATTTATTTTATTGTTATCTCTATATAAATATATTTATTAAATATTACTTACTTAGGTATTCATTTTCCATGTTTAAATTGATAAAATTTCATTTTTAAATAACTATCTCAGTAAATAGCTATTGCATTAAATAACTATTACATATAGTTTTTTTTTGCAATTATTTTTTAACCCTTTATATATTATATTTTTAATTAATCTTTCCTAACCCTTTTTGTATTATATCTATAATTAATCTTTCCTAACCCTTTGTATATTATATATAATTATTTTTTCTGATTCTTTATATAGTTTTTTATCTGTAATTTTTATTTTCTAAATATTCATTCCTTCTCTTAAAGCTTTTATATTAATTTCTATAAACTTAGGTTTAACCTGTTGTGATACTATCTTTTCCCAATCTATATCATTTTCTAACTGTAAAGCCTTAATCAATGCTCCCAAAAGTACTACATTCATAACCTTCTCATTTCCAAAACCTCTGGCAATATCAACTGCCTTTATCACTGTTACATCCACTTTTTCTTTAATATCGTCTATTATATTTTCAGGATAATCCACTCTACCTGTTAAAATTGGTGCAGAAGGCATTTCATAATCATTTACTACTAATTTACCCTCAGGCTTAAGAAAATCAAGATATCTTAAAGCCTCCATAGTCTCAAATGAAACTAATACGTCAACATCTCCTTTTCCAAGTATAGGAGAGTGTACTTTTTCTCCATATCTAACTTGTGTTGTTACACTTCCACCCCTTTGAGCCATACCATGAACCTCTGACATCTTAACATCATATCCAGCATCTATAAGACCAGCAGAAAGTATTTTACTTGCTAAAACAGTACCCTGACCTCCTACTCCTGATAACAATACATTTTTAACCTTTTTCATTACTTTTCACCAACCTTTTTTATAGCATTTACTGGACATACTTGTGCACATACTGTACATCCTACACATTGAGCCTGATTTATACTTGATTTCTTTTTAGATTTATCAAATCTCAAAGCAGGGCATCCTGTTGTAAGGCATTTCTTACATCCAATACATTTCTCATCATCTACGCTACAAATTGATGGTGTAAGGTCGAATCTTTTTTTATCATCTTCTGTAAATTTTTTTAATGCACATGGCCATCTAGTGATTATTACTGAAGGTTCATCAATTGATAAAGCCCAATTTAATGCTTCTTTAACTTCATTCAACATATTAGGATTAACTACCTTTACATTTTTACAACCCAAAGCTTTTACTATAGTCTCAATGTCCATCATTTCAGTAACATCACCTTGCAATGAAAATCCAGTTCCAGGATTTTCTTGATGACCAGTCATTCCAGTAATTCTATTATCAAGAATACATGTTACAGTATTACTTTTGTTGTAGATTATATCTATGAGACCATTTATTCCTGTATGAAAGAATGTTGAATCTCCTATTGTAGATATAGTCCTCATGTTAATATTATTTTTAGTAAATATCTTTTGTGCTCCATGAGCTACACCTGGCCCTCCTCCCATACATATACAAGTATCTTTAGCATTTAAAGGCTCTGCTCCTCCTAGACCATAACATCCTATATCTCCACTTATAAGTACATTTTTAACCTTTCCTAGCTCATAGAAAAATCCTCTGTGTGGACATCCTGCACATAAAGTTGGAGGTCTGCCAACTATTTTTTCTTGGCTATACTCTATTAGTTTTCTTTTTTCTCCCAAAATTGATTGAGCTATAATATCTGGATTTAACTCACCTATATTAGGTATCTTTTCTTTTCCAATACATGGTATGTTATTTTCTTTAAGATGTTCTTCTATATAAGGTTCTAATTCTTCGATTACATAAACAGTTTCTACTTGTTCTGCAAAACCTCTTATCTTCTTTGTTGGAAGAGGATATGTAAATCCTAATTTTAAATATGATACAGTATCTCCAAACACATCTTTAGCATACTCATAAGAAGCTCCTGAAGTTATCACGCCTATTTTCTTATCATTCCATTCTATAAAGTTTAAGTCAGTTTCATTAGAAAACTCTTCAAGCTTTTTTAATCTATCTTCAAGTTTAATTCTTAATCCTCTTGAAGTTGCTGGAATAGCATCAAACTTAGAAAGATTTCTTTCATATTTTTTTACAATTGTTTCTTCTTTTTCTCCTAACTCAACAAGTCCTTTACTATGACATATTCTAGTCACCATTCTAAATAAAACTGTTGTATCGTATTTTTCACTTATCTCAACCGCAGCCTTTAGCATATCCTTACATTCTTGGCTGTTGCTTGGTTCTATCATAGCTATCTTTGCAAATTTAGCATAATGTCTATTATCTTGTTCATTTTGTGATGAGTGCATGCCAGGGTCATCTCCAGATACAATAATCATCGCACCATTTACTCCCATATATGCATATGTAAATATTGGGTCTGCAGCAACATTTACTCCAACATGCTTCATAGCTGCAAGGGCTCTACCTCCTGCAATAGAGGCTCCTATTGCTGACTCTACTGCTACTTTCTCATTTGGTGCCCACTCTGCAATTATGTCATCTTTATATAGTGCTATATTTTCCAATATTTCAGTACTTGGTGTTCCTGGATAAGCAGCTGCATAAGATATGCCTGCTTCGTAAGCACCACGTGCTACTGCCTCATTTCCTGTAAGCAATTGTTTCATGCTTTCCCCCTCCTTAGAAATAATACCTCTTTGATAACTTAGTGTATTTGTTAGCGATACATTTTAGAAGCTATCAACTATATATTTATTATCAATACAATTTAAATATTGATAGCAAATAATAATATGAATCCATAAATTTATAATATTGTTCTTATTTTATTTACTAAGCAATTGCCATGCCAATAGCCTTAATTTTTTTAAAACTCACTTTTAAAATACCAAATTGCCATTTTTCTTTAAATTTTAATGACTCTAATAATTAAGAATTAATTTTCGTTAGAATTTTCATAATATTTTTAATATTATTTTAAATAAAAAAAAAGTAATGTTAACATTTCTTAACATACATTAAAAAATGTTAACATTACAAACTGAATTAGTACTCTTACTTTGGCTAGATTTACTTTTGTATCATTTAATTATTTAACGACCATAGAAACCTATCAATCCATTTCCATTGTCTATTCTAATAGGTTTCATAATCTTTAAACCTTCATTTTTTATCTTTTCTAAATCTTTTTCCATACTCTTAATTGTATTTTCAAGGTCTTGTGAACTTAAGTCTTTAACTTGTGTAGTGTCTTTAGCATACTCTTTTAATTCTTCAATACGCTTAGCATATTCTTCATAAGTGTAATACTCAACTCCATATTTTTCTAAGTCAGCAGGCTCAGTTATTCCTGATTTTATTAGAGAATCAAATTTATCTAATGTAATATTAGATACATCACTACTTCCATCTGCAAATACTGCTCCTGTTCCTCCTAATACTATAGCAGATGCCATCATTGTACTTATAAGGGATTTTTTTATTTTCATAACTCATATTCCTTTCTTAGAGATTTATTTGGGTAGTGTAGTTCACAATGACTATTGCAATAGTTATTAACTACACTTTCAGACTATCATAATAGTCATATTTATGTCAAGTATTTCTACAACGTTTTTTAGTAAAAATCCATATTTTGAATAAAAAAAGTAATGTTAACATTTCTTAATACATATAAAAAATGTTAACATTACAAACTGGGTTTAATACTTTTACTTTGACTAGATTTATTTTTATACTATTTAATTTGTTTATTTTTTACTTCTCTATCTTCATATAGACTTTAAGCCTTTTGTTATCGTTTATTTGTTACTTGTTTTGTTCTTGTTTACTATGTTTAATTACGCTTATTTAGTTTTTTAAATACTTTTTCCACCTATATCTAAAAAATTTAATATTAATTATTCAGCTCTAGATAAAGAAACTGCCAATTGAGTTCCATCTTCATTATCTATTACGATAGGTTTCATTATCTTTAAGCCTTCAGTTTTTATCTTTTCTAAATCTTTTTCCATAATCTTAATTGTATCTTCAAGGTCTTTTGAACTTACATCTTTAACTGCTGAAGAGTCTTTAGCATATGCTTTTAACTCTTCAATCTGCTTAGCGTACTCTTCATAAGTATAATACTCAACTCCATGTTTTTCTAAGTCAGCAGCATCAGTTACACCTGATTCTACTAGAGATTTAAACTTAGATAACTCAATATTAGATACATCGTCATTTCCACTTGCAAATACTGCTCCTGTTCCTCCTAGTACCATAGCAGATACCATCATTGCACTTATAAGGGATTTTTTTATTTTCATAATTTATATTCCTTTCTTAGAGATTTATTTGGGTAGTGTAGTTCATTATGACTATTGCAATAGTTATTTACTACATCTTTAGACTATCACAATAGTCATAATTGTGTCAAGTATTTCTATAAAATTTTTTAATAAAAAATACTATCTCAAAATAAATTTAATTATTTTAAGATAGTATTCCTAATTCTCAACCCATCCTTATTTGTCATATATCTAGTTGCTTTCAGAATCTTTATACTGCAATTTATTATTTGTTAAAATCTTCATACTTTTTGTTACAGATATCTTCTTAGAAATATTATCAGTTGGTACAACTGAATACTTTGACATATTAGAATACACTTCTTCTACATCAACCTTTGAAGTAATTTTCTGCATTTTATATGTTTCTGATGTACTTAAATCAATGCTTTCATCACTTTTAGCTGATAATCCCACAGAAATATTTGTATTATTTATCTTAGATTCTATTTTTAATGGCTGACCTCCTATTGAAAAGTCGTTTTTATTACTTTGCTCAATTTCCATTAGATTAAAAGATTCAACTTCATCAATTTCTTTATTTCCAGTTGCAAAAACAACACTAGTCCCACAAATTAACACAGCTGAAACTAAAAAAGTAATATAGGTTGATTTTTTAAACTTCATAACATTAACTATTCTTTCTTCTATCTTTGTCTTTCCAAATCCGTTATAAAGTGTCATTGGAAATGTATTATGTTCCTCTGCTAAACTTATAAGCGTAGTTGCATAATCAGCTCTATATTCTTCACCAACTATACTCATTACCTTTTCATCACAACTAAATTCTATATCTTTATTCAATAAAAAAAGCATTACCCAAACTAAAGGATTGAACCAATGGACAGCAAGAGCTACAATCATAAACAACTTCAATATATTGTCAAACCTATTGATATGAACCAATTCATGAGTTAAGACAAAGTTTAGAGTTTGGTTATTGCTATAGTCCATTTGTTTTGGCAAAATAATATTCGGTTTTAAAATACCAGTTGTAAGAGGTGTTTTAGTAAATTCAGAAATACAAACAAAGAATTTTCTAAGACCTCTATTATCATATGCCCACTTTTTAATAAATTCATGATTTTTTATATGTATCGAAGTTTTAAAAAGATTAATCGTCCTGGTATACTTAAAGCATAAAAACATAATAAAAGTAATAGAAATTCCAAACGTTAAAATACTTGATATTTCCAATGCTGTAAAATTCTCAAGATTGAATAAAGCCTTAGAATCTCCAAAATTATTCTTACTGATAGAATTATTATTCTTCTTAATTGAATAATCCACAGCGGATGCATTTCCCAATTGAGCATCAAAATTTGACTCAATAATGCTATAAATACTAAAAGTAGAATTTAAACTTACTGGTACTAAAAGTTTAAACAAAACAACTAACCATAATAATACAAATACTTTTTTAGGCAATTTTTTAAACAAACATGCTCTTATAAAAATAACAATTAAAATTAAAACCCCAGAAGTAACACTCATTTCTAACAATTTAGTGAACATTAATCTTACCTCACTTTAATTTCTCAACAATTTGTTTAAGTTTTGTAATCTCATCACTTGAGAGATTTTCTTTATTAATAAAAGCTGAAAGAAATTTCTCTGAAGACCCTCCAAACATTTTATTAATTAAGCTTTCTGTTTCATGCTTCTGAACTTCTTCTTTGCTTATTAAAGGTCTACAAACAAAGTTTGGTTCAATTCTTTCTATTGCACCTTTTGATACTAATTTTTTTATAACTGTATACGTAGTGTTTCTATTCCATCCTGTTTCTTCCTTTAAAACTTTTACTAATTCCCCTGCCTTACTTTCTCCTATCTCCCATAGAACTTCCATAACCTTAAGTTCTGAATCAAATAATTTTATTTCCATATAAAATCGCTCCTCAAATATGGTTATCACAATAGTCAATATTATAATTTAAAACTATCACAGTAGTCTATGTGATGTCAACCATTTATTTTTTTAATAACAAAAACTGTCCTTTAAAGAAATAGTTCTTGTAAAAGACAGTCTTGTCATTTTTATACTTTAATATCTAAATAAAGCTTTATTTTATTTAACTATAAAACCATCTTAATACATAGAATAAGATTTTTCCTTATCTAATAATATATCTTCTACATCTGGATTATCTTTTAATAATTCTCTATAGAAATTACAATTAGTAACTCCTATATATGGAATTAACCATAACAAACCTATTCCTAAAGTGAATATAGTCAATATATACCATCCTATAAAGCTAAGATTTAATATAAATAGTTTAAGTACATTACCCTTCATCATATCTAAACTAGCACCCATTGCTTTAAATACACCAAGATTATCTTTATCTTCACATATTAAAAAAGCAGCTTGAGAAATGTATAATAACAATATATAAACTGGCAACATCAACACAATTACTATAATAACTAGAGTTATGGCAGTAGAAATTACAGTTCCTACTCCAACATTATTACTTGATAGGTATTCAATTGCTCCACTAGTGAGTAAAACTCCAAATGACAAAAATGCTCCGATAATTGTGATTATAAAAGAATAAATATAAACAGCAATTGATTCTAATATATAAAGTCCAAAACTTCTTAAATAAATTCTTCCATTTACGAAGATATCTCCCATCTTGACTTTTTTATCTTTAGTAATCTTTAAAAACATACATGTAAATCCTGCTGCAACTAAAAAACCTATTATCGCTACTATGATAGTAGTTAAGGGTTCAAAAGGCAATCCTATAAATGATATAGCTACTATCAACGCAATATATATTGCCATATTAATTGCACATGTTCCCCAGTTTCCAGATAACTGAGCTTTTGATACTCTTTTTAATTCTTGCCTTGATAACATAAAAAACACCCCTTTCATTTTATATAAAAAATCTCCCTAAAAGCATATAAATAAACTTTTATCATATAATATAATATTAATATATCATATTTTCGACTATATAACACACAATTATTCACCATGTTTTATCAAGATATAGCATAATTGTATTGAAAGTTTTATATAGTCAAAACTGCCAAGTATATCAAATAAATTTGAAAAATAGTATTCAATAAATAATAAAATAAACTATCTTTCAAACAGTTTATTATATGTTTAAAAGATAGTTTTAGTGTCTTTAAAATAAATTAAATTGTATATATTCCTTCACATAATTTTTGTATATTGCTAGGTGGTTGCCATTTACCATCTTTTTTTGTATATGTAATTGAAGTTGTAACATCTTTCGTTGGCTTTTTGTTATAAAGGTCTATAATCATTTTTGCCATATCATCTTGAACTTCTTTTTCTGCTTTATTGTAATTATTTTTATCAGTTACATATGATTTTACTAAATCGTTTGCCTCAGACATTACTTTACTAGTATCCAATGCTTTACTTACAACTTTTAAAGTTATCTTATCCTTACTAGAAGAATCTACTGTTACTGTCTTTTCAACACCTTGTATTAATTTAACAATTGTGTCATATATCTTTTCAGCATTCTCTTTTCCATAAAGAGGTGTTAATTGAGCAAGCATTGAAACTTTATCTGTGTTATTATAAGTTTGAATTTGTTTATATTCAGCTTCTGTTAAAGCATCAGAAATGCCTTTTTCATCGTATTTATACATTTCTAGTGCTGCTAAATTAGCTTCAAAATTCGACTTTACTTTTTCTTCTGCATTAGAACAGCCTATAGTTAGAACTAAAACTAAAGCCATAATAGAAGATAAGATTAATTTTTTTACCATTTTCATACAAATATCCTCCCTCAGTTAATTGAATAAAAAAATTTATTTATTAATATTATAGCATAATTTTGTCTAATTATAAGTTTATTTTGAAAATTTTACCATTCCCAATCTATTCCAATCCCTCTATCTTTTGCTTTATCATATATTCTTTTCGCTGTTACGACATCTTGTACACCTATTCCGACACTTTTAAACACAATTATTTCGTCATCATTTTCTCTTCCGGAAATAGTTCCATTTATAACATTTCCCAAATCACCACTAAAATCAGCTTTGCTTATTTTACCTTCTTCTAGAGGAATTAATATATCTCCTGATTCTGATAAAACTGCATCTGTTGATTCAAAAAATATCTTAGATGCTCTAGTTAAACAAGTTGGACACATCTCTTGCATATCTGGTAAGTATGAACCTACAGCACTCACTAATGCTCCCTTTTTAACCAAATTTCCATCAAATACTGGTTTTTTTGATGTTGTTGCTAAAACTATTACATCAGCATTATCTATGGCTTCATCAGATGACTCAGCTGCAACTATTTTAGTATTATATTTACTTAGCTTTAAGTTCATCTCTTTTGCAAATTTTTCTCTACTTTCTTTATTTCTACTGAAAACTCTTACTTCATCTAAATTTCTAGCTTCTAACATAGCTTCAAGTTGTGACTCACCTTGTCCTCCCAAGCCTATTAAAGCCCCTATCTTAGAATCCTTTTTAGCTAAAACATCTATAGCTGCACCAGATGCTGCACCAGTACGAACTTGAGTTATATAAGTACCATCTAAAGCAGCACATACTTCTCCAGTCTCCCCATCTAATAATAATACTGTTGCTGGAATTACTGGTTTGCCTTTTTGAGCATTTTTAGGGAATACAGATACAATTTTTATTCCTGCACACCCTAAGTCCTCTACATATCCTGGCATAAATAACATACTAGCATCCTGACTTGGAACTGGTATATTAGTTCTCAAAGGAGTTACACTTTTTCCTTCACAATAAATTCTAAAAGCCTCTTTATCAGCCTCAATTGCATCTCTCATAGTAAATACTTTTTTTATGTCGTCTTTTTTTAAAAGTAGCATTTTATATACCCCCAATTTTAATAAGTTTCTATGCTAGATATTATAACATAACATTTTAATACAAATTCTATTTCATATTAAATAAATATATTTCATATTAAATAAATATATTTCAAATTAAATAAATATATTTCAAATTAAATAATCCTATTTCAAATTAAACAAATCTACATACTCCGATTTTAACATATAGCTTATTAGTTTTTTGTTTATTGAAAATTCTGGTATTCCTGCTGCATATGGAGTTATATCGTATAAATCAAAATATATAACTAAGTTATCATCTTGCAAATAAAAATTTTGATTTTCTTTTATCCCTTTAAAATTATATATTCCTACATTTTCTTTATCTTTCTTTTCTAAATCAGTTATTTGTTGTTTAATTTCCTCATCTATAACTTCTTTATATTTAGTATTATCTTTAAATAAGTCCATTAATTCTAAAAACTTCCCTGTTCTCATATCTACATTATAAGCTATATCTTGATAATAACCATGTGCTCCACCACTGTAAGTATAATATCTTACCTTTATACTAAGAGCAGAATCAGTATTCTTTTTAAGTTCAAAGTCTACATTTGCAACAAATTTATTTTCTTCATCAGGATTATCTTTAAGGTATTGTTTTGCCTCTTTATACGATTTGTTATAAAATTCAAATATATCATTTTTTATTCTATCATTTGTAGACCTTTCAACAATCTTATTTGAATTTGTTATTATAGGCATATTTATAGTACTTTCTATATATTCATCATTTTTCACTATTGTCTTACTTCCTATTGTACTTACTGATAAAGTTTGTTTACTATTTGTAGTATCTTTTGGCAATGATTGATTACTCATAACGCTTACAGCTTCTTTGTCTTTATTTAGATTAAGTAAAGCATCTTTCCCCAAATTATTATATCTATAGTCATGTTTAATTGCTAAAATAGCTATTATAGTCAAGGATAAAACAAACACATATCTTAAAACTCTAGCTTTCGTATTTACTTTAAAAAATTTCATCTTATTATTTTCCTCCTAAATATAAATCTCTCTTATTATATTTGGAGTTTCTAGGGTTTTTTATCCATATAATTTAATAAAAGATTAATTTTTATTTATAAAAATTAATCTTTTTCTTTTCAAATATTAAGATGACTTATCAGACAACTTGAAATTTTATCAAGTGGTAATTGGATTACAACAGAACCTCTATCAAATGCTACCATTGGCATTCCATATACAATGCAAGAATTTTTATCTTGCCCAATTGTAAATGAACCTTTCTCTCTCATTTTCAAAAGTCCAGTTGCTCCATCTGAACCCATTCCTGTAAGTATTATTCCTACTGAGTTTTTACCTGCTACTTGTGCTACTGAATCAAACAAAACATCTACAGATGGACAATGTCCACTTATTCTTTCACCTTCTTCACAAGTTACATAATACCCATCTTTATCTAAATGTAATTTCATTTGATATCCACCAGGTGCAATAAGTACATTTCCTTGCTCTACTCTATCATTATTTTTAGCTTCTCTTACATTCATAATACACTGCTTATCAAGTCGTTGTGCATACATCTCAGTAAATATAGCTGGCATATGTTGAGCTACAATAACCCCTGGTGTAGATTTTGGTAAGTCTTTTATAATCTCAAGTATTGCTTCTGTTCCACCTATAGATGCGCCTATAGCAATGACCCTGTTATTAATATTTTCCACATTACCGCCCCCACAAAATCATATATCTAAAATATTCTTCTATTTTTTATAAACAGCAGGTTTTACATAGTCGTATTTTGTATTTCTTCTATTTACTATCTCTGCATGACCTACAAATAAAAATCCATCTTTTTTAGTTACATCATAAAATTTATTTATAAGCTCTTCTTTTGTTTTTAAATCGAAATAAATCATAACATTTCTACAAAAAATCAAATCAAAAAGTTGATGTGAGAAATCTTCAATTAAATTGAATGGTTTAAAAAATACACTTTTTCTAATCTTATCACAAACTTTAAATGTACCATCTTTATTATCTATGAAATATTTTTTCTTCCATAATTTTGGAACATTATCAACATTTGCTTCTGTGTATACAGCTCTTTTAGCTTTTTCAAGTGAATTCATTGAAATATCTGTGGCTATAATTTTAATATTCCACAGGTCTTTCCTACTCCCAAAATAATCATCTAAAGTCATAGCTATTGAATATGCTTCTTCTCCACTAGAGCAACCTGCACTCCATATATTTAAGTTTCTGAGTTTATTATTTTCTTCCCAAAAAGGAAGTATATTATTATACATATACTCAAAATGCTGATGTTCTCTCATAAAAAATGTATGATTTGTGCTCAACCTATTTATTAAATTTATAGCTTCATTTCCTGTCTTATCTCTAAATAATAGGTTCATATATTGACTAAAAGAACTAAACTTTCTTTCTCGCATTGTATTATATAGTCGTCCTTCAATTAATACTCTTTTTTTGCTTAAATCAATTCCGTACTCTTTTTTTATATAGTTTACAAGAATTTTAAATTCTTCATCAGTGAGTTTTATCATACAAAAAACTTCCTCCTGCCAATTTATCAAAGCTAATTACATGCTGTCAATTAGAAACTTTCGAATATCTAAAATTAGTATAGACTTATCTCCAACTTTTACAATCTCTTTTATAACTTTATTTATATTTATGTTGTTAGAAATAGTTGTCTCTAGTAAGTTTAAGTCATCTATAAGAACGACATCAACAACTTTATCTACAATAATTCCAACTTGATACTCATCAATTTTTATAATTATTATGCATGTTCTCTCATTATAATCAACTTCAGGAAGATTGTATCTAATATGCATATCAATAACTGGTATAATTCTTCCTCTCAAATTAATAACTCCATTTATATAATTTGGAAGACGTGGTACATATGTTATTGGTTGAAACCTTATAGTCTCAATTACATTTTCTAATTCTATTCCATAAATAACATCATTAACATAAAATGTTAATACTTGTTTTATAATATCATTTGTAGACATACTTTAAATCCCCTAATATATTTCCATAATGTTATCTGCATCTATAATCAGACTTATACTTCCATCACCAAGTATTGTGCATCCTGAAAAACCATTGTTTTTCATATTAAATCTGTTAAAATAAACTGGAAATGGCTTTACTACAACCTGTTGAGTTCCTATTATTTCATCCACAAAAATACATACTGCTTTATACTCATTTTCTATGATTATCATATTTCCATTTACTAATTCAGTTATATCTGTATGAATATCATATATTTTATGCAATCTTATAATAGGAATACATGCTCCATATATTGTAATTAATTCTGTTCCACTACCATCTTTAATTACTTGGCTTAAATCTGCAAGTTTAAATGTACTTCTTATTGATGATATTGGCAAAGTAAACATCGAGTTTCCAACTTTGAACTCCATACCTTCTACTATAGAAAGTGTCAGTGGTATTTTTATAGTAAATGTTGTTCCTTCATCTTTTGTACTTTTTACACCAATTGAACCACCAACTTTTTCAATACTTTTACGAACAATATCCATCCCTACTCCTCTACCAGAAAATTCAGTTATAGATTCCTTTGTAGAAAATCCTGGAGTCATAATTAAAGAGTTAATTTCATCATCAGTATATTCATTAATTTGATGTTTAAGAAGACCTTGTTCTTTAGCTTTTTCCAAAATCTTATCTTTCATGAGACCTCTGCCATCATCTGAAATACTTATGACAGCTTCTCCGCCTAAATTTTCAGCAGATAAAATTATAGTTCCTATTTCTTTTTTACCCTTAGATATGCGTTCATCAGCAGGCTCTATTGCATGGTCCATAGCATTTCTTATAAGATGCATAAATGGTTCTGCTAAATTATCCATTACATTTTTATCTACTTCTGTTTCATTTCCTATAGTTACTAGTTCAACATTTTTATCTAATTTTTTATTCATGTCTCGTACAATTCTATGCATTTTTTGAAATACACCTGCAATTTTAACCATACGCATTGACATTACTATATCCTGCAATTCATCTGTAAGCTTATGTAATTGTCTGGTTGCTTTATTGAAATTATCTATATCAACACCTTTAGAATCTACACTATTTACAACCATTGATTCCATAATTACAATTTCTCCAACTATATTTTGAAGTAAATCTAGTTTTTCTAAATTTACAGTCATAATATTTTGTTTACTTATAGGAAGATGCTCATTTCCTTCAATTAAAACATCTTGCTCTAAGTCAATTTTCTCATTTAAGACACTTTCTTGTAATGCACTTTTTTCTTTTACAAAATTATTTTCATCTTTAGAATTTGTCTCCAAATTAGTTTTTGGGTTTTTCACCAACATATCATCCTGTTTTTCACTTGTATATATATCATCTTTATCAACATTTGAATACTCTTTTACATATAGATTATCTTTTATTGTTTTATAAATTATGTTTTTATCATCTTTAGCAATAAATTGTATATAAAATCCATATTTTTTAATATATTCTGCTGTACCTGTATTCTTTTCTATGTCTTCAGGATAAAATGCTAGAAATTCACAGTAATCTTGCAATTCAAATGTAAGCATAAAAGCTCTTACATTTTCCATCATACAATCTTGTTCAAAAACTATTTTGACTATGTCTGAACCTTCCTTATATGAAAAATTTAAATTATTTATTTCTTTTTCGTATGTGTCTTCTAAGTTCAACTTATCTTGTAATTTTGTAGAACTTGATAGTTCTAGAGTACTTACATAATCTTCAATATCTTTTATAAAGCTAGAGCAATCAGAAGTTGTACAATCTCCTGATTGTAATTTACCAATATCATATTTTATAAAATCTAATGCTTGAAAAACTAAATCAAACAATAAATCATTATCTATAATCTCTATTTTTCTTTCACGTATAATATAAAATAGGTCTTCTACACTGTGTGCTAAAGCAGACATATTATCTAGACCCATCATAGAAGCTGAGCCTTTTATTGTATGCATAATTCTAAAAGTTTCATTAATATTACTGTCGCTAAATATTCTTTCTTTTTCTGTCTGAATCATAATTTCATCTAATTGCTCAAGTAATAGACTTGTCTCAAATATAAACATATCTAACATTGGTCTCATACTTGGTTCAATGTAATTCATATTTATCACCTACAGTCGACAAATAAATTTCTATTTTTTCTTATATATAATATTCTATAATCTAAATCCACGATGATTTTCTTATCTCACTTTCTTTTAGATGAAATTTTTCTACTAATTCTTTTAAAATTTGTGCTTGAGCAGACATTTCTTCTGAAGCTGCAGCACTTTCCTCTGCTGTTGCAGAGTTCATTTGAACTACTATTGAAATTTGCTCTATTCCAGATAAAATCTGTGTAATTGCTATCTCTTGACTATGCACAGATGAAGAAATTCCATTAATATAATCAGTAGTTTTTTCTACACCATTTACAACTAAGTCTAATGCTTTTGCAGTTTCTTTTGCAATTTTGACACCATTTTCCACTGTTTTAATAGCTTCTTCTATAAGAATTGCTGTGTTTTGAGCTGCTTTAGCACTTTTTCCAGCCAAAGACCTAACTTCATCTGCAACAACTGCAAATCCTCTACCATATTGGCCTGCTCTTGCTGCTTCAACGGCTGCGTTTAATGCAAGAATATTAGTTTGAAAAGCTATCTCATCTATGGTTTTGATTATCTTTGATATTTCATTTGATTTTTCACTTATTGCCTCCATTGATGTCATCATATCATCCATACATCTACTTCCAAAACCAACTTGTAATGCTGATTGGTCAGATACTTCACATGCAAGACTAGCACTATCTGCACATTGCTTAATTCCATCAGATATCTCATTAATTGTAGAGGCTAATTCTTCTACTGAACTAGCTTGTTCAGTAGCACCCTGCGAAAGAGCTTGTGCTCCTGCTGCTACTTGTTCTGATGCACTTGCAACTTGCTCAGCTGACAGATTTATTTCATAGAAATCATCATTAAAAGAATTTATTATACTTTCTAATGATGTTTTGATTGATTTAAAATCTCCTATAAATTCTTGTTCTATGTCTATTCTTAAATCCCCTTTTGCAATGCTAGTTAATGTACTGTCTATAAGGTCTATATAATTTAATAACATATCTTGCATCTTTTTGACAGAACTTACTAACATTCCTATTTCAGATTTACTTTCTTCAACATCTATACTTGTTCTTAAATCACCCGATGCAATTCTTGAAAAATGTTTTTCTACTTTATTAATAGGAATTACTATCTTTAGTTTTATTACTGCATATTCTATTATTGTTAATATGATTAATAGTGAGAGTATAAATATCGTTCTTAGTATCAAACTTTGTAATTCTTTTTTAACTTCTACAATTTCAGAATTTGAACGAGTAACTACATCCTCTTGAAATTCATCTATTAAAGAATCCATTTTTTCCTGAGATTCTACATATTCGCTACTAAAAATTATACTTTGAGCTAAGCTCTTGTCATTACTTTCAACTGCATTTATAGCACTTTGTTCTTTTGGTACCAAAGAATCAGATATCTCCTTAGCTTCCAAAATTTTATTTGACTCAGTCTTTGTAAGACCAATTTTTTCAAGTTTATTTAAAGCAGATTCTCTTGTTTTTCCATATAGCTCTTTTTCATAGACATCTTTATCCTTTTTTTCACCTGTAAAAACGTACCTTCTTAACATGTCACAAACTTCTCTTGTTGTGTCTTTTATATACTGACTTTCATTTCTCAAATTGTTCATGTCATTGATACTTTTTTCCACTTTTTCAAATGCTTTATAAGATGAAATTGAAGAAAAAATGCCTGCCATAACAGCTAGTACTATAATAATTAGCAATACTATTGCCAATTTGGAAAGCTTTACTTCTCTTTTCATATCTATACTCCTTTATAAAGTAAGTTTATCAAGATATCAATCTATATCTTCTTTAGTCCATTCATTGTACTTACTACACTGCAATCTTTTCCTAGATTTTTTCCCTCGTACATTGCCTTATCTGCTAGGGATATATTTTCTTCTAATGATATGTTTGAGTTTACCTCTACTACTCCTAATGTAATAGTACACTTTATTTCATTTCCTTTATAGTTAAATTCAAATTCCTTTATTTCTTTGCGAATTCTCTCTGAAAGTATTTTTGCCCCTTCTATTGAAGTATTAGTGAGCATTATCAAAAATTCTTCTCCACCCCATCTTGATACAGTATCAATTTGTCTACAATTCTTTTTAATTATACTTGAGATTACTGTTAGCACAAAATCTCCTGCTTCATGACCATAAGTATCATTAATAACTTTAAAATCGTCAATATCTCCAAGAATAAGAGATACTGTTTCATGACTATATCTATTAATTTTTCTTTGTTCCATAAGCTGATTAATTATATGACGTCTATTGTAAAGACCTGTTAGATAATCCCTTACAACTAATCTATTTAATTTTTCAAGAGAAGATTCCAGTTCATTATTTATTTTTCTTAATTTATCTTGAGATTTTTTGACTTCAATATGAGCCATAACACGAGCTTTTAATTCTGTCATACTAAAAGGTTTTACCATATAGTCTATTGCTCCTACTCCAAAACCCTTTACTACATCTGTATCTGTATTTTTTGAAGTTATAAAAATTATAGGTATATCTTCTGTACGAATATTAGATTTGAGTTCTCTACACAATTCAAATCCAGAATTGTCTGGCAAAATTATATCAAGCAGAATAATGTCTGGTGTACACTCTTTAATACACTCTTTTGCTTCTATTGCATTAAATGCTTTTATGACTTTAAAATTATCTTTTGTAAGTGTTTTATCTATTAAATCGCACATTAGAACACTATCATCAACAACTAAAATTGTTCCTTGTTGCTTATTTTCCATATCCAAACCTCTCTTAAACATAATATATTCAAATTTTAATAATTTAAAATTCTTACACTTAATAATTATACCACTATAGTTCTAAATGTTCTCATTATAATATAATTACAATGCCACTAAATTATATATCTGTGTTACATGATAGTTTAATTGTATTTAAAAAGCAATTCATCTATCAAAAGTTCTTCTTCATCAGTCAAAAGCTTCTTCAAATCTAACAAGGTAATTATTTGATTGTCTATCTCTCCAATACCACTTACAAAATAATCTGAATATTCAAGAGTAACCCTTGGTGGAGGTGATATCTGATTTTCTTCTAAATCTATTATCTCCTCAACTTTATCAACCATAAATCCCACTACTAAATTTTCCAATCCGGCTATTACTATATATACATAATCAGTAGTATTTAAATTATTTTTCCTCAGTCTCAAATGCATATCTATTATCGGGATAATTTTTCCCCTCAAATTTATTATTCCTTTTGAATAGGTTGGAAGTTCTGGAATAAATATGATTTCCTGATTCCCAACAATTTCTATGACTTTTTCAAGTTCAATACCAAAGTTCTGTTCGTCCATTTTAAATTTTAGGTACTTAATCCCCTCATCTACTAACTCATAACCTAAATATGGGTCATCTGGAAATCTCATTTAATACCTCCCCCTTAAATATCTTCTAAATAAAAATAATCTATATTTTCTTCTTTCCTTTATTTATTGAGTCTACAATTAAATCGCCTGTCTCAGTATAAAAGCGTATTGTTCTTCCATAATTCATTCCTGTATCTTCTGCTATTATTGGAATTTTTAAGCTTAAAAGAGTTTTTTTTACTGCTTCAACATTCCTATACCCTATGCTTGCAATTGATGAATTACTATTTCCTAAAAACATCTGGGCTCCTCCAGCTATTTTTGCTTTTATATATGTCCTATTTGCACCTATATGCTCCATAGACTTAATAAGTTCCTTTATTCCTGTGTCAGCAAATTTATATTTATTTTCAATGTGAATAGCATCTTTACTATATGGCAACATAACATGTAACATTCCACCAATTCCTGCTGTTTTATCTATTAAACATACTCCTACACAAGAACCAAGTGCATAAGTAACCAAAACATTTGGTTTATACACTATTTTCATGTCTGCAATATTTACTACTATCTCTCTACTCATACTGATAATCCCAATCTTACTAATATGTCTTTAAGCGAGTCCATTTCTGGAATCATCAATATGTGGCTAATAAAATAATTATCGCTATTTTTAAATTTATTTTCTATAAATAAAATTTTGTCCCCAACATCAGAAAATCTTATCATAGGAACATTCAACACAGCTCCGACCATATCAATACACATATCTGGAACCGAAATACTTATGTTCATGTTTAGCATAGATGCAATAGCATTTACATAAGAACTTGCCATAATATTTCCTATTTCTTTGATTGCAGAAATTTCAATACCTGTAATTTCGTCTAAGAAAGCTTCATCTTTATTAAAAAGAGAATTAAGCATAAGTTTAGTGATTGATTCATCCAACAAAAACATAAACATCCCATTAATATCGCCTTTCATATCAAGTAGAATACATACAACCTTGTTTTCTGGACCTCCAAGTAAATTTGTAGCTTCATTATATTCAAGTATCTTGACCATGGGTATTAATACTTCTATCTTACTATTTATCATGGATGCAAGTGCAGTAATTGCATTCCCAGAGCCTATATTACCAATTTCTCTAAGAGCATCTATATGAATATTATCAAGTTGTGAATAATTTATAATATAAACCCCTCCCTCTATTGTTACATTTATGTATTTTTACTATATAAAGGTGTATTTACAGCCTTTATTTTAAGGCATTATTTACAACTTTAACCAATGTTTCTGTTTTAAATGGTTTTACTATAAAATCTAGTGCTCCAAGCTTTATAGCTTCCACAATCATATTTTCTTGCCCTATTGCAGAACACATCACCACTTTAGCATTTGAATCCAACATTTTTATTTCCTTTAATACCTCTAGACCATCTTTTTTAGGCATTGTAATATCAAGTAATGTCAAATCAGGCATTTCATCTTTAAACATATTATAAGCTTCTTCTCCATCACTTGCTTCTACTAAATTCTCGTAGCCACTTTTACTCAGAGCTTCTTTAATCATCATTCTCATAAAAATAGCATCATCTACTATTAAAATTTTATTTTCCATAAAACTAACTCCTCCATACTTGTAACAATAAATGCTATTATTTTTCAGTCATTGTTTATACTTACTGACTATTTTCCCTACATAATAAATACATTTCATCTATAAATAAAAGTACATATTCATGCTATACTATATTCAACTTTATTAATACAGTTTATAAATTAAAAAACTTATATATCTATTGTAATATATGTTTTGCATTTTGACGAGTTATTAAAAACATAATCACATAAAAACGTAAAAAACACAAAAACGTAAAAAGTTGTCAAAAACCAATTATATAGATATATAATAAATTGAAAATATTTATATAATATACATCTATTATCGGCTGAACTATAATTAAATTTATATCCTATTATTAATTAATAAATTCTTACATATTGCTAAAGGAAGATTTAAATTATGAACAAAATATTGATTATAAACGATTATAGATAATTTTGTGAACTATTCAAAAATTGTATACTTAAATAAATCACAATATTATCACTTTTAAAGATAAAATAAAAATTGGGAGTGTATAGTACACTCCCTCATGATTATCAACTTGTTTATTCCTATAATAAGTTTTATATATTAAAATTTATCAATGAATTTATCTTATTCCAATGTAAATATGAACTTCTTGCTTATTCATATCATATGTATTATTTTGATATTCTTCAAAATCACTTATATAAGTTCTATCAAAATCCATTTTCCAAAACTCAAACCAGAATTCTCCTACTGACTTTTGTATATCTCCTGTTATAGTGAATTTTGCATATTTACCACCTGGTATAACTTTGCTTATAACAAACTCTCCACAAATATCTTTTTCATTAAATTCACTTAAGTTGTTGTCCTTATCATCTTCACTATTTACTTCACAACATGCTACAAAGTTATATGGATTTGTAAAATCACCTTGATAGTCTGTATATAAACCTATTGTTTTATCATTTTTTTTACCTTTTATAGCATTATAGATACCCTTCCCCATAAAGCTTTTCCATAATTCACCTATGTCTTTTACTGCTTGTCCGTTGTTATTTGTAGTTTCTTTTGATACACCCACAACTATTTTTTCACTTATATGTACTATTTCATAATCCATACTTTATACCTCACTTTAGCTTTATTGATTGCTTTTGATTATCTGTTTCTTTAATTTAATTATAATTTATAAAATACGACATCTATATGTCATATATTTTAATATAATTAAATTTAGTAATAGTAACTTATAAGGAATACATCTTAAGCATCTCTTTCAATCTATTTATAACATTATCTCTAATGAATTTAGGTTCAAGTACTTCAACACTATCTCCAAAAGATAAGATATATCCATAAATCCACTCTCCAATTGGGAATTCTGCAATTACATCATATGTATTATCTTCATTTTTAGTTATTAAATCATTGTTAAAATCATCAAAAACTCTATAGAGCATCTTTTCCTTAAATCTTAGCCTCAGAGTTACTGTATCTTCTTTAATTATTTTAGAGTCATCTAAGTATGCCTCTTCAATTATCTTTCTTGAAAATATGTCTTCTTTTACTACTAAGTTTTTCATTCTACTGATTCTAAATATTCTAAAATCGTCCTTTAATTTGCAAAACCCATACAAGTACCAAGTCTTACTTTTATACATTAGCTTCATCGGTTCAACAGTCCTATTTGTCTGACTTGAAAAACTATTTACATAATCAAAATTTATAGTATTGCGTCTTAAAATAGCATTTTTTATTTTTGTAAATTTATCATCCTCATTAAAATTACTTCCCCATTCAGTAAAATCTATTTCAATCCAGTTTGCAAAATTACTTTCTCCAAATATTGAGCCAATTTTATCTACTACTGAATTTATTTCTGGATACTTTGTTGCTTGTAATGTTTGAAGTGCTATTATTAAACTCTCCTTATCTTCCTTTGACAATATAGTTTTGTCTATAGAATATTCTTCTATTAAAGATATTCCTCCTCCTTTGCCTTTAGTCATATATACTGGTACTCCTGACATAGACAGAGTTTCTATATCTCTATATATAGTTCTTGTAGAAACTTCAAACCTCTCAGCCAATGCTTTAGCAGTAACTAATTTTTTATTTAATAGTATTACTATTATTTCTGTTAATCTATTTATTTTCATCTATTATCACCCACTAAAATTATTATATTTATCTTTATTTTCTATAGTTATATTATTTATTTTAAAGCTTTTTATATTTTATTCATACAATATTTAAGTAAATTTTTAATAAATAAATTTATATGTTAATATTTTGAAGTTATGTAATATTTTACATATTTTTTCGTTGACAATGTTAAATTTTTGATTTATCCTTAATTAAGGACATGTTATTGACAGTTCTTAAACTTATTTGAAAAACCATTTTACTATATAATTTTATGTAATTTAGGAAAACGTATTATATTCAAGAAAACGTATTTTCTATTTCAAATTCAAATAAGTACAATATTTATTTTTTTAGGGAGGCAATCATGGAAATTAATAAAAAACACTTTATTCAAGTCTTTTTAACTTGCTTAATCTTAGTAGTAGTATGTGAATTTATAGGACAAAGAACATTAGCTATTGGCTCAGCTTCTATAATACTATTTCCAATGCTTTATGCAGTTATAATCGGACTTATAATAACACCTGACTTATTAGGAAAAAAAATTAAAGCACTTAAAAAAGTTATTGGAGAAAAAGAAATCAATATTGCTGGTGAAGTTGTTGGAATTGCGCTAGTAATGCTTGGTATAAAATATGGGACTACAGTTGGCCCAAACATCGATAAGATAATTCAAGCTGGACCTGCATTTCTTGCTCAAGAATTTGGTCACATACTTGCACCAATAGTTGCATTACCTCTTGCATTAATATTTGGTATGAAAAGAGAAGCTATTGGAGCTACTGCAAGTATAAGCCGTGAACCCTCTTTAGGAGTTATATCTGAAAAATATGGGATAAATTCTCCAGAAGGTAGTGGCGTGCTTGGTACATATTTAATGGGTACAGTTCTTGGTACTATATATTTTAGCGTATTAGGCTCAGTCTCAATTTATAGTGGCCTTCATCCATATGCTTTAGGAATGGCTTGTGGTGTTGGTAGTGGAAGTATGATGACTGCTGCCGCTGGCTCACTTTCTACCATGGTACCTCCAGAAATGGCAGATACAATACTTGCCTATGCAGCAACAAGTAATATGATGTCTAGTATAACAGGAATTATATTCTTGGTCTTTGTATCTTTACCATTTACTAATTTTATGTACAAAATTTTAGAACCTAAATTTTCAAGAAGTAAAAAAACTGACGAAACAAAAACTACAAAAGGAGAGTGCTAATAAATGTTTGCTAATTTAGATTTAAAGAAAAGTTCATATCAATTATTGGTTATGTCTATTATTGGAGTTATAATTCTTATAGGACAAAGAATTAGTGTTGGTACATCTATAGTAACAGCTTTTCCTGGAATGGTAATGTTAATATTAGCTGCTATGGCTGCTATGATTATAAAGGATTTATTTCCTAAATCAATATTTCCTGCTTTTGGATTTGCAACTATAATAGGTCTTTTACTTAGTATGCCATATAGCCCAACATCTGAAGTATTCTTAACTAACACTAATAATATTAATTTTATGGCTATAACAACTCCTCTATTAGCTTTTGCAGGAATTTCTGTTGGAAACAAAATAGAAGCTTTAAAGGAAATGTCATGGAAAATAGTTATAATATCACTTGTTGTCTTTACAACTATATTCTTTGCATGTGCAAGTATAGCTCATATAGTTTTAAGTATTCAAGGTAAAATATAGGAGGAACTTATTATGAATAAAGAACAATTAAAATCTCTAGTAATAAAGACTATCGATGAAAATAAAGAAAAAATATTAGAAATAGGTCATGGAATCTACAAAAACCCAGAATATGGATATAAAGAGTATAAAACTACAGAAGCTGTTTCAAACTTTTTTGAACAAGAACTAAACTTATCTGTCGAAAAAAATATAGCTGTTACAGGATGTAAGGCAGATGCAAATTCTAGTAAAGAAGGTCCTCATATATCTATACTTGGAGAATTAGATGGTATATCATGCAAAGAACACAAAGATTCTAATGAAATAGGTGCATCTCATACTTGTGGACATAACATACAAATAGCTGGAATGTTAGGTGCAGCTATTGGTTTAGTAAAAAGTGGGGTTTTAGAACATTTAGATGGTAAAATATCATTTATGGCTACTCCTGCTGAAGAATTTATTGAATTGGAATACAGGGAACAATTGAAAAAAGAAGGAAAAATAACTTACTTTGGTGGAAAACAAGAACTAATAAAAAGAGGTTACTTTGATGATATAGACATATCTATGATGTTTCACTCTTCAGATTTAGGAGAAGATAAGGCTCTAGTTGGTCCTGAAAGTAATGGCTTTGTCGGCAAAAAAGTTAAATTTATAGGAAAAGAATCTCATGCTGGTTCTGCTCCACATGATGGAATAAATGCTTTAAATGCAGCAATGCTTGCTATAAATAATGTAAATGCACTTAGAGAGACTTTTAAAGAATCTGAAAGAGTTAGATTTCATCCTATCATCACAAAAGGTGGAGATATAGTAAATGTTGTTCCTGCTGATGTTCATATGGAATCATATGTAAGAGCTAGAACTATAAACGGCATGATAGATGCTAATAAAAGAATAAATAAAGCATTGATGGCTGGTGGAATGGCGGTTGGAGCTGATGTTGAAATAACTGAAATTCCTGGGTATCTACCAATATTAAGATACAAAAACCTTGATAACTTATTTAAAAATAACCTTGAAGATTTAGGTTTAAAAGGAAAAATTATTGATGGTGGAGATTTCACTGGTTCATTTGATTTTGGAGATGTATCTCATATAATGCCTACCCTTCACCCTATGATTGGTGGTGTAAAAGGTGCTCTTCATACAAGAGATTTTGAAATAATTGATGAAGACTTAGCTTACATAGTACCTGCTAAGGCTATGGCACTTACAGTTATAGACCTTCTTTTTGATAATGCTAAAGAGACTAAAGGTATATTAGATGCCTTTACACCAGTTATGACTAAAGAAGAATACTTAACATTCTTAGAAAAACACGACAAAACTTTATAGGTCTATTAAGTATTCTTTTTATAATACAAAGATGGTATATGCTTTAAAAGCTATACCATCTTTTCTTTTCCTTCGTAAAGTCCTCAATATTTATTTAGAAAAAATATAACAAATATATTCATCCTCATGTATAGTAATAGCATACATTAGTAGTTAGAGATAGCATTTACAAATACTGTATATTTCTTATAAAAAAATATTAGCTAAATCTCAATTATTAGGGTACGAAAGAAGGTGAGTTGAAATGATGACATTAAAACAAGTTTCTTCATTAACTGGTGTCAGTATACGTACTCTACAGTTTTATGACGAAGTTGGTTTATTTAAACCTACAAAAATAACTACTGATGGATTACGATTATACGATGATAACGCATTAGAAGTTCTACAAAAAGTTACATTTTTTAAAGAACTTGATTTCACATTAAAAGAAATTGAAGTAATCATGGAAAATCCTCAATTTGATTGTCTAACTGCATTTAAAAATCAAAAAGAACTAATCCAAATAAAGCGAGATAGATTAAATACTCTATTAGAATTACTTAATAAACTTATAAAAGTAGATAAATGTGTGGATTTTAAAGATTTTAATATGAGTGAGTATTTTCATATTTTAACTGATTTCAAAGAATCTCACACTGATGAGATTGTCACACAAACTGAAAGCATTGAAGATTTTGATAAAATAACTTCAGAAATCAAATCATATGAAAATGAAATAGCAAATATGGCAATTAAGCAGTTTGGAAGTCTTGAAAAATACACAAAGGCTATGGAAAATAACTTTCAAAATTTTTTATCTAACAGTACTACTATTTCTCAATCAGAAGTACTTAACCTTATTAAAAAAGGTGATGATATTACAAGAAAACTTACAGAAAATCTAAGTAAAGATGTTGCATCTTTAGATGTCCAAGAATTAGTTAAAGAACTGATTTCTTTTACTAATAAAATTAATAATGGAATAGATATGGGAGATAATTATTGGCCTATTATGTCTGAAAATTATATATCAAACCCTGTATTTATTGAGGTTAACGATAATAAATATGGAGTTGGAGCATCAAAATTTATTGGTCTTGCTTTAAAAGCATACCTTGAAAAATAAAAACTTGATATTACAGTTAGCACTTTATACTATAAATTTGCAAAAAATAGCATTGGTAAACATCATAGATATTTACTGATGCTACTTATTGTAATATTTACAAGGTTACCATTTTTGTAGAAAGCATACAATATTTAGAACGTTGAATTTGAACAGAGTGGCTTCCTGACTCTAGTTATAAATATGTAGAAAATATTTCAGATATAGAAGTTTACTTAAATTCATACCTACAAAATGCAGAACATGAAGTCTGGCTTCCAGTTACAAAAAAATCAGAAAAGAAAAAAGGCAGTTTCAAAATTCCAGCTGAAACTACCGTTTTTCTTTTTAAAAATTATATATTACATATACATAAAAATCATGATAAAATATTAAATCAGTTTATTCGATAACACCCTTTTCCTGCTTCCTTTGCTGCATAAAGAGCTTCATCTGCCTTACTATATAAATCTTCAAAATTAGCAATGTTTTTATCACAAATTGAACATCCTAAACTAATATGAAATACATAATCATTCTGTGATAAATCTTCCATATTATCTAATGCATCAAATAATTTCTCAAAGCGTATTTTACAATTCTCCTCATTCTTTAAATCCTTAGCATAGATGGCAAATTCATCACCACCTAATCTTAAAACTACACTATCATAGAAAATATTCTTTATATTATCAGCTACAGCTTGTAAATAACGGTCACCTACAATATGACCATAGGAATCATTGATATATTTAAAATCATCTATATCGATAAGAATAAAAGCTCCATACTTTTTTTCGTCCATAAGATGTTCAATCATTTCAACGCCAGCACCTCGATTATATATACCTGTCAATAAATCAATTTCTGATTTAGTTCTATATTTAATGTAGTTTTCTACACTTTCGATACGGTCATTCAGAATAAAAAAGTTAACACCCACAGATAAAAAATAAAAAGTAACTAAATCAACTAAATCCGCCATAAACATATTTATATCCTTTGCTATAAAGCAACAAATACCATAGATTATAGCAGTTCCTGTTATGTAGAGAGTAATTCTCCATGGTTTATCCAATATGAATAAAGGAAGTACACATATAAAGACCATAATTGTGATTGATGGTTCTGTTTTATCTAGAAAAGTTCCCATCAAAATACCCATTATCATAACTGGAGTTAATGCCAAATAAAAGATAAGCGTTATATGCTGAAAGTGTTTTTTTAAGTAAAATTTAGAAATAATATAAAGAATAAAAAAGTATCCAAGTATAATAAAAAACTCTATATTAAAAGTAACAACTTCTGATAAAATCAATCCAAATACAAACACCATAGCTGAAATAGTGAGTCCTAATAATGACAAACCGCAGAAACATCTATAATTTCTCAATCTAATTTCAGATTTATACAAATTCATCTTCTTTGCTTTAAAATTCTTTAATATTGTTTCTAACATCCTACCTCCCTTGTACATTCCACACTCTTATTCATGAATTATTTTAATACTTCTATAATTCAACTACTGTTGATACACTTATAAATGAACTCTCACATTATTTATTAATTTAAAGAGTGATTTAACTATCATATAGAGCTATTATTCATATTTTTTCATTTTTCTATTAAAATTAACCCAATAATTTCCAATTATATAAATTGATTATATTTCCAATATATTTTTTATAAAAATATAATAATATTACTATCTAGTTTACAAAAACATATAAATAACTTAATATTTTTAATTTTATTTTAATATTTCTTTACTTATTGTTAGAATATATTATATCATTCTCATATACAAAAGTCATTAAAAAGAGCTCCTACATAGGTTATATTCATCATAATATAAACTTGTGTATTTTACTATTTCTCTACGATTCTTTAATCTTTTTATATTTTTCATATAACCTTATGACAATTTATCCTCTTACATATTATTTTTTAATTCTAACCTAAATACTCCACTTGAGTTGTTATTTAGTTGTTATAAAGTTTTGTATTTTATTAATTTATTCTTTTACTAACTTAATATTCCACTAGATTTTTATAAAGTTTTGTTTTAAAATTAATTTTAAAGTATATATATAATACAAATAACTTAGATATAATTCGTCATTAATCTACTTAAAGCATATTTAATTAACATCACTCATCCAGAAAATTCAGAAAATTACATTGACATAGGAAAAAGTTTATTTTATACTTTTTTTAGGACACATTGTGGACACGTCTTAAATTGACAGTCATAGTTTACATTATAAATTTGACCACAATACTTATTTTCAATATTATATTTTAAAAACATAGGGAGGATATTATGAATGATAACGTAGTTAAAAAGAAAAACTTTTTTGACAGAACATTAAACAGAATAGAAATTGTTGGTAATAAGCTACCAGACCCAGTTACAATATTTCTAGGATTATGTGTACTTTTACTTATACTATCTAGCATAATCGGTTCTATGGGTATATCAGTAGTTCATCCTGGTACTGGCGAAACTATAACTGCTGTAAATTTATTAACTGTAGAACAACTTCAGATTTTATTAGGAAATATTGTTAGTAATTTTCAAGGCTTTGCACCTTTAGGACTAGTTTTAGTTACTATGATAGGCGCTGGTGTTTGTGATAAAACTGGACTTATGACAGCAACAATAAAGGCATCAGTAAGCAAAATTCCTGAAACAAAAGTAACTCTTGTTGTAATGACTATAGGTATGCTTGCAAATATTGCATCAGATGCAGGTACAATACTATTCCCACCATTGGCTGCACTTGTATATCTTGGTGTTGGAAGACATCCACTTATAGGTTTATTTTCTGGATATGCCGCAGTCTGTCTAGGATTTGCAGCAAACATCATGATAAGTGTTAACGATATACTTGCTGCAAGCTTTACAGTACCAGCAGCTCAGATGATTGATTCTGGATTTGAAGCTAATGCAACAATGAACTTATTTTTTATGATAGCATCAACTTTTGTATTAATATTGTTAGCAACTTGGGTAACAGAAAAAATTGTAGCTCCTAGATTTGGTAAATACGAAGGAAATGCAGAGTTAGATGTTGATGGTAGCCTTAGTGATGTAGAAAAAAAAGGGCTTAAAAAAGCTGGTATAAGTATATTAATATATGCAGCAATTATGATAGCACTTAGTGTAATTGGTCAAAAACCATTCTTAGCAGACCCAGAAACAGGAGATTTATTATCAAATAATGCTCCTCTTATGAAAGGTATGGTACCTATAATAGCTTTAGCTTTTTTTATACCTGGTGTTGTATATGGAAAAACTATAGGTAAGATAAAAAAGGATAAAGATGTTGTCTCTATAATGGCTGGTGCAATGAGTGATATGGGCGGATATATAATACTAGCATTTGCTGCTTCACAGTTTTTGCAATTATTTACAAATAGTAATTTAGGTTTGATACTCGCTGTAAAAGGTGGAGAGTTTTTGAAATCAGCAGGAATAAATGGTCCTTTATTATTGATAGGATTTATTATATTATCATGCTTTATAAATTTATTTATAGGAAGTGCATCTGCAAAGTGGGCTATACTTGCACCAATATTCGTACCAATGTTTATGATGGTCGGATACAATCCAGCACTTACACAAATGGCTTATCGTATAGGTGACTGTATAACAAATCCACTTAGCCCCTTATTCCCATACTTCCCTATTATACTAGCATTTACAAGAAAGTATGATAAGGATGCTGGTATGGGTACTGTAATAGCTAATATGCTACCATACTCTATATCATTCTTGATAGTATGGACTATACTATTGATACTATTTATGGTGTTTAATATTCCATTAGGACCTGGAATATTCCCTTCTTATAGTATGTAATTTATTTAAATTTTTCTAAAAGGAGAAATGATTTATGTTAAGTAAAAATAGACTTATAGATAACTTTATGGATATGGTTAGGATTGACAGCCCATCTAATCAAGAATTAGAAATGTCCAAGTGGATAGTAAACTATCTAAAAGAAAGAAATATAGACGCTATTATAGATGATGCTGGTGAAAAATATGGTGGTAATACGGGAAATGTTATCGCATATATAAAAGGAGAAGAAGGAAGTAGACCTCTTTGTTTATGTGCTCATATGGACCAAGTTCAACCTTGTTTAGGTGTAAATCCAATACTAGATGGTAATGTAGTTAGAAGTGATGGAACTACTACACTTGGTGCAGATGACAAAGCTGGTATAGCTGCTATCCTAGAAGCTCTAGAACATGTTATTACAGAAAAAATACCACATAGAGATATATATCTATGTTTTACAATTTGTGAAGAAGCTGGTATGCATGGTGTTAAAAACTTTAACCCTGATAACTTACCTTGCAAGGATATGGTGATTTTAGATTCTGGTGGAGCTATTGGTTCTATAGCATATAAGGCTCCTGCACAAGAATCTATAAAAATATCTTTTGATGGTAAAAAAGCACATGCTGGTATAGAACCTGAAAAAGGTATAAATGCTATATTGGTTGCCTCTCATGCTATAAGTAATATGCATATAGGTAGAATAGATTCTCTGACAACTTCAAATATAGGTAAAATAGAAGGTGGTGGAGCTACAAATATAGTAACTGATAAGGTTACATTGACTGCTGAAATCAGGTCTCATATCCCTGAAACTTTAGAATATGAACTTAATCATATGGAAAAATGTTGTTCAGATGCTGCATCTAAATTTAATACTACTTACACTTTTGAACATAATATGTCTTATCCAAGTTTTGAACTTAGTAGAGACAGTCATGTTTTTAAATTAAGTGAGGAAGCAATAAGACAAGTTGGTGTTGTTCCAAATCCAATGATAATTGGTGGTGGTAGTGATGCAAATATACTAGCTAATCTTGGATATAATTGTGCTATATTAAGTTTAGGGATGTATGACGTACACACAGTTAATGAATATGTAAATATAGATGAATTATATGATACTGCTAAAATAGTTTATCATATGATTAAGTTAAATGATGAATTGTAAAAAATTAATGATAAATTAGAGTACTATCACTAATATAAATACTTTTATACAATACTACTCTTTAACTCTCATAATTAAAAACCTATGTATTTTCAACTCTATAAGTACTATTTTAAAAAGTTGATTTACATAGGTTTTAGTATTTTATATGACACTTCATACAATCTTATATAATATTTTAAAACAATATCTCAGTAATATTCTTTGGTCTACCTCCACCAATACTAGTTTCTTTAGCACATATTCTCCCTAGATTTGCACTTACTATTTTATTCAGTATACGCCTTGCACTTCTTTCACTTACATTTAGATATTCTGCCAATTCTTTTGAATCGTAAATCTTGCTTTTTCTATTTTCACTTATAGCTATAATTTTTGCTACTGATTCGCAACTCATTCCAGTTTTTTTAGATATTTCTATTACTTTTTCATCAGACAATACTAAGGAGTAATTTAATTCATTTTCTGAGGCTAAAGGACCTCTTATATTTTCATCTTCATCTACTAAATATATACCAATTTCTTTTGAATCTATTGAATGTCTCAATGCTTTATGTGCATTATTTTCAGCTTGATATGCAGTTACTCCAGTCCCAATACCTATACTAAGAGAAAATCCCATGTCTTTTATATCTCTTTTTAACTTAAATAATTTATCATAATTGTACTCATTATCAGCTACACCTTTATGAACAAATACCACATAATCATTTCTTCCAAACGAAAATAAAGAACCTTGAATACTTCTTGCATAGTTTACTACAAGCTTATCCATATCTGATTTTTTTATCATATCAGAATAATAGTTTTCTATCTTCTCTTTATAATCTATTAGACTCAATATTTCTACTGCAATTTGAGAAAATCTAGCCTTACTTAGAGCATATTCACTCTTCACTTTCTCATAACTTTCTTTGATTAATTGTATGGTTGCTTGTAGCCGAAATACAGGATAACCTCTTTCCTTTAACTCATTGTACACTGCTCCAAAACCAGTTATCATTATCTCGGTCTTATTTTCTTCAAACAATTGTATATGCCACTTTGCAAGTTCAGATTCTCCTACTTCTAAAGAAAATGGCCTACAAAATATACTTGTAGCTTCAATATCAAACTCTTTAAGTGCATCTTCTACAACATATCTATCAACTACATCTATACTAAATTTATCTAGCTTTATATTTTCGCTCTTTATTGCCCAAAATGCTTTCATTATACTTGTCCCACTTCTTGGAACAAATGAATGTGGTTTACTTATTTCATGTTTAGATTTTATAAACTCATAGACTCCACATCCTGTAAATATAATAGCATCACATTCATCTTCACATTTTGAAATAACTTCTACCGTATCTACTACTTTTTCTCTTACATATATTTTAGTTTCTAAATTGCTATCTATCTGTTTTAAGTCTTCCTTTATCTTAAAGCCAGAGTCTGAAGGACCTATAATACCCACTATCATAAACTTCGCTCCTAATCCATCCATATTGTACTTACTAAAAAATTATAATGTCATTGCTTTTTATTTTTTATTTAATTTATTATCTCACATTCTATATTTACGGTAAAGAAGTTCTATACAAGCGTTTAGAATAAAAATCTTTAAAAATTAAATTTTAAATACTATAAAGCCTGTATATATTTCAACCTTGAATTATTAATTGACTGAATATATACAGACTATCTTACATTTAATTTAGACAACCTATCACAGAATATATTACATTTAAATAAAGTATATTATTTTAAGTAGTTATTAGTTTACTATCTTGATGATTATAAAGTAAACTTTCAAAATCTAGACTTGGAATAGGCTTACAATAGTAATATCCCTGAATTACAACACAATTCAAACTAGCTAAAAATTCTGCTTGCTCTTTTGTTTCTACACCTTCTGCAACTACATCCATTTCTAGGTCCTTAGCCATGGCTATAGTATGCTTTAAAACAATTTTTTCTCTTTCTGTAATTTCTTTTTCATTGAAAAATCCACAATCTATCTTTAATGTATCAATATTTATATTTTTTAGCATATTTAATGAAGAATATGCCGAGCCAAAGTCATCCATATTTAATATAATACCATCTGTTCTAAGCTCTGCTATTATCTTGGCAAATAGCTTTATATTTTTAATAAATAAGCTTTCTGTAAGTTCTAATTCCAAAAATGATTTTGGTATATTATATTTATTTATTAGACCTAAAACGATATATCTAAATTGAGGATTATACAAATGTAATCTTGATACATTTACAGAAATAGGTATTGGCTTCTGACCTAAGTCTATCCATTTTCTTATCAAAGTACATACTTGCTCCCATATATACATGTCTAGTTTAATAATAAACCCATTCTTCTCAAATAGTGATATAAATTTATTTGGAGGTATTATACCTTTTTCTGGATGTATCCATCTAACCAAGGCCTCTGCTCCTACAATTTCATTTATTTCAAGATTATACTTAGGTTGTAAGTATACATGAAACTGTCCATTTTCCAATGCATACTCCATTTCTCTTTCCATCTGTTTTTCTTCAATTGCATCATTCCTCATAGCTTCATCATAAAACATATGATGACTTATACTTTGCTTCTTTACATTTTTATGTGCATATCCTGCCATTTCACAGGCATTTGTAACTGATATATTATTATCCAAAATCCTATAAATTCCAAAGCATGGTACTAACATATATTCAAATTGCTTTATACTTAAACTTTTTGTAATCTTATAAATTAATTTATCTACCTCTTTATCATGATAACACTCATAAAAAATGCAAAACACATCTGCATACATACGACAACAGATTCCCTTAGAAGTAATATTTTTTTTAATCAGTTCTGCAATATATATTAATGCCCTATCTCCCTCTTGAATACCATAAATATCATTAATTACCTTGAACTTATCTATATCCATCATTATAGCAACATAATGTTTATTAGGATGTTTTTTGAGTAATAAGTTTGCTTGTTCACAGAAGCCTTCGTAATTATATAGACCTGTCAATATATCTCTTTGCCTTTTACGTATTTGCATAATATGGTCTATATTTTTAATAGAAAGCAAAATATGTGTCTGATTTTCACCAAATTTATTTTTACTGATGACATTTAGGATACACATAGATGCCCAATAGTACCTTTTATCCTCTCCTAAACATCTACATTCAAAACTCAACTTTAAGTCCTCTTGCTTGTTATTTTTTGAATCATCAAGAAACTTTGAATAAAGATTAGAGTAAAATATAGCTCTATCATCAGGATGAACTATATAGTTTCTAATGTATAAAAATGTTTTTTGTATATTCTCTTTTACAGAAATTTTAAAAATATTGTTTTCTGATTGATAGATTGGAGTAATTAAGTTTTTCTCTAAGCAAATATCTAAGATAATATCATATGTATTATAAACTAATTTTTCATAAGTTTTGGAATATCCATCACTTGTTATACTATCAAAAGATTCTTTAGACTCTAAATCTTCATATGTAGATAAAATTCTTTTTTCTGAAGCATTTAAATTGCTTATCTCCTCTAATTTATTGGTCCTTAATTTATTTTTTTCATAATATCTTTGCTTATCTTGGTACATTCTCTCATCAGCAATTTTAGTCAACATATGTATATTTATATTATCTTCACTCCAAGTGCTTCCTATTGCTACACTATATACCCTAGTATCTTTAAACTCCTCACTTAACCAAGTAACCTTTTCTTCAAATAGTTGTTTTGAAATTTCCTCACATAATACAACAAACTCATCTCCACCAATACGATAAATATTATAGGAATGAAAGTATTTTTTTATAATTACACAGGTTGATACAATAGCAGAATCGCCACTAGCATGTCCAAAGTTATCATTGATATCTTTTAATCCATTTATATCTATAAACACAACCCCCATAGATTTAGCTTTATTGCTGTAAAAATTATCTATGTATTTAATATATTTATTTCTATTGTAAACCCCAGTCAAAAAGTCATAGTAGCTCATATGATTCAATTTATTTTCTACTTCTCTCTTTTTCATTTCAGTCAATAAAAAATAAGATAGAGAAGTCAAAAGAGATGTGTCCTTAACAGCTCTCTGTGGATTGTCAACTCCAATAAATCCAATAATTTTATCATCTTGCTTTAATGAAGATGCTATTAAACTTTCAATATTTTGAGGTTTTAAAATTTCATACTCAATTGGTTGTGTTTCTTTTAAACTTTCTATATTATCTACTATTATAAAACCTTTTTCATGAAATAATAAAAACCAATTTTTTAGTGATTCAATATCAATATCTTCAAGGAATTGTTTTTGTCCCTCAACCCCTTGATTACACCATTCATATGTATTATTTATCTTTTTACCATCTGCTGACACTTCAAAAATATATGCTCTATCAGCCTTATGAAATTTCCCAATACTGCCTAATACAAGATTTATAGCATCTGAAAAATTAGTTTCTGTTATAAGATGTTTAATACACCCAACTAGTAATTCTTTTATTTCTAATTTTTCTTCTATCGACTTACTTATATTTTCCTTATCAGTAATATCAAGAGCTATTTCCAGTCGTGCAGCTCTGCCTTCCCACTCAATTAATTTATCTTTTAATATAAAATGTCTGTCTATTTCAGTGTTTGTATTTTCCCATATGTAATATTCATCA
The DNA here is from genome assembly GCF_020662275.1 of Clostridioides sp. ES-S-0006-03. Classification (NCBI taxonomy): domain Bacteria; kingdom Bacillati; phylum Bacillota; class Clostridia; order Peptostreptococcales; family Peptostreptococcaceae; genus Clostridioides; species Clostridioides sp. ES-S-0006-03. The sequence continues at coordinate 401,128 of NZ_JADGMM010000003.1, forward strand.
TCTTTCAAAAAAGAGTTAGTACAAAATTCACAAGGAGAATCTCTTCCTTGTAATGCTTCATAACATTTTCTATGAGAAATATCATCAAGCCCTAATAGCCTTTTCCCATTTTTATTAATATATAAAAGTTCATATGTATCCAAGGAGGAAACATATATAATTTCATCTAATTCATCTACTAAGTTTCTCACACTCATTTATGTATAACTCCTTTTATTCAATTTTTTAAATTCTTGAAACTATGTCAAGTTTTGATGTACCTTTGATGATGCTATTGTACTTTTTTATAAAAAAAAAGAATACAATAGCATCATCTTTTTTGACAAATAGAGCTCATTATCATATTACTCATTGAGGCTCTCTAAAACTTAAATTATCATAAATATCTTTTGCTGTACATACTATTTTTTTAATCTTCATATAATTCTTGTTATTCATACCTTAACTTAGTTCTAAGCAAGTTTTACATTATAAAAATTATATTTTATACTCATATCTTCATTCAATATATAGTATAAATATTTACATAACTATTAAATAAATATTTATATTATGAAAAATCAAACTGCTTTACCCATTTAAAAAGACATAAGTTCTCATTGCTAAAAAAGTACATTCTACAATGAATTACAGTGTTGTTATTATAGTTATATTAATAATATCATAAAGACCATTATAAAAAGATAAAAATAGTAACTTTTTTATATTAAAAAATATTTATTAATAAATAAAATATTTTATATATAAAAAGTATTTATAAAAAAGAAATATCACATTAACTAAAGCTCAATTTGAAATATATTTTATTTAAATAAAAATATAGTCTTTATTAAAATATAGTTTTTGTATTAAAAATCGCCATGCAAATATAATATTAATAGGCTGTCTTTCCTCCTACTTATTATAAAATACATGGCTATTTATATTTAGTTAAAATATTACTAGTTTAGATTAACTAATACTTTTAATTTGATACTTATTCATCTGTCATGCGATATCCTACTCCAACTTCAGTTAAAATATACTCTGGTTGAGCAGGATTTTTTTCAATTTTTCGTCTTATACTTGCCATAAAAACTCTAAGGGATTGGTTTTCACTTTCATAGTAATTACCCCATACCTTATCTATTATAAATTTATGTGTTAAAACTCTCCCTGAATACTTAGACATTAATTCAACAAGTTTATATTCAATTGGAGTTAAGTGTATCTCCTCACCATTAATAGATACAAGATGCTTTTCATAATCTATCTTTAGATTTTTAACCTCAAAGGTGGTAGGAACGTCACTATTTATCTTACCTTGTTGAACTTTATTTCTAAGGGCCACACGCACTCTAGCCAAAAGTTCTGTTACACTAAAAGGTTTAGTTAAATAATCATCTGCTCCGCCATCTAAAGCCTCAACTTTATCTCTTTCATGCTCCCTTGCTGAAACAACAATTATTTTATTATTTTTAGCACAAGCCCTAACTCTACCTATTACCTCAATTCCATCAATATCTGGTAAACCTAAATCTAAAATTATTAAATCTGGGTCAAGAGAATGTATAAGTGATATAGCTGTGCCTCCATTGTCAGTTTCTACACATCTATAGTTTTGAGTTTCCAGAGACACTTTTATAAATTTACAAATTGGTCTATCGTCTTCTACAATTAAAACCAACGGCTTTACTTCCATTCGTCTTTCACCTCCCCTTTATCTAAAGGTATACTGAATCTAAATGTAGCTCCTCCAGAAGGATTATTGAAAGCAATAATTTCTCCACCATGAGCTTGTACTATAGACTTACATATTTCTAAACCAAGACCAATCCCTCTTCTTTCAAGATTTCTTGCTTTATTCTTTGTATAAAATCTATTGAATATATTCTTAATATCTTCACTTGGTATTCCTTTTCCGTTGTCTGCCACTTCAAATAATACATTTTCAGCTTCTTTGCTTACAGTTAATTCTATCTTAGAATTTTTAGGTGTATGTCTTATAGCATTGTCAATTAAGTTTACTAAAACTTGCTCTATCAATAATACATCTACATGAACTATTATTATTTCATCTGGTATATTGGTTTGTATCTCTCTACTATTGGCAAATTTTTTAACTCTTAATATAGATTCCGCAATTATTTCATCTACAACCTCTGGACGTTTTTCAATATCCAATTTTCCTTCATCTATTCTGGTCATGCTAAGTATATTCTCAACAGAGTGTGTTAACCAACTTGTATCTTCATATATATTTTTTAGTAGCTCTACTCTAGTTTCTTTATCTATTATGTCATCATTTTCAAGTATAGTTGAAGAAGAACCTAGTATACTTGTAAGTGGAGTTCTCAAATCATGAGAAATTGATCTAAGTAGGTTTCCTCTTAATCTCTCTCGTTCTGTTTCAAGATTAGCTTTTTTATTCTTTTCAAATAGGTTTTCTCTATCAATTGCTAATGCAACCTGTGTTGAAACTGCTTCCAACAATATCTTTTCATTTTCCGTAATAATATCAATTTTAAAACATGCAATACCTATAACACCAAGAACATTGGATTCTTGACCTTTTATAGGAAAATAGTAAGCACTACTATTTTTACAATATTTTGTTCCAATCCCAACTGGTTCGCCTGTTCTAAAAGCCTCTTTTATAGCTTCCTTTTCTAATACTGAGTGGAATATATTCTCACTTCCATCATTATTACAAATATAAATACTTGGCTTACCTAGATTATTATCACCATCTGCAATAGTTACTATAACAGTTCTATTTAACATGTTTACCAAATTAGACCCACAAAATTCAATTATTTGATTTTTATTTTTTGCTTTAAGAAGTGTTTTATTATTTTCATAAAGCAACCTTATCATTTTCTCTCTTTTATGAGAAAGTCTTACTTCTTTTTTTATTCTAGAAGTTAAAGTGCTTGTTATAATTGCTGCCAAAAGCATAATACAAAAGGTCATTGGATAATCTTTTCTATAAGCTATAAAAGTATATAATGGGTGTGTAAAGAAAAAATTAAATGATAGCACTCCTATTACTGAAGAAAGTATTCCAAAAAAATACCCATGTGTTATACTTGTAGCAAATAATACACCTAATATATACACTAAAATAATATTAGATTCATTAAAACCTACTTTTTTAAAAGCTACTGATATTCCAGTAGCAATTATCATAACCAATATAGTTTTTATAAAGTCCTTAATAATTATTTTCTTACTGAGATAGTCATCTTCATCATAATCATACTCTTTTAAGTCTTCATGATGTAGTCGTTCTTTTTTCATTTACTGCAATTCCTCCTTACTGTTACTGTTTAAATTGACTCTAATGTATATAATACAATTTTATCATAATAAATTCAATCAATACATTTAAATTACTAAAAGGTGCTGTCTTAAAATGAAAATAAATCTCTATTTCAAAACAGCACCTTTATATATTTAAATCACTAATTTAATTTTTACATATTTAAATTGTTAATTTGATTCAATCTAATAAATTATAATATCTTAATATTTGATTTTTAAAACATTCCTATCCAACAAGCATAAATATAAAGTGGGCACATACACCTGCACATAAACCACCTATTGTATGCGAAAGAATCGCTTTACCAGCTAATGGTCTTGCATCTAAAGCATCCATCATACCAATGTGTGTACTTAAATATCCACTCCAACACATACCCATTGCTGTAAATACTGCTATATCATTAGGAGTTACAGCACCTGATTTTATAAATTCTGGCACTAGAGATATTGCTGCCCCAACAGCACCTAATGCAGTTACAGGGAATGCTATTGCTTCTGGTGAAGTAAATCCAAATAATGGTTCTATTATAAAACTGATTTTGTCACCAATAGCAGGTAATAATTTTATACCTTCATATGCAGCTCCTGTGTAAACAGCTTGACCTGTAGCAGGGTCTGTAGATGGTCCAAAAGTTAATAACATAACTAATGTACAAACTACTAAAACTCCTGGTATTATAGCCATACCCATTTCAACACCTAGCTTACCACCTTCAAGTATAGCATCCAATCCTCTTTGGAATACATTACCATCTCTTATTTCTCTAAACTCTTCAATCTTTTCACCTTTTCCATTTGCTTGTTTGTCATTATCAATTTTAGGGTCATAATTATAATACTTTTTAGTAAAAGTCAACATAATTCTAACACTAATAATACTACCTATTATTGCTCCAACGTTACCAATTATAGCTGGTAATACATATTCTTTACCTTGAGCTATCATGAAAGTTGTTACAATAAGTCCCATACCAAAAGCTGTTCCTAAGTTACATAAAGCAGGTATTTGGTATTTTTTAAAGTATTGTGTAAATGTTTTGTCTTTAGCGAATGGTATAATAGCTGGGTTATCAGATAAATAAGTTGCCACTACTCCTGCTATACTAGCACCAGGTAAGCCCCATATAGGTCTCATAAGGCCCTTAAATATCTTATTTACTAAAGATATTACTCCAAATTCTGAAAGTAATGCACTAAGTGCACCTGCAAGGACTGCCATTGCCATTATCAAAAATACTGTTTCTAGTAAAAGTGCATGTGCTGTACTCATTATTACTTTGAACATCATTCCTGCACCCATGATACTGCCTACATAGCCAAATCCTACCGCCAAAAGTACAATAAATACGAAGGTTTCCATACTTACTGCCTTGACTCTCCTCTTCTCTGACAGCTTCTCCATTGTGAATCTTCCCCCTTTTAATTTAGAATTAAGGTTTCTACATTAATACAAATTTGTTAATACAAAACAAGTTCTAAAACTTACATCTGTGATTCAAGTTGTCGGTTTGTTGAAATAAAAAACCGTGACTAATATTATGACAATAAGAATATCTAATTTAATAAAAGATATTCTTATTCTATTTTATGTTATTATATTATCATCCTTTGGCATAAAAGTCAATTTTTTCTATTTCTGTGGTTTAATTTTATTTATGCTCTTCTTATATTTTTCATTATTTTTTATCTTTGAAACTATTCCATATAGATTAACTTTCCTAAATACTGTGGTTATAAATACTAACCCCAATGCAATCGAACTTGCACAAGATAATGTACTTACCCCATACTCTACTGCCTTAATATAGTCATTAGTTAAAACAGAATACATAGTGTTATATATTCCATAACCTGGTACTAGGATTATAAGACAACAAACACTTAAAGTTGTCGATGGAGTCATATAAATCCTAGCACATAATTCACAATATATTGCAAAACATACTGTAGCTATAAAAAAGCACAAATTTACTGATACACCCATATTCAAACAAAACTTATATGAAAACCATGCTATACTTCCACCGACACCTGATATTATCAAGTTTTTTCCCTTCATATTAAATAGGATTCCAAAACTTAAGGCTGTAAAAAAAGCTGCTACTACTTCTATAAACAATTTCATTTATATACCCCCTAACTTGAAGTATAATCCTAGTACCAAAAACATTCCTACTGCTATGGATACACCTACAAAAAATACTTCTGCCAACTTTGCAAGACCAGATATCAATTGACCATCTAACAAGTCTCTTAACGCATTAGTTAAAGCAAGCCCTGGAACCAAAAGCATTATTGCTCCTGCTATTAAATGGTCCATAGTCTTTATAAATCCAAGCTTTAGAATCACAATGGAACAAAAAGCTATGACAACTGCTCCTATTGCATTTACAAAAAAATCGTTTAGTGAAGACTTATTTAAGTACATAATAACAAATTTAGTCATTATTCCCACCATAAATGCAGCTATAAATTCTTTTAAATCTCCTCCAAATAATATAGAAAAAGTTGCTGCTGCAATACCTGCAAAAATTATTGTTACTATATCTGAATAATAATTGTCTTCACTTATCTCATCTAAAATCCTCTCACATAACTCAATATCTAAATTATTTATACTGATTGCTCTTGATAATGAGTTAACTTCATGAACTAAGTTTAGGTCTACCCTTCTTGAACTTATTCTTTTAATTGCTGAATGTAGTTTTCCATCTACAAAAACAGATGCCATTACAGCTGTTGGAGTTGCAAATACATCAACATGCTCTATACCAAAAGATTGGCATATTCTACTTATCGTTTCTTCAACTCTATAAGTTTCTCCTCCACTCTGCAACATAGCTTTACCTGCATTTGAGGAAAAATTTAAAATTCTATCTATATCCACAAAACATATCTCCCATTCTTTTATAATATTATTCATATTTTATTACAATATATTAATTATTTAAACTAGTTTAAATAATTAATATCCAATATTTAGATTTTATGAAAAAATTTGTTTTTTATGCTTGTCAAAAATAAATTATAAAGTTATTTACACCATAAAATGGTTGAATTAATATTTCATAGACACTTTCAACCATTGATATATAACCTCTTTAAATTTTATAAGCTTATTTTTCTTTTCATTATTTTTGTTTTAATAAAAAATTATCTCTCCACTTAGTATTCATTTTATTAATTCTTCATTGAATACTTTAAAACCTACTACAATTTATGATTTACAATAACTATAATTTTCAATCTGTACACTTGCAAATTGCTCATAAGATAATAATTAATTTTTATGTTTATTTAAATAATTAGTTTTTATATTTATATGAACATTAAATAAAAGTGCTACATACATTACAAGGTTTATACTTATCTAATATAACAACATAATGCCTTATGTAAATCCATAAAAATCCATATCTCATATAATGCAACTATTATTTTAACACCAACTACTACACAAAACAACATATTAAAAAGTAAAATACAAAATATCCACTATAAACCTTATTTTAATATAAAATATATATTATAATATATTTTATATAACTTAAATATAAAGAAAGGGAGTACTATATGTTAAGAAAAGATAAAGTTTTATTATCACTACATAAGTTATGTAATAATATAACTTTAAAAGACCTACAATCAGAGAAAACAGGATTTACTACTCTTGAAGTTGCTAACAATTCATCTCTTGATAGAAGTAATACTAGTAAAGAATTAAATAATCTATACAATGAAAAGAAAGTTGTAAAAATATCTGGTAAACCTATTTTATTTTTACATGCTGGTATTATTGAAAATTTGATTGGTCGTACTTTAAATAGCTCAGAATATTCTATAAGCAATTGTAATGAACTATTTAAATCAACTAAAAATGATTCAGAGGATATCTTCTCAACATTACTTGGATATGATTCTAGCCTTAAATTAGCTATAGAAAAAGCTAAATCTGCCATACTTTACCCTCCAAAAGGTCTTAATACATTACTTATAGGGCCTACTGGTGTTGGAAAAAGTACATTTGCTGAAACAATGTACAAATATGCTATAGAAAGCAAAGTCTTTTCTTCTGAAAGTAAATTTGTAGTATTTAATTGTGCTGAATATGCAGAAAATGCTAACTTACTTCTTAGTAATTTATTTGGTTATGTTAAAGGTTCTTTTACTGGTGCTAACAAGGATAAATTTGGGATAGTTGCACAGGCTAATGGTGGTATATTGTTTTTAGACGAAATACACAGATTACCCCCAGAAGGTCAAGAGATGCTTTTTCTTTTGATGGATAAAGGTATATACAGACGATTAGGAGAATCTGATGTCGTACACAGAGCTACAGTCTTTATTGTGTGTGCTACAACAGAAGATATACAGTCTTCCTTACTTGGAACTTTTCTAAGAAGAATTCCTGTTACAATTAACCTACCTGCTTTACAGGATAGGTCCTTAAAAGAAAGATTATCTCTCATTAAGTATTTCTTCATTATAGAATCTAAATATACTAATGCAACTATAAGAGTTCATAAAGATGTAATTAAATCATTACTACTTTATGACTGTTTTGGTAATATAGGTCAACTTAAGTCTGATATACAACTTATGAGTGCAAGAGCATTTTTAAATTATAAGACTGAATTAAAAGATAACATAGAAATAGACTTGTCTCTTGTTCCTGACTATATTTACACTGGTCTTTTAAAGTTGAATGAAAATCGCAGTAATTTAAACAAATTATCAGAACTTGATTATATGCTTTTTTATGAATTCAATGGTAATAACTTAGAAGTTGAGTATACAAAAGAACTATCTAAATACAATATAGATACATCAAACAATGGATTTAGATACTCTACAGAGATTCCTTATCTAGAAAATGATATAAGGAGTATGTTTATAAATTATATGGAGAAATACTCTACAAAATTACTTTCAGTATCATCAGTGACTCATTCTGATTATACAAGTAATGAGATTTTTAAAGTAATCAACCCAAAGATTTACTATGCTGTTGAACACTCTTTAAAAGAAGCTGAAAAAATATCTAGAAATAAATATACAAAACAGACTTATGTTGCTCTTTCAATGCATATAAGTGCTCTAATAGAAAATATAAACCAGGATACATATAATCCTAAGTACAATCTATATAATGATAAAATTTTCTTAGAGAAAGATTTAAATATAGCTAAAATAGTTTTAAGTATAATTGAAAATGACCTACAGATATCTTTACCCAAAGATGAAGTAAAATTTATATCTATGTTTCTAAATAGTACATACCTTGAGCCTAATAATCACACTGAAAGTATTGGAGTTATAATACTTGCTCATGGAAATTCAACAGCTAGCAGTATGTGTGATGTAGCCAATTCACTACTTGGTACAAACCATTGTAATGCAATTGATATGCCTTTGGATGTGAAAGTAAGTACTATACTTGACAAAGCTATAGAATTGGTAAAAGAATGTGATAAAGGTAAGGGAGTACTCCTTTTAACAGATATGGGCTCTCTCATAGCTTTTGGAGAACTTATTTCAGAAAAGACAAAGATTAAAACACGCTCTATTGAAATGGTGTCTACTCCAATAGTTTTGGAAGCAGTAAGAAAAAGTACTCTACCGGAAATGACCTTAGATGAGTTAGCTAACTCTTTAAGCTCTTTAAATCCATATATTGGACGAGCTGCAATTGACTCATCAGAAATAGATTACCCTGAAAAATCAAGAGATTATGTTATAATAACTACTTGTATAACAGGTTATGGTTCAGCTATGAAAGTTGCAGACTTTATAAATTCTTCACTTAAAAATATTAATAAATACAATATTAACTTAGTTCCTCATAATATAGAGAGTTTTAAAATGTATAGGAATAAATTTAGTAATACTAAAATTTTAGCAGTTGTTGGTAGTGTAGACTTTAATGTTGCTAACACTCCATTTATACACATAGAAGAACTTCTAAATGGATATGGGCTTGATATGTTAAACAAGATAATAGAAGGTACATTCAATGCCAACATTATTACTAATATAAAGGAAACAAATCTATCATATAACAGCTTAATAATAAACTTTATGTCTCAGAACTTAGAATTATTGGACTCAGTTAAATTATTCAACTATGTTAATTCATCATTATTTTCAATAATAGAGTTAATAGACAAAGACCTTAAGAGTAAATTTAAACTTGGATATATATTACACTGCTCTTTTATGATAGAAAGATGTTTTAAAAATACAACTTTTCCATATAATAACATTACTGATTTAATTGGTAAAAATTATAAATTATATGAATTAATACGAGAAGCTTTTAAAACAACTGAAGCTTACTTTAATATTTCGATACCAGATGAGGAAATTGCTTATATAATAGATATGATTAATGAATATCTAAATAAATAAAACTGATAGTTCCTATCTTGCGCACATAATTAGTATATGAAATGGAGGATGAAATTTTGAAAAGAAAAATAAAATACTTAGCAATACTTGCATTAATTTTTACATTTATAACACCTGGATTCTCATTTGCAGATAATCCACCAGTCCCAAATTCGTCAAGGGCGGCATTGCTTATAGACCAAGATACTAGAAGAATATTATTTGAAAAAAATAGCGACGAAAAAATGCCTCTAGCTAGCTTAAGTAAGATGATGACATTTTTACTTGCAATAGAGGCAGTAGATAAGAATCAAGTTAAAGAAACTGATATAGTAAAAATAGACAAGTCTACAGCTTCTGTTGGAGGTTCTACTTGTAAGCTTAAAGATGGAGATGAAATACCTCTAGGAGAGCTTATGCAGGGTCTTATGCTTGTTTCTGGAAATGATGCAGCTATGGCCATAGCAAAATACATTGGTAAAGATGAAAAGAGTTTTGTAGATATGATGAATAAGAAAGCTGAAGAAATAGGAATGCATGATACGTATTATTTTAATCCAAATGGTCTTCCTAGATATACTGACCCAGAACGTAAAGAGCCTCCTATAGAAAACATATCAACAGCTCATGATATAGTTACTCTTGGAAAGTATATGTATGACCATTATGAAAGTCAGGTTACTAGAATAACTACTATGCAAGTTTATAATGATACTAAAAAGGATTTTACACACTACAATACAAATCCTCTACTTGTTTCAGTTCCTGGTGTAGATGGAATAAAGACAGGTTATACAGATAATGCTGGATATTGTTTTGCATTTTCTATGATGGTTCCTAAAGATGCTAAAAATGAAAGAAATCATAGATTAATAGGTGTTGTGCTTGGTGATGGTAATAAGAAGAGTAGAATTTCTTCTTCTGCTAGTTTATTGAAGTATGGTAAAGATAATTTCCATTCTAAGAAGATAGCTCATAAGGGAGATACTATAGAAACTCCTTGTATCGATGGTATTGATGATTTTAAGATAAAGGTTAAAGTAGATAAAGATTTATATGGTGTTGTTTCAGATAATGAGAATATCAATCCTAAGATAGTGTTTAAGAGCATGAGTTATCCTATCAATAAGGGAGATATTGTTGGTGTTGCAAAGTATTATAATGATTCTGGTAAGTTTGTTGGAAGTGTTAATGTGAGAAGTGAAAGCAATATAGGGTGTATCCCTTTGAAGGACAAGATTAAGATTAAGGTTGCTAAGATAAATAGAGAGCTTGAAGGTAAAAATTCTGTTTGTTTTAAGGCTTAGGTTAGATGAGATTTATGAAAAACTCCACTTTATGGTGGGGTTTTTTGTTTTATACAAAAAATTAAAATAGTGGCAACAATTGAGGATGTGAGGGAGAGTTGCCACTATCTATATAGGGTATTATATTATGTTTTTAAGCTAGTTTTTACTATCTTCTATGTTTATATAATAACTCTTGTGTGTGAATTTAATAGAGAATTCATGTGAAAATTATGTGAAGTTTTAAAGGCATAGTTTTTTAATTTTTCATATGAATATTATTCAAAATTTGCTAATTTAGTATACCAAAATAGCTGTAGGTAAATTTGTTTTTATACAAATCTACTTACAGCCCATTTTATATACTAGTTTTATTTATTGAAATTAAAAAAATTTACTGCTATTCTACCTAATAAAGAGGACACAGTTCTTACTGTTGTCTTAGCTGGTACTGTTACTTCTATTTCTCCTGTGTCAGCTGTTTTTCCACTTGATGTATGCTCTACTGTAAATACTAATGTAACTTTTGTTTCTGCATCTGGTGGCACTATTGTACCATCTTTCTTTATAACATTTTCGTTAGTTGATGATTTTATTGATATAGTATATCCACTTGATACTGATGGCATTGTTAGTGTTGTTGCATCTTGTGTTGGTGCAGTTACACTTGTTATTTTTGATGCCTCATTATCTACTGCTTCTTGGTCTGTATCTACAGCTGTCTTAGCTGGTACTGTTACCTCTATTTCTCCTGTGTCAGCTGTTTTTCCACTTGATGTATGCTCTACTGTAAATACTAATGTAACTTTTGTTTCTGCA